>DATKVV010000001.1:0-4942 GCA_035529895.1 Sedimentisphaerales bacterium
ACGCTAAGGGTTATGCGGAGGGACTGGTTCAGCCAAACGGCGGGTGTGGGGCCGCATCAATGTTAATCGCCTATGGCCTCTATAATGCCAACGCCTTATATCGCTGCGGTTTAGGATTAACCCTGCCTGTTGGTAGGCTCAAGGAGACGTTCAGGACGGAACCACAGTTCGCGGGTGATAAGGCCGGTGCGCACCGGCCGACTGACCGCCCTTATGAGAACCCGCCCCGGAACGCCGGAAGCAGGCAGGGTTCATTATTCAGGAGCTAAGCTATGTGCGAACATTATGAAGTATGGGTAACGCTCGAAAAATGGAATGGCGACGAGAAGGTCGAAGACTGTGAGACCACAAAAATTGCGAATGTGAAAACGCAGGCGGATGCGACGGTTATCTGGGAACTTTGCGAAGCGGCTTCTCTGGCCGTGACTCCTATCGTCGCCAACAACTTTAGCCTGTCAATCGAGGATTAAACCACGGAAGGAAAGGCAGGATGCCGAAAAAGGGATTTTATCAAAGCGGAACAATCACAGAAAGCCTGAGTACGGTTTATGCGCAGACGGAGCGCCGGGGCGTGGCCGGTGGAACCGCAAAGGCCGACGCCCATAATTGAAAGGTGAAGCTATGAACTCTAAATACAGGGCTATTCCGATAGGCGAAACAGATTTCATCTACGGCAGCCACGTCAAACTTGACGGTAGGCATTTTATCGTACCACCTGATGCAGAATACGACCCGGATTGTGGCGGGTTTGAACCGGCGATTTTCGGCGTTGTGGAGGTCATCCCTGAAACCGTCGGCCAGTACGCCGACAAGCACGACAAGAACGGCGTGGAGATATTCGAGGGGGATATATGCAAGATAACATACGATATTTCCTCGCCAAATGCGGATAAGGCCCAATACTGCAAGGCAACAGCAATAATCTCGTATGACGACGAGCGATTGTGCTGGTTCTGGTCTGTTTGTGACCGATACAAAACCGTCATCGACATTGATGAATATGAGGTCACAACTATCGTTATCATCGGCAACGTCCACCAGCCCGAACTAATGGAGCAGAAATGACAAAACAAAGCACGGAGGCTGAGTAAATGGCAGGCAAGAACAATATCCAGTATGTGCAACTTGAGCCGGGGGCTTTTCTGGCGGACATCGACTACCAGATGATGACTGCCGAGGAGCGGGGGGTTTATTGTTCAATTATATTTTACCTGTACGCCAACGGGGGGAAACTGTTCCTAACAGAACAGGAATCCGACACTTTTACCGTAACAAATCATCACCAAATCGCGGCGCTGAGCAACTGCTTCAAGACTGGCGAAGAATGGAAACAAATTTGGCGCGCGGTCGAAAAAAAGTTCAAAATAAAAAAATCAGTGTTGACCCAAAAACGAGTCACGCGCGAATTGGCCCGTGCCGCTAAGTATCGACGTGACAAGAGTTTAGCTGGCAAAAAAGGCATGCAACAACGTTATAACGTTGTTACTAACGGTGATATAACGAAGAGAAGTAAAGTAAAGATAAGTAAAGAAAAGGTAAAAGAAGAAAGTGATAAAGAAGAAAACACACCAGAAAAACGATGCTTCTCTCTCCAGCAATTTCTTGACATAGGATTCAGGGCGGGACTAACAGGGCCAGAGGCAGCGGAGTGTTACGAACACTACTCCACGCAGGGCTGGAAGTTCGGCAACGGGCTTGAGATACCATCAGTGAGAGATGCCGTCGTCCGTTGGCGGAAGAACCGTCCAAAGTTTGCTGGCGACAAGAAATCCGAAACCGCCGAGGACCGCTTGGCTCGGCTACAAGCAAGGGGCGAGATATGACGCATGATGAAGTGGCAACAATCTTGAACGACTTTGGCAAAGTTTGGCCGCGGGTGAACGACGAAACAATAAACCGGGGTCTCTACCGGCGATTGCGACTGTTCGATTTTCACGCTATGCGTAACGCCTTTGACACTGTGATCTCCGAAGGCGTGCCGAGATATTATTTGCAAACCCCGTGGGCAGCAGTGATTGTCAAGGCCAAAGAAACGGGGGGGTTGGTACATTTTGGGGCCGAAAGCGAACCTGCGTTGTTGTTTTACGTTGCCTGTGTCCAACACCCCCAAGAGCGAATGTTGAGATGGCGCACACCTTTCTACTCTGCTTCGCCAACAGATACCCCTTGGCGAGATATTGAAGCCGGCCAAGCCGAAAAGGCACGGCTTCACGCCGAGGAAACATACGGCGGGGCTTGGGTTATTGAGAGGCCCAAAGAAAAGCAACACTACGCCGATGATGGGCTGCGCGGCAAGGCTGCGCGGGAACAGGCGGAGAAGAACATACTGGCCGGGCCTGACTATGCAGCAAGGCGATGGCTGCAAGCGAGATTGGCGCCGAAACCTTTTAAGCCGAAACTTATGCCGCCGAAGGAACCGCTTGCGAAGTTGTCGTTTCACAAACAGCAGCAGGCCCAAGCGGCGAAATACCAACCGGAAAAATTGATTGATACAAACGATGAGATTCCGTTTTGAGAGGCGAAAGCAGAATGACCGACAAAATTAAAGACCTACTGGCGGTGCTGGACTTGCCGGAAGAAGAACAAAGAGTAGCAATAGCATATCACATAGTCCCGAAACCTTGGAAGCATTTTGCTTCCGGCTCGTTTACGCCTTCGAGTTGCGACCCAGAATACTGTAGGAAATGCAAAAAGCCCTTGCAGACTGTGGCTGATGATGAATCAGATTGTCCTAAGCCTGACGGCTTATCTGAGTCTCTTGCCGACCTCGCGTTCCGGCTAAAGCGCGAGGCTGACCCACAAGAGTTTGCTCGGGCGCTCGTGTTGGTTTATGACCACATCGAGCCAATACCAAAAGGCATAAACCCTGCTCTTGTGGTGGACATAATAGCAGAAGCCATGAAGGGATGGGCTATGGTCGAAGTTGAGCCCATTCACTGGATTATAAGTTCGTTAATTGCAAAAGAGCTAAATAATGAAGATAAATGCGAAAAAATGTAGCAAATGTGGCAAGATAAAAGCGGTCTATGATTTTTACGCGCATACACAACATTCAGATAGACTTCGCAGCGAGTGCAAGGCATGTGGGGCAGAATACACAAAAATATATCGCGTTAAGCCGAAAGTACAAGCAATCCAGAAAGCGCAGTCCCGAAAACGTAACGAAAGAAACAAACAACACAACAAAACAGAGCGAGACAGCTTAAAAACCGAAGTATTTAGTGCTTATGGCGGGAAATGTGTTTGTTGTGGCGAAAACAACCTTATGTTTTTGTCGATTGACCATATAAATGGACAAGGCACAAGGCATCGCAGGCAAATAGGCGGCAGCAGCAATTTGCTTTATCGTTGGCTTAGAAAAAACAATTATCCCAAAGGCTTTCAAGTGCTTTGTTTTAATTGTAATAGGGGTAAGTATTTTAACAACGGAATTTGCCCTCATAATTGCGCCGCCCTGATAGCGGAGGAGTTAGCGAAGAAATGATTACCCGAAAGAAAGGCAAGGATGACCGTTCGAGAATTATCAGGGCACTTGATACCGTAACCCCCAAAATCGTGAAACTGCGGGATAACTACCAATGCCAGCGGTGCGGTAGCGTTGCTGCTAAGGCAAGAGGTTTACATTCAGCTCATATCTACGGGCGACGGGACTTCAGGCTCAGATGGGATTTGCTCAATCTTATTACGCTCTGCTGTGGCTGTCATGTTGGCTGGGGGCACGGCAACCCTATAGCTTTTCAAGAGTGGTTTAAGGGAAAGTGGCCTCACCGAATGTATTATCTTGCAGCAAAGAGGCGGGAACCTGTGCGTCCTGTACGGACCCCTGAATTGGCGGACATACTTGAAAGTCGGCGTAGGAAGTTGAAGGAATTAGAGCAAGAGCGGAAAGGCGGTGGCTGATATGGCAAAAACCATAGAAGAAAGACTGGTTGAAAAACTGGCTGACAGGGATATAGAAATCAGCCAACTGAAGCAGCAGCTTGCGTTCAAAGAAGAAGTCCTGACAGATTGCCGCCTGATGTATGAAAACTGTGACGAATTGCGAGAACAGGCAGAGCAGCAGCTTGCGGCGGCGAAGGCTACGCTTGACAACCTCGCGGCGCAGCTAATGGAGATATACGACAAAGAGTATGATGAGGAGCAATTTCGGGGCGCAATCTTGGGCCTGCACGAGATAGCAGACCGGAAAGGCGGTGGCTGATGCACTTTTATAGATGGTGTGGACGGGCAAGCCCCGACATTGTTTTGTTGTGGTGCGCGAGGCACGGCAGGCAGATATGGACGGTATGCAAAACCCACAAGGCCACCAAATGCTCTGTGACAAGAATGCGTATTGCCAAAGGTTCGCAAGTGTATCGTCCAATGACTCATCGTAGCAATCGCGCTGACAGAATAAGCAAGGACGGCATTATAGAACTGCAAATCGAGCACGAGCAGAAAGGCGGTGGCAAATGAGAAACAAACTAATTATGGGCGTGATTGTGTTGCTGATATTAAACGGCTGCGCCATGGACAGAGGCCCGCCGCGCTATAGCGAGAACCAAGTTCGTGCTGCGGTCATAATCGGATTTGCTGTCGGCTACGACCGTGGCGTCAAGCAAACACAAATGGATATTCTGGGCTACGTCCCAGATGCAAACGACTGAAAGGGATTTTTATGTGGGAATCGATTAAGAAGTGGCTCGACCACAACCAAGGCGTCGCCGTTGCAACGGTGATTTCAATTTTTCTCTGCGTGTTTGTTTATGGTTGCGAAAGCACGGTGGCCTCTCTGGTAACACCCGGCGAGAAGGTGAACCGGGTGGAGCTACAGGCCGAGCTTGTGACCGAGCAGGCCCGCTTGTCTGCCGAACTAAAAGCATTAAGAGCACAGGCAACAGCCAAAGAGCAAAGCCTTGACAAACAAGACGAACTCAAACAGGGAATAGCCCAAATTGGCCTT
>DATKVV010000002.1:0-6050 GCA_035529895.1 Sedimentisphaerales bacterium
TCTGGGATGATCTGGAGCAGAGCCGGCTCATCGGCGGTGTTAGCGTTGCGGATTACCTGGCTGAATAACCGATGGGAGCAGTTATGGTCGCAAAAGCCGCTGGCCGCCTGAAAAATCTACCTACAAACTACAGATGCACCCCTCGCCCGAAAATACGGAAAAATCCCTTGTCGTTTGGGCCGCGGATAGTGTATCATTGTTGCTTTTGAAGTATTGAATCGCAAAAACGTGGCAATAGATTTTTCTGGAGGTCAAAAAGTGGCCAATACGGGCGATATCCGCAACATAGTCCTTCTCGGACACGGCGGAAGCGGCAAAACTTCCCTCGCAGAGGCGATTTTGCACAAGACCGGTGCAACCAACCGCCTCGGCAGCGTCGACGACAAAACGAGCATCTGCGACTACTATGACGAGGAAAAGGAGCACCAGCACTCGATTCAGTCAGCGATAGTTCACGTAGAACATGGCGGAAAGCTTATCAACATAATCGACACGCCGGGGTATCCCGACTTTACGGGTTCTGCCATCACCGCCATCCCCGCCGCCGAAACGGCCATCATCGTTATCAATGCCGCCGCCGGGGTGGAAACGAACACGCGAAAGCTGTTCGAACTGGCCACCGGCGCCAATATGCCCCGAATCATCGTCATAAACAGAATTGACGTCGAAAACATCGACCTGCCCCGCCTCTTGAAGGACGTACGCGAGTTCTTCGGCTCACAGTGCCGTTGCGCCAACCTGCCCGCCGAGGACAGGGGGTCGGTCATCGACTGCATTGAAAACCAGACCGGCCACTCACCCCTGATGGACGTCGCACAGGCACACACCGAACTGATCGAAAGCGTCATCGAGGCCGACGATAACCTTATGGAAAGCTACCTCGCCGGCGAAGAAATCTCCGCTGAAAAAATAGCCTCCGTATTCGTAAAGGCTCTCAACGCCGGAACAGTCATCCCCATCCTTTTCACGAACGCCCGCAAAGAGGTAGGTATAACCGAGCTTCTGGATGTTGTGGCAAGATACACACCTTCGCCCGTTGAGTCAAACCCGCGCCGGCTCAAGCAAGGCGACAAGACAATCGAGCTTAAGCCCGACCCCGCAGCCCCGTTGGCAGGAGTGGTCTTTCGCGTCGGCTTCGACCCCCGCTCGAACATGAAGTACTCGAGTATGCGCATCTTCAGCGGAACAATCAAATCCGACACCAATATGGTGCGCAACGATGAGAAAAAAGGCATCCGGCCGGGCCACCCCCTCAAGTCCCAGGGGGGCGAAAACAATGAAATCGACGCCGGAATCGCCGGCGACATCATGACCCTGGCCAAAATCGAAGAACTCCAGGTCGGCGACTTTATCCACGATGGGCGAACGGCCGGAAAGTTCACCATGCCGCCACTGCCCGAGCCGATGTTCTCTCTGGCGATTGAGCTGGCCGCCAGGGGTGATGAACAGAAAATAAGTTCCGCCCTCAACAAATTGTGTGAAGAAGACCCGTGCTTCAAGGTCGCGCGAGACCAGCAGACAAGCGAATTGGTGGTCAGCGGCCTCGGCGACCTCCATCTGCGCGTGATGCTGGAAAAACTCGAAAAACGCTTCAAACTGTCCGTAAACACCAAGCAGCCCAAGATTCCCTACCGCGAAACCATCACCGCAAAGGCCGAGGGGCATTACCGCCACAAGAAACAGACCGGCGGTGCAGGGCAATTCGGCGAAGTCTACCTGCGGGTCGAACCAGGCGAACGAAATTCCGACCCCTCACTCGAGTTCAGTTGGGACATCTTCGGCGCATCCATCCCCGGCCAGTTCGAGCCAGCCGTCTACAAAGGCGTCGTCGACGTAATGCAGAAAGGTATAGTCGCCGGATTTCCGATGCAAGATATCCAAGTCTCCGTCTACGACGGCAAGAGTCACCCTGTGGATTCAAAGGAAGTCGCCTTCCGTGCCGCCGGTAAAGGCGCGTTTACCGACGCGATTCAGAAGGCCAAACCCGTTCTGCTCGAGCCGATTGTGAATATGGAAATCACCGTCCCGTCCGAGAACATGGGTGACATTACGGGCGACCTCTCGTCCAAACGAGGGCGGGTACTCGGACAGGATATGCTGGCCGGCAATATGGTCGTCATCAAGGCCCAGGCGCCTCTGGCGGAGGTTTCGCAATACAACAGCCAGCTAAAAAGCGTTACCGGCGGCCGCGGCAGCTATGCTATGTCGCTGAGCCACTACGAAATCGTGCCGCCCAATGTCCAGACGCAAATCGTCGCCGCCTACACAAAACAAAAACAAAGCGAGTAATTACCGGCTCTGCAGAACAGGCACGGCTCGCCCTCTCGCCCGTCGGGTTTGGCGTCCGCTCCGGCCTTCGGGCAGCTTTGTTCAGATTGGCCTTTTCGGAATGCCTTTGCTGCAAAATCCGAAACTGGCAAGAAAAGTCACTTTTGCTTGGACTAAATCCTGCCTGCCGATTGTTCTTTAATATTGGCAAGCGCTTGTTTGGGATCCGATTCGGGCCGGCCGTAAATGTTGGAAGATAAACTCTTTATTCGCAACCACTCGACTCTCATTTTTCGGGGGTCTTTTCTACTCACTGTAACCAGCAAACACCAAAAAATAAAAACGTATGGAAAAAAGTGCAACTTTTTTCCCGATTTTTCGTCTATACTATAGTGAGACTGCTTTCGACCGACGGCGCAAAAAGGAGCAGCGATATGTTTGCAGCCGGAACAAAACCCGAGGTTGCCGGGAAAACCAATTGGTTTTTGGCCCTCTGCCTCGTTGCGATATCTCTCTCAGTGACCGTGTCTCAGGAAGTCTCTGCATCGAGAGAATCGCCAAGGCCTTCGGCCAGCCGGGCGCCGAGTGCGCAGCAGCCAAGCTTGGCCAAACTGGTCGCCGACGCCGACCGCATCGTCGTCGCGACCGTTCCTGAGGGATTTGCCGCGAATCGCGCTAGGTCAGTCCAAACCATTAAGGGAGACCACAGCCCCGGTGTGAGCCTCGCATTTACACTCTCTAAGACAGACACAGTTCTGCCCCCGCAACCGGAGAAAAAATGGGTGCTCTTTCTACACCAGAGCGGCCACCGACGGCAGGTGCCCGCCCTCTTTCCAGTACACCCCACCGCATGGTTCATGCCCTACAGCGAACAGTTAGGCCAGGAAATCAAACAAGTCCTGCCCTCCCCGGCCCATTGGGGCGAACCCGTCAATGGCCTTAGAATGGGCCTTCGCCTTCGCAAGCAACGTTTTGACCTCGGCGAGCTCATCCCGCTGGAAATTCACATCCGAAATCAAGGCCGGGTACCCCTCACTATCTTCCAGCATCGTTACAACATATACGACTACTTCCCCTTCACCAGCTTCGAGGTCACCGGCCCCGACGGCAAACACATCACCGTAGGCAAACCCGAGGGCCCCATTGAGGAGGACGATGCTCCTCACCCGCGTAAACTCGAACCGGGTGAAACCTACATCCGCACCGTTCATATAAACCTATGGCCCCCCAAGGAAAATGGGCCCGCACCGTTTACCTCGCTCGGAAGGCACACCGTCCGCTGCATTTACGCTTGCCCCTACGCCACAACGGAAAACCGCTGGTTCGGAATTCTCACTTCCAGCGATATCGAGCTTCGCATCGTGCCGCCCGCTACCGGAGAAGCACACATCACAGCCCAACGAAACGCCCTTGCGCGAAATGCAATCGCCTTGGCGATCCGTCACGGCGGCGGGACCGGCCAGAGTACCACAGGGCTCGACCTGTCCCAGATGCTCTACGTAACCGGACAAACAGAAGACCTCAGAGACTTCACAGAAGACCATCGCCTCTACCAACGCGACATAGAGAAATTGACCCGCCTCAAGAAAACCTGGGCCCTGTGCGCCCTTCTGGACCATCCAAATGTGGACGCAAAAATCCTCGCCGCCAGAGCCCTGGCCCAATTGGCCGACCCGAACACCACGCCCGTTCTTCTGGCCGGTGCCAAAAGCAACAACTACTGGGTACAAGGCAGCGAAAGTGCCACGCTGCACAACACTTACAGACAAACACTCAAACAGGCTTTGGAGAAGACCACCGGTTTGTCCCTAACACCTGGAGGCCTCACAGTCACTGTTTACCCCAAACCATCGCAGCCCAAAGTGATACGCTCCGACGATGATCCTTCCTATTTCAAGGAACACGTCGCCTTCTGGAAGGTCGAGAACTGGCTACGACAGAATCTCCTCTGCGAACCCTAATTCGCCCGCGCGCTGGGCATCAGGCTCGATGGTCGTGGAGGAAATCACCAAACTGACCAACGCCCCCAAGGGACACTGGTACCCAAGGTCATCGTCGTAAAAGACAGCGGGGTCCGCAAGGACTACAGAGATGGACCCTTGGAAGTGACGACGACCAAGACGGTCTATTTGGAGACTGAGCCGGAGTCTGTCCATGGGATATTCGACATACCGGAACCACCCGGCGAATAATCTACAAGAAGGTTCAGAATTGTGGCCGGGGTGGTCATTATTAATGTGCTCCGCATTGAGTATTGAGTGTATTAGGCTATTTAGTTTGATGGGTATTATACAATATTAAAAGTTTGATGTCAAGTGAAGAATTGGCAAGACGACAGGGCGAAGACACAGGACTCAAGACTATCGAGGAAGGACTCATTGTGTTGGAGTGGGGGGTGGGGGGCGGGGAAGGAAAGTCAAAACTTAAAACGTAAAGCGCAAAACTAAAGTGCAAAGCGCAAAACTAAAACTTAAAGTGCAAAACTGCGGAACGCGCGGAGGACGATGGGGAAAGCAAATATCAAAAGTCAAAATGCAAAAATGCAACGTAAAAATCAAAATGGGAGGCAAATGAGAAAGGTTGATCGCGGATGCCTTGGGCACAGGTACCTTGGGCACAAGTTTCACAGATTTCGCGGTTGGGCCGGAGTTCGTCCGAGGTAGGGAGCGCTTTGCGGAGTTGGATTGGCGTTTTGGGCGGCACTTAGCGGTATCTTTTTGATTATTCTGTGCCACCTCTGCTAAGCCGGGCCCTTTTTTGGCCTCTTTTTATTAAGGGGACTCAGCGTTTTGGCGCATTGTCCCGAGCTTGCTCAGGCCGCTCTCTGACTCGGCGGGGCGGGGGGTGCAAAAATTTTTCGATTTTTTAAGATTTTTTCCCGGTTTTTCTATTGACAAGCGCGGCAGGGGGGGGGTAAATTACAAAAGATACTCGATTTGCCGGTAAACCGGCAGCGGTTTTGTGGAGAGCTTACAAATGGGCGGTTCCATACCCAGATACGGCTTCACGGGGGGCACACGATACCCGTTCAAAAACAAAACACACTTATCTTACAATTACTTGGAGGTCAGAACCATGCCTAACAAAATTCCCATGTTGCTCCTGCTCTGGCTCGCTTTTTGGCTCCTCGGCTGCCCGCAGCCCTAGATGGTGAGGTTCGAACACGTGTGGGATCAGGCAAACTCTACGATCTATGGCACGCCAATCACGTTCTACAAGTAGATGTTGGGAGATAGATGATGAGAATTGAATCTGCTAAAGTAAACGCATGTGCTTGTTGTCGCTGTGATTAACGGGTACCGCTAAGTACTATAAGTATGGAATCAGGGGTGTTGTCATGAAGCTTTATCAGAATTCGACAATAATTTTAGTCGCATGGTTTTGTCTATTGATTCCCAGTGAATCAAAAGCAAGAATCGCATGGGATAAGGACCTCGTATTTGACGCAAATATGAATTCCACTCCGCTTGCTTCCTGTTCGAACAAGGATGGCGACGGGGTAATTGTGATGGCGGTCGAATGTCCCAAGGGGGCCTTTCCTGTGCGGGGCGGCGACTGCGTCTTGTGGAAAGTAGGGGCCGATGGAAAAACAACTCGTCTTCCACTGAGGAATGTCGAAGGAGACAAAGTCTGGACGAATGCTAAGAGCCTATCCTAATAACCCTTGAATGGCCGATATAATCAAAGGCGATGATGCCTTTGAAAGGATTCAGGGATGAAAAAACGGAAAGCAAAGAATAGATACAGGATTTCAGACGAATTGTGGGAAAAGATCGAGCCGC
>DATKVV010000003.1:0-2469 GCA_035529895.1 Sedimentisphaerales bacterium
CGATCTGGCCTACGCTCTTCGGCAGAGGCAAAGGCTTCGATCAGCCTTGCGCTCTCAGGCAAGCAAGCCAGTATCTGGCCCACGACTATGTCGTCAACCGCCCTAAACAAGTCAGCAATACGCTTGTCCTCGGGGTCGAAATCGCTGTCGATGAGGCCAAAATACAACTCATTCTGCCGTTCCTCGGGCAGGGCTAACCAGAGATAAGCCAGTTTGCGGGCTATGGTCTGGTTCCTCATGCCCCTGTCCCGACACGCCTCCAGCTTCTCCTGGATGTCGCGGGGCACCGGGCCGCCAAAATAATAAGTATCATCCGGTTGGCTCATTTTTTTTTCTCCTTCAGTCATAAAATCTATCATACATAACTCTTTATCCCCTTTACAATTATGATTATTTCAAAAAAAACCTGTAATTTTTTCATAAAATCCGCTTGACACAATGGCCGATACACTTTATGATGCGGTCATAAAACTTTATACTTTTGCTATAGGAGGCCATCATGGCCAGGAAACGACCCAAACCAAAGCTGCAATTGCTGCAAACCACGCTGAAACCCGATCTTCTGCAACGGCTGTATGCGAGCCCCGAGTACCAGCTCCATGGGAATTTTAGTGCGGCCCTCCGTGCCATTCTCGACAAGTATCTACCACCCAGGCAGGGAAGTCAAGAAGAAAATGCGGCAGAGAGCCTACATTCAGTTGCCGGCTGAGATGAACCCCGGCGGCTTGATTACGGTCAGCAAAGCCGCCCAGGTCACGGGCATACCGAAAACCACCATTTACGGCTGGCGGCGGCAGCCCGGCAACGGCATCCGATTTTATCGGCTGGGCCATAAACTGTTTCTCAAGTGCGACGAATTGCTGGGGTGGATCAATGCAAATTTGGAAACGGCGTGAGAGGCGGCCGGAACCATTGCTCGCGGGTTACAATTCTGGTGAATTGGGCGGTCTCATAAGCCGATTAGGTCGGTTCGATTCCGGCACCCGCCATGTCATTATCAGCTTTTCATCACCCTCCTCCGAAGGCAGGGCCAGGGCCGTCCCTGACCCGCCTTTTTTGAGACTTTCCGCGATGAGCGGTTCAGGAAAAAACTTTGAGCGCGGTGCGTCACCTGCGAATAAGCGGACCTTGCTTGTGGCGGAAGGCAAAAGTGGTGAGCGAGCCGGCGGCTACCGGCAACTTTGACAACGGAAAGGAAAAACAGAATGGCCAATATCGCAGATACGATCCGGGACATTGCCGCCTATAGCAAAATGACTGTGGCCGAGACCTATTCACTTCGTCTCATCGGCAAACAAGTGCGCAATCAAATTATTGCGGCACGGCGGGTACTCAAGGTCTTCAATGAATGGGACGTAGAGCAAGAGATAGAGAACAGCGACGCAGCCAAGGCCCGAAATGTGAAAGTGACGGCTTATCGCCAACTCAAAGAAGCGATTGAAGACTGACGGGCTTTTGACAAGTAAATAGCCGGGCACGTGACACGGACGAACAGCCACCTCGAACAGAACAGGCTGGCGGCCAGGAGGGCCACGCCCGGCTTGAGAAAGGAGAAACGAAATGGAACACAATCACGAAGTTGGCGATGAGAGGTATTATTCGGATTGCCCGGCCTGTCGCCTGGAACAAGCTGCCCCGGCCCTGCTGGAAGCATTGGTAGCCGCTGTGGAACATGAGAATCACGAGGACGGCAAGTGCGGTTGCTGCTGGACCTTGAAGGCTGACGCCGCCATCGCTCTGACCGAGAAAGGGAAATGAAAATGACAGATAGATGGTCAGAGTCATACCGAAAAGGCAAACGGGATGGTGAACGCAGTTACTCATCAGATGATTACAGGAGTTCGGATTACGACCGGCACGGCTCTTATAGGCAGCGGAACTATGCGGCCGGATGGGACGAAGGCCGAGCGGAAAAAGAGAGAGAAGAACGCCGTCGGCAAGAGTGCGAAGAGGAAGAAAGGCGGCAAGAGCGAGAACGCGACTATGAACGCAGGCGACAACAGGAATACGAACACCAACAATATGAAGAAGAAATGAGGCATGAGGAACAAGAGTAAAATGTGACGGCCACGCCCGGCCATAGAAAAGGAGAAATAGGCAACACCGTTCTTTTAAAGGTTAATAGTGAAACAATAATGGCTGGGCCCACAGCCAAAGGGTGAGGTCATTTTTGACACTCGCCAACCCCACGCGTGTGTGGATGGGTCGAACCAAATCGAAGTTAAGGGGAGAAACTATATGAAACTATTAAAGATAATTTTGGCGATGCTGGCGGCTTTCTTCATGCCGTACGCATTCGATACCTTCGGAAGGGAAAAGCCATGAAATCACATGAAACAATCCTACGCATCATGTTGAGTAGCCTGATAGCCTTAGTGCTGTTTTCAATCGTCCGCTCCGCCGACAGGCCCATCTTCATTTTTTCCAAAGACGTGCCGGCGCAAGCGATGCGAGTGACCGCCTACTGCG
>DATKVV010000004.1:0-3106 GCA_035529895.1 Sedimentisphaerales bacterium
TGCCATTTATGCCCATGTTTGTTCCAAGAAACACCTTTTAATGCGGATGAACCACTCCTGTTTGAAATCCTGTTCTGATGGTTCTGTTTTGCGGTGCAAATCCGCAGTTTATCCCATCGGTTATCAAGGCCGTTATGGTTCAGGTGATCGGTATGTCGCTTATCGCCGGGTTCCAGGCCAAGAATTAATCGGTGCATGAATATAAGCGTCTGTTTCCCATTTAATCTCGGACTTTTTCTCGCGGCGTAGAAAGTATTTCCACCTTTATGGGCATACCACTTCCACTGAATCAACCAATCGTAATCAGCGTCCTCGACCATGGCGTATTTTCCTCTTGTAAGTGGGATTCGTTTCATAGGCTCATACAAATATTAACGGCGGCGTAGGTATTACCTCGTTTTGTGGTCGCCACAAATGTAAACAGTGTGGATGTTTATTGATATAATCCTTACGGTCTGGGTGATATTGAACAACGCACTCATGGGGATGGAAGAAGAAGTCTTTCACGAAACACATCTGTTCCCAACTTGGGCACATATCTCTACGACTAACGCTAACATGGTCCCAACCTTCTCCCCACGAAGCAATGACACGCAAACTTTTCCTTAGACCACCAAAATCCAACTGTACCGCGATACCATCATCTTCCTCTGCGCCGCCTGCAATAATGGTATGTTCTTTAAGTTCGATTAGTAATTGCTCTCTTGATTTCACGCAACTTCCGCCTTTCTTTCAGCGCAGTTCTTTATTGCCTGACATATTTTAAAACAGGTTCGATTTTGACGCACCGGCAGTTTGGAGCTTTTGCTTTTCCTCGGCGACTCTATTGTTTGTCTCAGGGTCACGCAGCTCGGGATCGACCGGATCGGGACCGTCCTGGCCTTCATTCTCATCTTCGGCAGTTTCCGGTTCCGTTGGCTCAGTCTCAGGCTTAGAATCGCCGTTGCCGCCGTTCTGTGCTTGCTGTCGTTCCTGCAGACGCTCTTTAAGTGCGTTGACGCCGGATTCGACAACGGTAGATTCAACGTGCTGTGGTCCGATCTCCTCAGCCTCATCCGTGGTCAACATTCCCATAGTGACCTCGGGGCAGTGCCTTCTCTGGAACCACGAAGCCGCCCTGTAATGGAACATTTGCTCCGGCATCGATCTCCACTTCGAACCGTCCTTGCTGTCCCACTTTTCGGCCTTGACAAGCTTCCAGTCAATCCAGGGGCCGTAAAGAACGGTTCCGGTGCTCTTGCGTGTGGCGATGGCCCGGACCTTGTAATCAGGCTTACTCGCATCATCCCCCTTAACTTCGTACTCAATCGGATCGACAAACATGCCCAATTGATTGACCAAAGCAATAACTAATGCCGATTCCATGCCAACGCGACCATGAACAGAATATACGTGCTGCATGACCGCAAGCCAGGAGGACCCAAGGCGTGCAGACAGGTCCAAGACAACCAGACAATCGCGGGGCTTGCCTTTGTACCTGTCCGGTACCATGTCAGACTCCGCCAGCGCAGTTGCAAATCGCCAGGCTTCTTCCATCGAAGTCGGCTCAAAGCCGCGTCGCGTCATAGCCAGATTTGCCTTCTCGATTGACTTTGGCGGTGTTTTCTCCTGCTCTTTTTCAGGAACATTGTTTGCTTGTTGTTTTTTAGACATGATTTTCTCCTTACAATTTGATTGATGAATAAGTGTATTCTCGTTTAATTTTTTTCAGCCTCGTAACGCGATATTTCGACGCCTTCGTATATTTAGCCGCGATTTCCGGCAGTTCCTTTCGAAGCCTCTCTACATCAATGAGACGCGAGCATTGCTCGAAATAGGTGAGCATCATAGACTTGCCATCCAAAGCGAACTTTCCGGCCTCAGCGTCACCCAACGCCGTGAGCATCGCAGACTGAGCATCTTCGAGAATAGCCCCGGCCCACTTGACCTTGCCTTTCGCATCCTGCCAATCCTTAATCAACTTGACCTGCTCGGCGTCAAAATCGATTACCTTTTCAGGAACACGCTTGATCCTCTTGATAAAAGCAAGGCTCGGCGTCATGTTTTCGGGCGGCGTGTCGTTTTCTACGCAATCCCAAAAGTCCAAAGCCTTTTCCAGAATCGTATCGACGATAAGCTGGTCCCTGCCGACCTCGAACATATTGAATCCGCGACGCCCTATGAAGGCGGGAACGTGGCAGATCTCGCGTTCGGCGCAAATCATGTGATGGTGACATTGTATCAGAACGCGGTCGGGGATCCTGTCCGTACCATCCTCTCCCCATTTCTCGACAATCGGCCCGAACAGCCCTGCCGTCTTGGCCTCGACAGGATTGCCATTGAGAATCACCTGCCCGTCAACGTGGTCTATCATGTGGAATTCATTCAGGAAAAGCTCTACGTTTCTACGCAGCGGCCCGAGTTGCTTTTCCGCCCAATCCATAACTCCCGGCTCGAAGATGGTTCCGGCCTCCGTTACTTTATTGCCCTCAAAGTCGGACGTCCGGTTGGTTTTATCGAGCCAAACATTATAGGCGTTACTGTACTGGTCAAAGCCGAGTATCGCCGCCATATCGGAAGAACCGATATAACCTTTACGCCTCAATCGTTCTGCTTCGTTTATTGGTGACATTGTTTAATATCCCAAATTTACATAGCAGCAATCACCAAATAGTTCTTTCGCTTTCTTGTCGTAGGCTCTCGCTGCTTCTATTTCTTTTTTAAAAAAACCTAGATGTATTCTTTTATTGTTGTGCCCGATCCTCGAATGCCACTTCTTTATGTTCTTATTCCAATAAACACCCTTGAATTTCGAGTTGCCAATATAAGATGGAGCATTTATAAAATTCTGATGTATTTTGCATATACGCAAATTAGATTTTCTGTTATCCAATGAATTTCTATTAACATGGTCTCTTACATACCCCTCACCTTTGTTTTTGATTAAAATTCTGTGCATAAATATTAACTTAGTATTTTTGCCACACCAGACGCCTCTGGCTGCGTAATAATGAGGCGAGTTTTTGTCTTTGTAAGAAAACCACTTCCATTGATTAAGCCACCCGTAATCTTCATCATCGACAATCGCAAATTTACCCTGCGTTAATGGGATTAGTTTTGGCATGAT
>DATKVV010000005.1:0-152942 GCA_035529895.1 Sedimentisphaerales bacterium
GATGATAGCTGAGGTGTCAACATGGCAGGCCGAACGTAACGACGCAGAGGTAAGCGTGGATTGGCAATTCACCACTGCGGATGCTCGAGCAAAACTCAAAAAATTATACCCTGTAATTTAGGCGTTACGGACTACTAGGAGAGGCGCAAACCTCTGAGCTATGCCGCTGGGCTTTATCTGCTGTTGCGGGCTCTTTTTCCGTTCGAATTCGACGAAAAGTGGCGGTTAATTTTCTTGCAACATCCGTTTTTTATGTTAAATTCAGGGGTGTAAGAGCTTTGGGCAGGTAGCTCAGTCGGTAGAGCAACGGACTGAAAATCCGTGTGTCGGCGGTTCAATTCCGCCCCTGCCCACTTGATAAGTCAAGGGGCGCCAAACAATTAGGCTCATGAGTCTGTCCTGTGAGCGAAACAGAGGCGTTTGTTCGTGCTCACGGAAATCAGGGGCATGCAGAATAACTTCAGAGCTTGGTACGCCTGAAAAAGAAACCATGGGCGTTTTCGGGGAGACATTATCGAAATGAGTCTCAACTTGTCTGGTCTGGACAAACTGGAAAGCCAAAGCATATTCATTATCCGGGAGGCGTACAGCCAGTTCAGAAAAGTCGCGATGCTCTGGTCCATCGGGAAAGACTCCACAACTCTGCTCTGGCTGGTCAGAAAGGCCTTCTTCGGCAGGATACCGTTTCCGGTTCTGCATCTTGACACTACCTTTAAGTTCAAGCAGATTTATGATTTCAGAGACAAATATGCAAAAGAATGGGGGCTTAATCTGATTGTAGCAAAGAACGACGAAGCCATCAGTAAGGGCACCGGCCCAAATAAAGGAAAGTTCCAATGCTGCAACGAACTGAAGACCGTCGCTCTCAAACAAGCCATTGCCAGGCATGGTTTTAAGGCCCTGTACCTTGGCATCAGAAGGGACGAACACGGTATTCGCGCAAAGGAAAGGGTTTTTAGTCCGAGAGACGGGGATTTTGAATGGGACTACAAGAACCAGCCCCCCGAATTGTGGGACCAGTATAAGACTAAGGCAGCAGAGGAAGAGCACATCCGGGTTCATCCCCTGCTGGGCTGGCGTGAGCTCGACGTTTGGGAGTATGTCAAGAGAGAAAACATCCCAATTGTTGACCTGTACTTTGCCAGGAAC
The DNA here is from genome assembly GCA_035529895.1 of Sedimentisphaerales bacterium. Lineage (GTDB taxonomy): Bacteria > Planctomycetota > Phycisphaerae > Sedimentisphaerales > Anaerobacaceae > JAUWKC01. The sequence goes on from DATKVV010000005.1 coordinate 1,150, forward strand.
GGGAAAAGGTATAGAAGCATCGGATGCGAAACCTGCTGCGAAACCGTTGATTCGGATGCTGATACGATAGACAAGATTGTCGAGGAACTAAGGACCTCTAAGGTTTCTGAGAGGAGCGGCCGGGCGCAGGACAAGGAAGAAGACTACATGATGCAGAAACTCAGGTCACTCGGGTATATGTAAATGAGTACCCACGAGGAGGTCCACCTTCGCTCGATAAGGATTTAGGTTGCACTAACGGGGGCTAATATGGACGTGCTCAGCTTTGTTATCGTGGGTCACGTAGATCACGGGAAGTCAACTCTTATCGGAAGACTGCTTTATGACACAGGCTCACTGCCGCCGGACAAGATACAGGAAGTGCGAAAGGCTTCCGCCGGGCGCGGCAGAGAGACTGAGTTTGCCTACCTCCTGGACCATCTGGAAGAAGAGCGTGAGCAGGGTATTACCATTGATACGACACAGGTTTTCTTCAAGACCGACAGTAGACGATACGTAATAATCGATGCACCGGGCCATGTGGAATTCGTCAAGAACATGATTACCGGCGCTTCACAGGCGGAGGCGGCGGTTTTAATCATCGACGTCGCCGAGGGCATCAAGGAGCAGACCAAAAGGCATTCGTATATGTTGTCGCTACTGGGGCTTCATCAGGTCGTTGTCGTCCTGAACAAAATGGACCTTGTTGGTTTTTCGCAGGAGCGATTCGACGCCGTCAAAAAAGACGCACAGCAATGGCTCAAATCCATAAGCATCGAGCCCTTTTTTTATATTCCCATTTCCGCAATCAACGGCGACAACATTGCCGCCAAATCAGACAAGATGACGTGGTATACGGGCCCGTCTTTTCTTGAAAGCCTCGACTCGCTGAAGAACGCCCAGCCGCCACAAGACAAGGCTTTGATTTTTCCCGTACAGGATGTTTACAAAATCGACGGCGACAGGATTATCGCCGGCAGAGTCGAAGCCGGCGTACTTCGCGCGAACCAACTCGTCAAGGTTCTGCCGAGCGGCCAGACAACGAAAGTGACAAGCATCCAAAAGTTCCCGTCGCGAGTCGAGCTCGCCGTCGCCGGTGAAAGCATCGGCATAACCACCGAAGACCCGCTGTTCCTTGATCGGGGCGACGTCCTCTGCACGCCCGATGCCGAACCCACACTTACCGACACATTCGATGCAACCATCTTCTGGATGTCAAAAAATGAATTCAAGAAGAATAAGAAAATCACAATACGGTGTGCAACTCAGGAAACCACCGCCAAAGTTGAGAGAATAGACAGCAGAATCGACTCCTCTACGCTTGACATTCTCGAACGGGATGCCGGCACACTGAAAAACCTCGAAGTCGGCCAGGTGACCATAAAAACCAAGGCACCTCTTGTAATTAAGTCTTTCAACGACGTAAGAGAACTTGGCAGATTTGTCTTCGTCGAAGGCGATAATATCTGCGCAGGCGGAATAATTACCTGCGACAAATAGAATGAAACCCCAGCGACTCATCATAATCGGCCTCGACGGCGTACCGCTTCGACTGCTCGAAGATTTAGCCCGAGCCGGGATCATGCCCAACACCGCCAGGTTAATTTCTGCAGGGGTGTTGAGAAAAATGAGGTCGTCCATCCCGGAGGTCTCCTCGGTGGCGTGGTCAACAATAATTACGGGTGAGAACCCCGGCCAACACGGCATATTCGGCTTTACGGATTTGTACGCGGGGTCCTATAAGATGAGGTTCCCAAATTTCAGTGATTTGAAATCGCCGCCGTTCTGGAATCTTGCAAAAGGCCGGTCGGTCATCATAAATGTCCCCTCGACATATCCCGTCAGGGATATGAACGGCGTGCATATATCCGGCTTCGTCTCGGTCGACATTGATAAAAGCGTGTACCCTAAGTCTCTAATACGCCGGTTGAAAAGCCTCGACTATCGGCTGGACGTCGATTCAGACAAGGCACACAAGGACATGGGCCTGTTCCTTCATGACCTTGACGAGACGCTGACTGCAAGAATCAAGGCCTGCGAATATCTGTGGAACTACACAGACTGGCAAACCTTCATGCTCGCATTTACAGGGACTGACCGGCTGATGCATTTTCTGTTCGCCGCCTATGAAGACCAGAACCACAAATACCACAATGAGTTTCTGAATCACTTCGGCCGAATCGACCAGGCCATAGGCGAGATTCTTTCCAAGACCAAAGATGGGGACGCTTTTATAATGCTCTCAGACCATGGATTCGAAAGATGCGAAAAAGATATCTATGTCAATCATCTTCTGGCCGGCGAAGGTTTTTTGACGCTCAAGCCCAGTCCCGAGCCGATGCTTCTAAACGTTGCCTCTGCCACCAAAGCATTTGCTCTCGACCCGGCTCGCATTTACATTAATCAAAAGGGCAAATATCCCGCGGGCAGCATAGACGGCAGGGATAAAGATGCCTGTCTTAAAGAGCTGGAGAGTCTTTTTTTATCCCTGCAGGTCGACGGCAAAAAAGTCATAAAGAGCATCTATCGAAAGCAGGACGTATACAGCGGCCCGTATTTCGAGAACGCCCCGGATATGGTTCTGGTCGGAGAGAAAGGGTTCAATCTCAAAGGCGCCATACATACCAAGGAACTTGCCGGCACAGGGCCATTCACAGGCAAGCATACTTACGATGATGCTTTCTTGCTGGTAAGCAGTCCCGAAATTGGGCCGGAGCTTGACGACCAAGCCTCTGTAATCGATGCAGGCCGACTAATCAGGTCTCTCGCAGCCGATAGCTGACCGCCACACGACGCAAAGCTCCCCACACGGTCAGGTTAGATACACAAGAAGGCCGCAAGCACAGTTCGGTAAGTAGTCTCCGGCACTAAAACCGTATCGCTCGCGTCCAGCGCTTCCGGCGGCAACGTTTATAAGCATCGGCTCCAGACCCGCTATTCAGAAGGCAGTCTCCACCCTTGCCGGTGATGTCGGCAGAACTTCAATAAATGTTTGTCACAACTCGGCAAACTGCTACAATAAGACCAATTTCGAAAAGTGTATTTATGTTTGTTACCGATATTCTGAATCGCAGGGATGGAATTATCGCGGGTTACTACAAACAGCGCCTTAAGGATGGATAATAGTGGAGTTTGAGTCATGAAAAAGTTTTTAGCGGTAACTGTGTTTGTCGCTATGGCTATTGTTCTTGGCGCAGTCGGCTGCCAGCGGAAGGAAAAAAGCAAGGATGTCTATCGCATTGCGGTGATTCCCAAAGGCACTACACACGTTTTCTGGAAATCGATACATGCCGGAGCGGTCAAGGCGGAACAAGAGCTGAAAGAGTGGGGGGTGGAAGTAATATGGAAGGGACCTCTCAAAGAGGATGACAGAGAGTCACAGATTCGAGTGATGGAGGATTTCACAACGCGCGGCGTCTCGGGAATAGTGCTGGCGCCGTTAGATGATACTGCGCTTCGCAGGCCGGTCAAGGACGCGGCGAGCAACGGCATCCCGGTGGTAATCATCGACAGCGGCCTGAAGAGCGAGGATTACGTCAGTTTTGTCGCTACGGACAACTACATCGGGGGCCGCAAGGGCGGCGAACATCTGGCCAAGATTCTGGGCGGCAAGGGCAAGGTGATTATGCTTCGATACCAGGAAGGCTCCGCCAGCACGGCCAATCGCGAACAGGGCTTCCTTGATGTGCTGAAGGAGAAGTATCCGCAAATCGAGGTCGTCAGCGCAAATCAGTACGGCGGTGCAACCACGGAGAGCGCCTACCAGGCAAGCGAGAACCTGCTGGCGCCGCTGAGAGCGCCCGACGGCGGATTGATGATTGACGGCATCTTTTGCCCGAACGAGTCAACGGCTTTTGCGATGTTGCGAGCCCTGCAGGACAGCGGGCTGGCGGGAAAGGTGAAATACGTGGGCTTTGATAGCTCTGAGCGCCTGGTCCAGGGACTGCACAGAGGCGAGATTCACGGGCTGGTCCTGCAGGACCCAATCAATATGGGCTATCTGGGCGTCAAGACGATGGTAAGACACCTGCGGGGCGAGAAAGTGGAGAAGCGCATTGATACCGGCTCAGTCGTGGCGACCCCGGAGAATATGAACGAACCTCGCATCAGAGAACTGTTGGAGCCCGATTTCAAAAAATGGCTCAAGGAAGGATAGATTCAGCCGACAGGCCACCCCGGTTGAAAATGGACGGGGTTTCCAAACGCTTCGGGGCGACGGTAGCGCTCGAGGATGTCGGTATCGAGGCGGCTCCGGGCGAGGTACTTGCGCTGGTGGGTGAAAACGGCGCCGGCAAGAGTACACTTATGAAAGTTCTTTCGGGGGCGGTCAAGGCCGATGCAGGTCGGATGTGGCTGGATGGTATGCCATATCGGCCAAGTAATCCGCTCGAGGCCCGCCGAGCCGGCGTGGCTATGATTTATCAGGAGCTTTCACTAACGCCGCACCTGAGCGTACAAGAAAACATCGTATTGGGCATGGAGCCGACAACACTGGGCGTGGTACGGCGGAATGAAGTTCGCAGGCGCGCGATTGAGGCGCTGAGGGAATTTGACAATCCGGAACTTACGCCGGATGCACGCGTGAGCAAGCTGTCGGTGGGTTCGCAGCAGTTGGTAGAGATAGCGCGTGCCCTGACCACCGGCTGCCGTGTATTGGTGCTGGACGAGCCCACCAGCAGTCTGACTCAGCAGGATGTGGAACGCCTGTTCGAGCTTATACGGCGGCTCAAACAACAAGGAAAAGCCATTGTCTACATATCACACTTTATCGAAGAGGTCAAACGTGTCGCGGACCGCGTAACAATTCTGCGCGACGGAAGAGTTGTCGGCAAGAGCGAGGTTGCCGCTATCAGCACCGACGAGATAATCGCGCTTATGGTTGGTCGGCAGGTTGAGGAACTTTATCCGCGTTCTGCACGCCAGGCCGGCGAGGTCATTTTGGAAATTGAGGACCTGGCCGGTTTGAAGAAACCCGAGTCGGCCAGCCTGCAACTAAGACGAGGAGAGGTGGTGGGTATTGGAGGGCTGGTGGGTGCGGGGCGAACAGAACTGCTACGAAGCCTTTTCGGGCTGGAGCCAGTACGGCGGGGTAGAATTCGACTTGGGGTTTACGCGGGGCCGGCTTCGCCTGTCAGGCGATGGATGCAGGGAGCCGGCCTTCTCAGTGAGGACCGAAAACAAGAAGGGCTGGCGCTTTCGATGAGCGTGGCGGATAACGTTACCCTTACGAAACTGAAGGGCTTTGGGCCGTTTGGGATAGTGCTGCCGAGCCGACAGGATAAAGCCACGCACCGCTGGATAGAACGGCTGGATATCCGATGCCGAGGGCCCAGAGAGCCGGTTTCGTCGCTTTCAGGCGGCAATCAGCAAAGAGTTGCGTTGGCCCGGTTGTTACAGCATGACGTAGATGTGCTGCTTCTGGACGAGCCGACCAGAGGTATTGATGTGGCAGCAAAGGCGATGATCTATCAATTGATTGACACGCTGGCGACCGGTTCACCCGCAGAAGGACGACCGCCGAAGGCGGTGCTGATGGTAAGCAGTTATCTGCCGGAACTGACAGGTGTTTGCGACCGCGTGGCCGTAATGTGTCGCGGCAGGTTAGGCCCCACACGCCGGATTGACGAAGTGGATGAGCATAAGCTAATGCTGGAGGCAACAGGACAAGGGGTTGGCAAATGAATCACAGCCGGGCGACGCTTGAACAAAAAGATAACTTCGGGTCAGGCTGGCTAAGGTGGCTTAATACTCTTGGCCCCGTATTGGCTCTGGCCGCGGTGTACGGCTTGTTTGCACTGATTGCACCGGCAAGTTTCAGGACCACGCGAAACCTCGAAATGATTGCCCGACAGACTACCATCGTGGGCGTGGCGGCTCTGGGGATGACACTGGTAATCATATCAGGGGGAATCGACCTTTCGGTTGGCTCAATTGTGGCCCTCAGTACGGTTGTTATAGCCTGGCTGCTTCAATACGCCGGCACGGGGCCAATCACCGCAGCCTTGGGCGGCGTGGCGGCGGCGGCGTGTTTCGGATTCCTCAGTGGAATGCTCATAACCCGGCTGCGGGTGGTGCCTTTCATTGTGACACTGGGTATGATGCTTGTGGTCCGCGGGACGGCCAAAGGCATCGGACAAGAACAGAAAATAGATGTAAATCCGGAGCTGCTGAAGTGGCTGGAGCAACTGCTCGCCTCCGTGCCGAAAGAGCACCGCTGGATGCTCCTGCCGCCGGGTGTATGGCTTCTTGTGGTTCTGGCGGTGGCGATGGCGGCCCTGTTGCGGTACACAAGAGTTGGAAGGCACACCTTCGCCATCGGTTCCAACGAGCAGACAGCCAGGCTTTGCGGAGTGGCGGTGGAGCGGGTCAAGTTGTTTGTTTACACCCTTTGCGGGGCGTTCGCAGGGCTGGCCGGACTTATGCAGTTCTCAAGGCTGACGGTGGGAGACCCCACGGTCGCAATCGGTTTGGAATTAGACGTGATAGCGGCGGTGGTAATCGGCGGGGGCAGTCTTTCCGGCGGCGAGGGGTCTATTCTCGGTACGCTCGTCGGGGCGCTGATTATGACAGTTATCGCTTCAGGGTGCACACAAATGGGGCTGTACAATTGGGTACAGGAAATCATCACCGGAGCGATAATCGTGCTGGCAGTAGCTTTGGACCGACTGCGGCACCGTCGCATTGCCTAAGAGCAGCTCTCGGGGATTCCTGATTGTGGCTTGTTCCGGGGCTGTTGTGTCGTTGTTTGGGCCTGAATCGCCGGTAAACGTCTTCTCGTAGACATTCGAATGATGTTGCATTAAAATCGACGAAGTATGAAATTGGCGCTTACGTTAACATCCTTACTTGCATTCTTTACCGCCGGCTGCGGTGAAACAGTCGACCCCAACGAGCCTGTGGGCACGATACAAATAAAGGGTTCCGATACAATCGTCAATGCCGAACAGAAAGTCAGCGAAGAATTTATGAAAGAGTATCCCCATGTTTTTGTCGCTGTAACCGGAGGCGGCAGCGGGGTGGGCATCGCATCACTGATAAACAAGACGTGTGACATAGCCGCGGCATCCCGGGAAGTTAAGGCCAAAGAAATGGAATTAGCCGAGAAGCGGGGGGTATTCCCTCACGAAATCGTGGTTGCTTACGATGGCGTGGCGGTGATAGTGAATAAGAATAATCCGGTCGATAAGCTGACAATCGAGGACCTGCATAAGATATTCACCGCAAAGGCGACCAACTGGAAGGAGTTTGGCGGGGCCAATCTTCCAATGGTAACGCTTTCGCGTGAGGTCAGCTCCGGCACGCACATGTATTTCAAGGAGCATGTAGTCCGGCTCGGCAAGAAAGACAGTACGGAAGAGTTCTCCGCCGGTACGTTGCTGTTGTCGTCATCGCAGGCGATTGTGGAAGAAGTTGCAACTAACGAAGCTGCAATCGGATATCTTGGCATGGGTTATGTCAGTGACAGAACAAAATCGCTGCTGGTAGGTAAAGGCGGGCAGTTTTATCCGCCCGATGTCGACCATGTCATAGCCAAAACCTACCCCCTTTCCCGTCCGCTCTATTTCTATACGGACGGTGAGCCGAAAGGGACAACAAAACTGTTTATCGATTTTACATTGAGCCTAAAAGGACAGGAGCAGTTCAGAGAGACCGGTTTTGTACCGCTGGGAACAGATGTCGGCAAGAAGGATTAAAGAGTTTGTCATAGAATCGTGTATAAGGCTGAGCGGCCTTCTGGTTATCGCCTTTGTGTTTCTGATTTTTCTGTTCCTGCTGAGGGATGCGCTTTCTTTGTTCAGGGTGTACCGTCTTGGGGAGTTCCTTTTCGGCAGAAACTGGCAGCCTGTTTCTGAGCCGCCGAAGTTCGGCATGGTTCCGCTGCTGCTCGGTTCGATATATGTCACCGTCGGGGCCATTGTCATTTGTGTACCCATAGGCGTCGCGTCGGCGATGTTCATCGCCGAGGTTGCCCCACAGTTTCTGAAGCATGTTCTCAAGTCGATGGTTGAGATTCTTGCGTCGATTCCGAGCGTTGTTTTGGGATTTATCGGCATTGTCTGGCTTGGTCCGTTTCTCAGGAACACTTTTAATCTGAGTACCGGCATGTGCGGGCTGACAGGGAGCCTGCTGCTGGCATTTATGGCTCTGCCGACAATAATCAGCATTTCGGAAGACGCCCTCGTGAGCGTGCCGAAGAGTTACAGGGAGGCGGCGTTCGGGCTGGGGGCCACGAACTGGCAGACACTGTGGCGGATTGTGCTGCCGTCAGCTTCATCAGGCATCATCGCGGCTGTAATGCTGGGCGTCGGCAGAGTTATTGGCGAAACTATGGTGGTGATGATGGTTACGGGCAATGCGCCTGTCATACCGCACTCAATCCTCAAGCCCTTGAGAACGCTGACGGCAACAATAGCCGGTGAAATGGGTGAAACGGTCGGCGGGTCCGAGCACTACTTCGCTCTGTTCGCAGTCGGTCTGGTGCTGTTTGTTTTAGCGTTCCTGATTAACCTGCTGGCGGATGTGTATTTACGGAAGGCACGAAAATGAACGGCGCGAGAACTCGCCAGAAAGTTGCTTTTTTCGTACTCGGCGTTGCCACTTTGCTCGTGATGGCGCCGATCGCTATGACGATTCTGTACATAATCAAAAACGGCATCGGAGCGGTGACGTGGCAGTTCATTACCGAATCGCCGCGAAACGGGATGAAAGAGGGGGGCATTTTTCCCGCAATCGTGGGGACAATTCTGCTTGTAATCGGCACAATGGTGTTTTCGCTTCCATTGGGTATATTGTCTGCTGTCTATCTGGTCGAATATGCCAGAGATAATATTTTTACCCGTATGATTAAACTATCTGTCGTAAACCTTTCCGGAATCCCGTCGGTTGTATATGGTTTATTCGGGTTCACGCTTTTTGTAATATTTCTGAAGCTGGGCACCTCGATTCTGGCCGGTTCGCTTACATTGGCGATAATGAGCCTGCCAGTGATTATCACGGCCACCAAAGAGGCGCTTGAGGCGGTACCGGCGAGCTTTCGGGAGATAAGCCTGTCTTTGGGGGCGACAAAATGGCAGACGGTTCGACATTGCGTACTGCCGTATGCGGTGCCCGGCATCCTCACGGGGACCGTTCTGAGCCTGAGCAGGGCCGCGGGCGAGACGGCGCCGATACTATTTACGGTCGCCGCGTTCTATCTTCCTCGGCTGCCGCGTTCAGTTTTCGACCAGGTCATGGCGCTGCCATACCATCTTTATGTTATCTCGACGCAGGTTCCGAACATGCCTATGCGGCTGAGCTTCGCCACGGGCTTTGTGCTTATAGCCCTGGTATTTCTGATGAATCTGGTGAGCATAGTGCTGCGTGCGCATTTCAGAAAGAAGAAACAATGGTAGCCGAAGCGATAATAAGAACTGTGAATCTAAATTCGTATTTTAGTTCGCTTCAGGTCTTAAAGAACATAAACCTGGAAATCAACAGGAACGAGATTCTGGGAATCATCGGGCCGGCCAACAGCGGAAAGACGACGTTTCTGCGGGCGTTGAACAGGCTCAACTATCTTGATCCGGCGTACTCGCAGGATGGGGAGATTTTTCTCGCGAATCAGAATATCTCGGACCTGAGTGACACTGTTCTGCGCAAGAAGATCGGGATCATTTTCGCGCTGCCTCAGGTACTGCCGGTGAGTATTTACGACAATGTTGCGTATGGCCCGAGAGTTCACGGTACTACCCAAAGGAAGAAGGTGAGCGAGATTGTGGAAGATGCCCTGAGAAAGGCCTATCTGTGGGACGAGGTCAAAGACAGGCTCGATCTGCCCGCTCCGAGACTTTCCGGCGGTCAGCAGCAGCGACTTTGCATAGCCAGGACCCTCGCCGTGGAGCCGGAGGTGATTCTCTACGATGAACCGTGCTCGGGACTCGACCCTATTTCAACGGCCAAGGTCGAGGATGCGATGCAGCAGTTAAAGGAAAACTATACGCAAATCCTCGTGACCAATAATACAAAGCAGGCGGCACGGGTGAGTGAGCGATGTGGGTTCTTTCTTATGGGTGAGCTGGTTGAGATAGGTGAAACATCCGCGATTTTTACCCATCCACGGGATAAGCGGACGGATGATTACGTGAGCGGCAGGTTCGGATAAAATGGAATTCGTGCCAAAAATTGAGACGTCCGGTCTGAATCTATACTACGGCGATTTTGCAGCCCTGAAGGACATAAACATCAGGATTCCGCAGCGGAATATTACGTCGATCATCGGGCCTTCAGGATGCGGCAAATCGACGCTCCTGCGCTGCTTCAACAGGATGAACGACCTTATCGAGCACATAAGGGTCGAGGGCAGGATAGCAATCGAGGGCCAAAATATTCTCGAACCCGACACCGACCTGATACTGCTGCGGAGAAAAGTCGGTATGGTTTTTCAGCGGCCCAATGTTTTCGATTTCTCTATCTATGAAAATCTCAGGTTTGGGCTCCGGATACATCGCTCGTTGAATAAGAAGGACGAAGTTATGGCGGCCATCCGGACCGGGCTGGAGAGTGTCGGGCTGTGGCAGGATCTCAAGGACAAGCTGAGGCGAAATGCCCGCCGGCTTTCGCTGGAACAGCAGCAGAGACTTTGCATCGCGCGGGTGCTGATACTAAAACCTGATATAATCCTGCTGGATGAGCCGTGCTCGGCACTGGACCCAATCTCGACGCTTAGAATCGAGGAACTGCTGCGAGTACTGAGGCGGGAATACACGCTGGTGATAGTTACTCATAATATGCAACAGGCGGCCCGGGCGTCGGATTACACGGGCTTTTTGTATATGGGTGAGCTTATTGAGTTCGGGGATACAAATAAGGTCTTTACCAATCCGAAAGAGGAGCTTACCGAGAATTACATAAGCGGCCATTTCGGCTGATTTTCCTGGAGGCAATCGTATGGTTAGAGAGAGTTTTGGCAGACACATAAAAGAACTCGAAGAAGAAGTCAAAGACATGAGCGGAATGGTCATCACCGCAATCAACCGTTCGGTAGAAGCTCTCAAGAGCCGTAATGTTGATGACGCAAAACAAATTATTGATGCAGATGTACTCATAAACAAGAAACGGTGGGACACCGAGGAAAAGTGCATCAACCTTATAGCCCGGCAGCAGCCTGTGGCGACCGACCTGCGTGAGATTATAGCGGTTCTAAACATCATAACCGACCTGGAACGAATGGGTGACTATGCCGAGGGTATCGCCAAAATTGTTATTTTGCTCGGCGATGAGCCTCTGCTCAAACCTTTGGTTGACATACCGCTAATGGCACAGAAAGCCACCGCCATGCTCAGCAAGAGCATTGAGGCATTTGTCGGGCGCGATGCCAAAGCTGCCGAGGCCATCTGCGATGAAGATGACGAAGTTGACAGGCTCTACGACCAGGTTTATCGCGAGCTGCTGACATATATGATTGAGGAGCCTGCGACAATTTCAAGAGCGACATACCTTATCTGGGCCGCTCACAACGTCGAGCGAATCGCTGACCGCGTAACCAATATCTGCGAACGGATAGTTTTTCTGGTTACGGGCACTATGCGCGAAGTGAACGTCTCACGTTATTAGTCTGTACGGTTGCCGGCGGACCGACCCTAAAATCAGATAGGGTCTGTCAGGATAATTTTCCCGGCGGTCTCAACGATAAATACAAGCCGGGAGTATTGAAATCTCAAGCTGTTGAAAAATAATGAGCCTGAGATAATGGAGGCGGGGGATTCAAAACCCGTCGGCGCGTTTTCGTAAGCCCTTTCAGAAGCTTAACTTAGGATTTATTCCCCTGCTGAAAAGAGTTAAATTATTCTCAGGTTTAATCGCTCTTTATCACGTTTGGCCGCTTTTGGGCACCCTTGGTACTCGCGTATTACTCCCGCGAGAATGGCTATCTTTCGGCTCACCTCGGCTTGCACTTTCTATTCCCCTCTTGCTTGTACAACGCATGTTTTCGAGCAAAGGTTGGTTCCGTCACTGGTTGAAAGTCCTTTCCAAGTTCAGCCCACGCGGACGACCTTTATGCCGTTGCGTCCCAGCACTTCACCGGTTACTCCTTCTCGATCACATGAAGGACTTCCGGCTTTCAAATAGGCGCGGCGTGCACCCACAATTTTTGCAATCTCCAACGTGTACTTGGCGCCGTTGACGTGAAATCGGGTTACGTCCTGGCCGTTTTCCGGAGCGATGATTCGCAACCCCTCGTCGAGAACTTGCGCCCCGGTACCACGGAGCATTTCACCTGTTCGCGGCGTTGACATGCCGCCTAACTGTTCCGGACAGACAGGAACGATGACGTGCTTTTTCTTCAGACGTTCTATCAGCTTCTGGCGTTTCTTTGGTCTCTGCCCGTGCCAGCGACACGGAATCCCAAGCAAACACGCGCTGATCAGAACGGGTTCGGTGCCGGTGTCACAATCAAATAGATAGCCGTGAGAAAGATCCTGCTTCTTACTTACCATGGTATGGATGCTCCACAATGACTCGACGCCAAAACCGTGACGGCAGCTTCTTCTTTGTGCGTCGCAGGTCCGTTGAATAAAAGTGTCGTTTACTGAATGCGTGGCCGGAGCGCGATTTAAGGTATTTCTCGAAGGAAGTTACTCTATAATCGTTTTTTGGCAAACGCTCGGCCGGATGCTGTTTTAAGATACTTCTCAAATTCCAGAGTTCTTTGCTTGTCAGCAAAAGCAATAGTTGTTTTGATTTTCCAGGGAGTACATTTTGAGGTATGTTTGCACTTCCCTTGATTATGAACTTTTAGACGTTCGTCAAGGTTGTCCGTATGACCTGTGTAGAATCGGTCTGGATCGGTTTGTGATTGTAAGATATACACATAGTGATAAGTCATTTTCATCCTTGAAACCGGCCTGCCGAGTCGTAGCTCGGAGCAATTCTAAGAAATCCCGTACATAGTCCGTCTTCGCATTCACTGCGACGCGACAGGCTTCACTCAAAGCTGCCGCTCCGAGCGAAGACTGGAGGCGGGGGGATTCGAACCCCCGTCCCGAGATGCTTCAAGACAAGCGTCCACATGCTTAGTCGCTTTATTGTAATTTCGCTTCATTAAGCGCCAAACGACAGGCTCTTAACTCGGCTATTTCGGTGCATCTTGCCGAAGCCGGCCCGAACAACCGACTCGGCCAGCCTGCTAATTGACGCCCTTGCCGGACCCACAGGCAAAGTCCGACAGGACGGGCCGCCTAATTAGGCAGCCATGCGCAACTGATAGTTGCCAATTAAGTTTAGCGCCGGATGATTAGCCAGGCCAACCGGCGTCCTGGACATGCAGCTTGGCTCTCCGACATCCGGTCGAAGCCGTTCGCCCCCATATTCACTTTTTAGAGAGAATCTATCCTCTGCTTCAGTAAACCGCTCAAAGGCGTATAATATTATATCGCAAAGCGTGCGAAACTGCAACAAAAGTCTTCACTCGCAACGGATTTTTCCTGAGTTAGGCCCGGTAAAGGGCTTCCGGCGCCCATTAATTATAGAGTCGGCTCGCGCAGCGTTTTGCCACGGGCTCCGACGCGGCTATTACTCTGCTCCGAGGACAGTTACGGTCGGCGGCTGGAGACTGGCAAGGTGCTCTTTCAATGCGTTCACCCGGTGCTCTGCAATCTCTAATGCTTCCCGCGCAAGACGTATCTGCGAGGCTTGCGGATCAAAGGCGGAAGCCATCCTTAGCTGTTCTTGGATTTCTTCAAACTGGCTGCCGACAACGTCAAGCTCGGCCCTTCTCTCGGCAAGGTCGATCATCAGGTCGGTCAGATGACCGCTTAACCTGGCCAACTGGCTCCCGCCGACGGCGTTGCTGAGTTCTTCGCGTCTTCTGGCAAGGTCTATTTTAGCTCTGGCGATTTTTTCGGTAACCTCATCAATGCCGGTAACGCGTCTGCCGCTGTCGAGGGCTTCTCTGGCCCTTTCGAGTTCCCTGGCATTGATGTCGATAAGCCGCTGAATTTCGAAAGCGGTGGGGTCGGACTTGACTTTCTCGGCTACTGCGTCGTTTATCCTGACGATTTGCTCCTCAATTGCTGACCGGCGAGCTTCCTGACGGGCAATTTCCATCTCGAGCTCTTGTTTGTCTCTGAACAACTCATTTTTTCTATCCAACAGCATCTCCACGGGAGTATCCGTCTGAGCAACTTGAGGAATCCTCCGCTCAGAACTCGGCAGGCTCTCGGCTGTCGCAATTGTTATAACGCCTCTGTCAATTTCGTATGATAACCGGTCCTCGCCGGCAGATACCGACCTTAATAAGAGCTCCAATGCCTTGCCCAGTGGAATCGCCGATATTGGGTCCATGTTTATCGGCGTTGTGTGGTCTATATTGGCGGTGTTTTCCTGTAGGTCCCTCCATAGCACAATTAGCTTAAGGGGCGGACCAACCGAATCCTGTAATAACTCTATCGCTTCGCCAAAGGGCATTTCGGGGCTAAGGGCTGAAAGGTCAACGATTTCATCAAGCTGTTTCCTCGTTGTGAGGTCGGCTTCCGTTTCACTTGAGCGAGCCACATTTTCAAGTTCGTCTCGTGCCCCATCCCGCGCAAAGCTTGCAGCCCTGACGCGCTCCCTGACTTCATTTCGGTATGCATCGAAGGCTCTATTAAGGGTTTGGCAGAGGTTGTCGATAACAGCGGTCATAAACTCCCGGGCGGCGGGCTTGACATCTTCCGGCAAATGAACGCGGAGGCGGAAAAGAAGGGTTCGCCCGGCGACGGGAAGCGGCGGCGCCGCGCGGACTCGGCCGGCCTGGCGAGAACGCCGGAACTCGCGGGTCGGCATTACGCTTTCGTCTCTCGTCACATATTCTTGGCCCGTTTCCGTTCGGTCTCTTGACGTATACCTTTCCCTCCCCCGTCGCTGTGCGAGGCTTTGCGCTTCCCGCAGCGGGTTATCTTTAGGTTCCGGTGGTCGCCGCGGCATCACAGGTCTGGCTCGTGTTCTCGTTGCCGGAGCAGGAGGAATGCTCGCTGGGGCCGGCGCGGGACTATACTCGGGACCAAAAAAAGTGTCAAAGTCGCCCGTCTCGAAGATTGATTCAGGTTCGGGCAATGAGCGGGCGGCGTGAGAAGGCAGCATTTCGGTGGAGAAGAATTCGTAATCTTGGTCAGGTCGCAGGTCGAGCGCTTCCCGAGCCGCTTTGCCGGCGACGCCGGAAGTGGATAACAAGTTGTCGATAGTTTGCAAGCTTACCGGCAGAATCGCGGGGTCGGCGGTCACCTTAACCAGACAGCAGGCGGTGCGCGTGTTTGAGATTGCGGGCTCGGACGGCTCTTTGGCAGCTTGGCCCGTGACGGCGTCAATCAGAATTGCGGCCGCTAAAATCATTGTGAGCTTTTGGGTTTTCATAATGGGTCTCCTTTTCAAATTTTCGAACCGTTTTTGTTAACGACGCTTTTTTGGATTTCCAACAGTCTTTGCTTTGCCGTTTCGGCCGAGGGCGTTTGTGGGAAAAGCTCAATAACGCGATTGTAGGTCCGGACGGCAGAGTCTTTCTGGTTACGCTCCTTGTACATTCGGTCGGCCTGATAGACCAGGACAAAAGCGGCCTTGTCAACTTCCCTGCGGCTTTCCTCGAGCGGGTCAGGGATATTAGCAAGCTCGGCCTGGAGCTGGTCAAGACGGCGCTGTTTTCGCTCGTATTCGAGAACCTCCCGGATGAGATCCAAGGTGGCGTCGGTTCTTGCCTGTAGCTGTTTGATCTGAGCTTCGAGCGACGTGATTCTCTGCTGTTCTTGCGTTCGTTTGGCGGTGTCGGCCGTCCGGTACCAGAGGCCGACAGCGATAACAATCACAGCGGCTGCGGCGACAGGCGCGGCGATTCTTATCGTTCGCCTCCGGTGGGCGTGCCGGCGAACGACCGCAGCCAGATTTGCAGGTGGCGGTTTCGGAGGCCAGGCCGTTTGGTCGGCCTTTTTAAGCAGGTTTGTTATTTTGTCTTCTCTCATAAATTACTCCTCCATCAGTTCCGCAAGCTCTTGTTTAAGGCGTTTTCTGGCCCGGCTTAGTCGGACCTGCAGGGTATTGTCGGATATGCCAAGAATTCGGCTGATTTCGTCTGTCGGAAGCTGCTGCAAATACCTCAGAACAAGCGGCTCTCGATACTTGGCCGGTAAGGCCTTTACGGCGCGGCGGATGCGATTGAAAGTCTCACGGCTCATTACGGTCTTATCTGCAGCATCGGCCGAAGAGGAAGAAGCTTTAACAGCCGCTCTCGAAAAGAGTCTGAACCGAAGCATTCGCCTGTACCGATAGTCCCGGCACTCGTTTATTGTTATGGCAAAGAGCCAGCTCTTGAGACTGCATTGGCAACGGAACTTCTTCAGGCCGAGAAAGGCAGCGAGGAAGATGTCCTGGACAACATCCTCAACATCGCCGGGCCAGCCAAGCAGTCTGTTGGCCAGGGCCGCAATATCGGCACAGTTAGCCTCGACGATTCTGTCAAAAGCGGAATCGTCGCCCTGATTAAATCTTTTGACCAGGACCTTGTCGGCGGCATCGTTATGTACCGGGCTGGCCGGCGTTTTTTCGGGGGTCTCGGCCATAACCTGTATATTAGACCGGCAAGTCGGGGAAAACTTACAAAAAAACTGTAACGCACAAGAAAAATTAGCGGCCGATGCGGCCATACACAGGCCCTCGAAACCCACGAAAAAATCACCAAAAAAGAACAGGGTCGTAACAAAACGGTAACACATTGTCGGATAATAGACCGTGGTGAAAGGCAGCCTATGATTAAAGATAATTACTGTTTTCAATTAGTTGCCGGGGCCAAAGCCGGAAACCGGGACAGCATGAGCGAATTGGCCGCGAATGTTTACCAAAGACTCTCTCCCTGCCTCTATCGGGCCACCCTGAACGATGAGCTGTCGGAGGATTTACTGCAGGAAGTTCTGCTAACGGTCATCCGTTTTGTCGGCACACTTGAGCAACCAAAGAGCTTTTGGTCCTGGCTGTATAGAATCACCCGGAGCAAAGTTCAAGAGCATTTGAGGAATGAGTATGGCGTAGAGAAACGCGGGCTGTCCCAGCTTTGCGGTACCCATCATTGTGGAAGCTCAGAAGACGACAACGATATCCTGAATCTCGTTATTCAAAGAGAAGAAGCAGAAAGTCTGTCCGCCGCAATTAGACATTTGAAAAAACAATATAGAGACGTAATACAGCTTCGGTGCTTCGAAGAAATGTCCTACCTGGAGATTTCTTCTGTGATAGGGTGCAGTCCGCAACAGGCACGGGTTCGATTCTTCAGGGCCAAGCAACTTTTGAAAAGAAGTCCGCTGGTTGCGCGTTTTGCTGAAGATTAATGCCACCCAATCGGGGCGAAAAACAAATTGAGAGCCCGGCCGGACTACGATGTTTGGACGGTAAATTAACCTGTTAGAAAAGGACATTTTTTGTTAACGTATTTCTGAAAGGAGCAAAATCATGCAAAAGTCAAAGAGCACGAAAACCGTCACGACTATCCTTTTGTTGGCCTTCGGCCTGCTTGCTTCATCTACATTGCTGGCCGTGACCCTGTTTACATCGGTTGCCGAGGCCAAGCCTGCAACAGTGCTGCTGCAAGAAGGTTTGTATGCGGAGGAGATTGACGGCGACCTCGACGCTGCAATGAAAATCTACGAGGAAATTATCGGTGACAAGTCGGCTCAGAATTCCTGCGTCGCCAAGGCAATGTACCGGCTGGGAATGTGTCACATAAAGAGACAAAACGAGCAGCAGGCCAAGGCGGTATTTGAAAAACTGGTCGCACAGTTTCCCGAACAGACTTCAATTGTGGAAAAGGTTCGGCCTCTGCTGGATAAGATGAGCAGCCCCGACCCTGCGGCCCTGATGCCGCCGGATACAAAGATATATCTGGAATTGGGCAGTCCCGGCCGGCAGATTGAAAAGATTCTCAATATGCTCAAAGGGACTCCGTTTGAGAATCCGCTTGCCGCCATCGGGGGCGGGGGCAAGCAGGGCGAGAAATCTCCCGGGGATATAATGGCCGCCCTTTTGAACCCGAGCATGATGGCGGAGTTCAAAAAGATACGCGGCATTGCTGTTGGTTTTGGGACTATTCCTGTCAACGTCAGCAATCCGCCGGCGGTGGCGGTGCTGTACCTTGGCCAAAGTGACGCCTTGCGCGGTATGTTGTTGGCAGGACTGGGAATGGTAGGAAAGCCAGGCGAGCCCATCGAAGGTATGCAGACGCTGGTGATTGAAAAGACCGCAGGCGTCGCATACGACGATGAGGTAATAATAATCGCACAACCTCTGAAGCAATTAACGTGGTGCGTCAAGCAGTACAAGGGCGTGACTTCGGAACCGACGCTGGCTTCACAGAACAGGCAGTTCGCCAGGCTAAGCAGGAAGAGCCGGGAGCAAAATGCCTTGACTATCTGGTGGGACGGCGCCGCGACCTTTGCCGCCTTTGCTGAACAGATGGCCAGGAGCGGCCAAGCGGCTAAACTTAAGCTCGCGGACGGTATCGTCGATTTCAGCAGCATTCAGGAGTACGTTGCATACCTGTCGATTGGCGAGAAGGACATTACGGTCGAAGCAAGCATTGGCTTTAAGCAGGGTCACAACAGTCTGGCATATGACCTGATTCGGACGCCGAATTTGAGCAGGAGCGGTTTCGAAACCGTCCCGTCTGAGGCAGTCGCTGTAGTCAGCTTCGCGCTCGGTGAATTGCAGGCGGGGCAGACAAAGAAGGCCCAAGAGGCCGTCAGGAATCTGACCGGTCTGGACATTGGCAGGGAAATTTTCACAAATATCGAGCAGGTGACCCTGTTTGCTCTGCCGCCGAGCAATGGTTCCTCGGAAAATTCTCTGGCAAAACGCTTCAGCCCCATAGCGCCCTGCCTGGGCCTGGCTCTGACCAGCCATAATCCTCAGAAGACCCAACAGCTCTTGCATCAACTGCTGAGCGTAGCCGGCCTGATAGCAGACGTCTCGACCAACGAACAATCCGGCAAGGAAGCAGAGTTCATCAGGGGAAGATACAAAATCGGCGTAGCAGACAATAAGCCGGCTTATTGTTATATGGAACAAGTCGGCAGGACCACCGTTGTTACCATGAGTCCCGAGGTTCTCGAAGCATGTCTGTCGGCGGCGAGCAACCAGAAATCGGCACTGACCGCCGGTCCCATGCAGGAGGCTCTCCAGCAACTGCCTGCCGAGACCAGCAAGCTTGTCGTTGTCAACGTTGCCGGGGCGATACGCTTGGCCGATTCCTACCTAAGCTGGAGATATGCTAACCCCAAGAATCCGGGGCATCGGCTCCTCGGTCAATTAGCCCAAGTGCTTGGCAAGACAACCGTGTACCTGCGTACAGGCGAGCAGCTCAACAGTTTTAACGTGCACGCCGGAATTGAGCAGATCCCTCCATTGGGCGGCATCTTACCTGTGGCGATGCAGTTATCTCAGATTAATCTACAGGCCAAGGCCAGGGCCACCAAACCGAAACCATCCGATGGGGCCGTGGTGGGGCCCGGCACTGAAGTTCAACTGAGCTGGAGACCCGGAACAAACGCGAAGTCACACAAGCTGTACCTCGGCGCCGGTGCGGATGAGCTTGCGCTTCTTGATGAGGTAACAGAGCCTACTTACGGGAAGCTGCCTCGCCCCCAGAGCGGCAAGACCTATTACTGGCGTATCGACGAAGTTCAGCCGGACGGCTCGGCAATAGAGGGCGACGTATGGAGTTTCAACACAGGCAAGCTGGTCGCCTGGTGGAAGTTCGATGAGACATCAGGTACAAAGGTTGCGGATTCGGCCGGCAGCGGATACGACGGAACCGTTATTGAGGGCAAGCCCATCTGGGACCCGAACGGCAAATACGGAGGGTGTCTGGACTTTGATGAGACTTACGGTATCTCGATTCCGAAAGAAGTGTTCGGCAGTGTCAACAAAGCCATAACGATTTCGGTATGGGTCAACGGTGACAAAGACCAGCCGGCTCACAGTAACGTAATTCTGCAGGCCGGGGTGGGAGAGCGCGGAAAACCATATCTGGTGACTGTGCAAACCAATTGGCAAGATAGCGGCGAGGTAAGATTCAAAACAGGACGCGGAAACCGCGACGGAGTAAGGTTCAACGCTGCTGCTGAGGAATGGGCGGGCAGGTGGAACCATTACGCCTTTGTTAAGGATGGCGACAAGGGCTTCCAGCGCATATACCTTAACGGCACTCTGGTAGCGGAAGAGAAAGGCACGAAGGCACCGATGTCAGGGGTGGGCGCCGCCAGAATCGGTATAGCCCCCGACCGTTTCGGCGACCAGTATATAGGCAAGCTGGACGACCTGCGCATCTACAATTATGCCCTCTCCGAACAGGAGATTGCCGCCCTTTGTCCCACACCGAGAGCATCCAGACCTGAACCGCGTAACAGAGCGGTGATTGCCCCGACCAGGCAGCTTGAACTTAGCTGGAAGCCGGGGATAAGCGCTGCAAAACACAAAGTCTACATAGGCCCTGATGCCGACAAACTGTCGCTGCTGGCTGAGGCCGCAGACCCGTCGTATGAAACGCTCGCAGACATAGAGCCAGACGCCACATATTACTGGCGGGTGGACGAGGTTCAGGCCGACAGTTCAATCGTCACCGGCGACGTCTGGAGCTTCAGCATCGGCAAACTAATCGGCTGGTGGAAGTTCGATGAAGGCCAAGACAATACGGCCCAAGACAGTTCCGCCAACAGTAACCGGGGGACTATTATTGGCCACCCTGCGTGGGTGGCCGGGCGAATGGGCAGTGCTCTGGAGTTTGACGGAGTCGATGATTATGTCAGCATCGGTGAGTCTGCTGATTCTGCTCTTGGCGGTCAGGGCACCATCGCCATATGGGTAAAAACAAATGACTCCGGCAATGGGGAGGTAAATCCTTACATAACGCATTGTAAATACGGTCTGAAGCAGAAGGACTTCAATGCCCTCGAGTTTTTCATTTTTGCCGATACCTGGCATGTGGTCTGGTCTGATGTGAATGATTCTTTTAATGGTGACTGGCGCCATCTGTGCGGAACCTATGACGGCAGTGAGCTTAAGCTGTATATTGATGGAACCCTCAAAGGCACTACATCCTATTATGGAACTATTGGCACAGAAAACAGCAATATCACCATAGGGGCCGAACCCGACCCTCATCCCGGTCAGTACTACAGAGGTGCGATAGATGACGCCCGCATTTACAACTATGCGTTGAATGAAGATGAGATAGCGGCTATTTGCGAGAGCACTGCTTCTTCTCCGCGGGCAGACCAAGGTAAGCGGGAAACATGTTTTGGTACGTGACAGTTTGAGCTTTGATAAGTAATTGGAGTCATGGTGGTGCGGATGTGGGCAGCGGGAAGTTAGATAGCGACAGTTACGGCCAGTTGCGGTGGGTGATATTGCTGCTGGCGATAGCGGTGATATTGCCCACGGTCTGTCTGCTTTGGTTCATAAGCCAGACCGTAAAAAACGAGCGTCTGGCGGTTCGGCAAAAACTGATAAGTGCTTACCAGCGACAGTTGGACGAACTGGCCCGGAAATCCGACGAGGCCTGGCTGAGCCGACTGAGATTACTTGACAAAGAGACGGAGACGCCCCGCGAGCCCATCGAAATATTTGACCTGGTTACGGCTCGCCAGACAGACACAGCGGGGCCGTATATTGCCGACAGCGTGGTTATCTTTGACGACAGCGGGAGCCTCCTTTATCCTGCAGTGGGAAAAGATGAAGACCAGGCGGACGAATTGTCCGACAGGTTCAAGCAGGTATGGGACATCGAGTTTGTCGAAAAAGATTTCGCAGGGGCCATAAACGTCTATGAGGAAATTGCCGCATCGGCTCAAAATACCCACCTTCGTTATCTGGCCTTGATGGGCAAGGTGCGCTGCCTGAAGAACGCGGGTCTGGTTGACAAAGCCGTTAGCCTTTGCCGGGACATCGCCTACGCGCAGGACTCGTACAATGTCGGCCAGGCTTCCGCAAGCCTGATAGCCCGCGCCAGAATATTGCTGGTGAGTCTGGAGAAGGAAAGTGAAGGGGGTATCAACCGGCTGGACCTGCAGAGGCTGATAAGTTCTGCGGTCAATTACGGTCCCCCTTCGGCTCCGGGATTTCTGCCGATGCCGTCCGGGACGAGAACATTTTCACTTCGCAGGGCATTAGAGACTGCCAAAGAAAGCCAGTGGGCCGGGCAGCTAAAACCCGAAATATCGAGGGCCGAGAAGCTGCTTTTTGCAGAAGAACTCGCCGGCGGCGTTCTCGAGCGTTTTCCCTCCTCGGGATTGTTGCGGCCTTTGTCCAAAGATAACGTCCGTAGTCTGATGACTTCCCTTGGCAGGATGGTCGAGATTGCGGAAAAAAGTGAATGGGCTGAAAGGCTCGAACTTGACCTATCCAAAACAAAAGAGCTTCTTTCGGCGGCAGAACTGGCCGATACAGTCGGTGACAGCTACCCCAGCGCCACACTTTTCGATTCATGGCCCGAGAACACGGTGCGCAGGCTCGAATTGCCCCGGGAGATTCTCGGGATATATCATAAGGCCGCCGGTAGAATTTACCTTTTATTACAAACAGCGGACGAGGTTCTGTCTGCCTTTGATGCCTACGGCGATGAGTTTGAAGGCCTCGATATCTGCTACAGAGTATTCGACGACTCCGGCAGGTACATATCCGGTGTGCAAGCCCCAGAGGAGCAGCCCTTCATGAAAGCTTCGGCGGGAAAATATTTCCCGGGCTGGCGAATCGAACTGTATTTCAAAGACGCCGACGTTTTCAGAAAAGCCGCCAGAAGACAGGTTGCTTTCTACATCTGGACAGGGGCACTGGTTATCCTGTTGATGCTCGTGGCCGGTGCATCTGCAGGGCAGGCGGTCGGCCGGCAGATAAAGCTGAACAGGCTCAAAAATGATTTTATCGCGACCGTTTCGCACGAATTGAAAACGCCGCTGGCTTCGATGCGCGTGCTGGTGGATACACTGTTGGAGGGTAGATGCAAAGGCCAGGAGCAGGCGACCGAGTATTTGCAGCTTATCTCCCACGAAAATGAAAGACTGAGCAGACTGATTGATAACTTTCTGACCTTTTCGAGGATGGAGCGGAACAAGCAGACCTTCGATATGCTGCAAGTCAGCCCCGCGGCAATCGCCCGAAAGGCAGCCGAGGCGGTCAAGACAAAGTTCGAACAGCACCAATGCAAGTTCGATATGAGAATCAATGAGAACCTGCCGGACGTACAGGCGGATGAAGATGCGATGGTGACGGCGATGGTGAACCTGCTGGACAACGCGTGCAAATACTCCTATGATGACAAGCGGATCAAGTTGAAGGTCTTTACGGAAAATGGTTCGGTTTGTTTTTCTGTCTCGGACAATGGGATAGGTCTGTCCCGGCGGGCGGTCAAAAAAATATTCGACAGGTTTTACCAGGTCGACCGCACCCTTTCCAGGCCCGCCGGAGGCTGCGGACTGGGACTGAGTATCGTCAAGTTCGTGGTTGACGCGCACAAAGGAACGATATCGGTCGAAAGCAAGCCCGGCAAGGGCAGCACTTTCACCATAAAACTGCCGGCGATAAGATGAATCAAAGTGCTATGGAAACAGTTCTAATAGTTGAAGACGACGCAACGATGCTGCGGGGCCTGAAGGACAACTTCGAGTTCAAAGGTTATCGGGTGCTTACCGCGGCCGATGGCGAGGCGGGATTGAACGCTGCTTTGAATAGCAAGCCGGATTTAATTATCCTCGATATTATGCTGCCGAAGATAAACGGCTACGAAATATGCAGGCTAATCCGCGAACAGAAACTGGAGATGCCTATCATAATGCTCACCGCCAAGGGCGAGGAGTCAGACGTGGTACTCGGTCTAAACTTAGGGGCGGACGACTATGTCACCAAGCCCTTCAGCATAAAGGAGCTTCTGGCCCGGGCGGCTGCGTTTCTGCGGCGAAGCCGACAGGTGCAGAAAGAAGTCTACGAGTTTGCGGATTTGCGCCTCGATATCCCCGCTCGAACACTCACGCACAAAGGCAAGGACATCAAACTCTCGCCGAAGGAATTCGGGCTGCTGGAGCTCTTTGTCAAGAGGTCGGGCCGGGCCCTGACGCGGGATGAAATATTAAACAGGGTTTGGGGATACGATTGTTTTGTGGGGCCGCGGAGCATCGACCGCTTTGTCACCACGCTGCGGAACAAAATCGAGCCGGACCCGCACAATCCAACGTTCATTCACACGATAAGGGAAATAGGCTACAAGTTCGAGCCCCCCGATTAAGGCGGGCGCTTTTCAACTCGCAGCGGCAATCGCCTCGGCAAGGTCGAGTGTACCTTCGTACAAGCTCCTGCCGACCACTACCGCTTCGACCCCCAATCCTGCCAGCCTCTTTATGTCCGTTATGTCTTTGACGCCTCCCGAAGCAATAACCGGCAGGTTTACCGCCTCGATAAGCTCCCTCGTCCCTTCAAAGTTGGGCCCTGTCATCATGCCATCTTTGGTGATGTCGGTGTAGATTATAGCGGCCAAAGGCAGCTTTGCAGCTTCGGCCGCGAAGTCGAGAAGCTGCTTGTGGCTGTCCTGGGTCCAGCCGTGGGTAGCTACTTTTGAGCCTCTGGCATCAAGGCCAAGCACTAATCTGCCGGCGAATTTGTCAGCCATCCGGCTGAACCATTCGAAGTCACTTACCGCCTTCGTGCCGATTATCACCCTTTCAACCCCCAAATCGAGCATCCGCTTTATTGAGTCCTCGTTTCTGATTCCTCCGCCCAGCTCGATCTTCAGCAGCTTCAAGGCGGCAACGGCCTTGACCGTTTCGTCATTGACGGGTTTGCCGACCTTGGCCCCTTCGAGGTCGATTATGTGCAGCCACTGGGCACCGGCCGAGCTGAATTCTCCGGCCTTTCTAACCGGGTCGTCCTCGTAGGTTATCTGCCGGTGGTATTCGCCTTGGATAAGTCTGACGCATTTGCCTTTTATCAGGTCAATCGCCGGTATGATATACATTTTCAAGCCTCTAAACAGCCGCAAGAAATTTTAGGGATTTCAGGCACAAGGTTACCCGTTGCAGCGAGTCTCAGGCAAATATCCTTGTATGATGGACCTCTATTTTGCTATTTTCTTTTTCCATTTCGGGTACTCGGCCAGAACCTTTTCACCGTCGCGTACGAACCAGCGATAGCCGGAAAGGCGTTCCTTTTCAACCTCCTGGATGCTGTATCTTATTACGCCGTCATAGCCGCCGAAAATGGGCCGGCCGGTGCCAGGCTCGTAGAAACGGGCCCAGAGCGTCGGTGCGTCGGAGTCTTTGACCATTTCCGCGCCATTGGCTGTCCGCTCGAAACGAATACCGGTGATTTTGTTGCTCTCATACCAGGCCACGGCGTCCTCGACCGCCCTGATGACCCTCTCGGAGGGATTCTCGATGCTCATCAGGAACAGTACTATCCCGGCGCTTTCCCCGCCGCTGATTGACGGCGGCTCGTAGCTGCGCCCGTGCCGCGGTTCGAGCGTCTTCGGGTCGTGCTGCTGGCTCCAAGCGGTCCGCCGGCCGTTTACTACCACCTGACAGTTCAGGATGCAATCAAGCCCTTTATCATAAGCCTGCTCGACCTTTTTGCGCCGCTTCGGGTCCACCAGATCGGACTCCGGCTTCTCACTAATGCTCCGCAGCAATTCCATCACGCCAACCATTGCGTTGTCGTTAAAAGTGATAAAGTCGCCGTAGTCGCCGCACAGAGGATAGCGCTGTGGCCAGCCGCCGTTGTCGTACTGTGCTTCGAGAAGCCAGTCCAGACCACGGATGAAAGATTCTTTGAAGCGCTTCTTGCCGGCGGCGTGATAGAGTTTGGCCAGGAAATTCATCTGGCTGTAGGTAGTGCCGTTATCGATGGAACTATCCCAGTTCTTGGTGAACTTCTCGCCCTGATAACCGTGGGCCTCCATGTGCATATTCTTGGGCCAGGCCCCGGTTTCTGATTGGTAGGAAATCATATTGTCCCCGATGGTTTCGGCCATCCAGCTTTTGAACCACTCGTCGGAATGTTTTTCGTACGGGAACCAGACGATGCGCATGCCGTGAAAGGTATAGCCGCGGTTGGCGCTGTATCCGCAGCGAACGGCTGACCGGCATTTTCTCGCGTGGTATCCCCAGCCGCCGCCGCGAAGCACACGGGGCGCTCCTGCCCATGTCTGCCAGGCGCTGCCGTTGGCGGGGACGCCGACATAATTGGGGTGGTACTGGTCGAGGCACCACTCCCAGACGTTGCCGTGCATATCATAAAGGCCGAAGGCGTTCGGTTTTAGCCGCCCAACTTCAATCGTCCCGAAGTCCGGGTCTTTCGGGTTGTCCTTGCTTCCGCAGTACCACATATAGTCGGAGCGGCTGCCGGGCAGCGCGCCGGCTTTGCAGTTCTCACAGGCATCGGCGGAGTCAAGTGAATCGCCGAAATAAAAACGAGTCTTCGTGCCGGCGCGGCAGGCGTATTCCCACTCGGCCTCGCTGGGCAGACGGAATGTGCCGCGAAGGCCAAGCTGCTTGAGCTTGCTGATAAACTCCTGGCACTGGTCCCAGGAAATATGGGATACGGGGTAATTATCACCGACGCCATATCTGCGGGCCGGATTGGTTGGCATCACGGCTTTCCACTGTGCCTGCGTGACCTCGTATCTGCCGATGTAGAAATCGTACTTGATATTGACCTTATGGAGCGGCCCTTCGTCGTCATAGCGACCTCGCTCGCTTGCGGACGAGCCCATCTGGAAGCTGCCGGCCGGGATGCGCACCAGTTCCAGCTTCACATCACCCGGCAGCGTGAGGGTGACCGTTTTTTCGGCCAAGCATTCCGCCGCCGCGACGGGCACAGAAATGCACAGCATTAACAGAAATGCCGGCTTATAACCTGAATATGACTTGATTTTTCTTCTTAACATTAGCTGCCTCATCCTTATCTAAACAACAAAGCTCTTCGCCCACAGTCTATGCGAAACCCGCGTCGATTGCAACATGGGGACGCCCTGCCCCAGAGGGCGCCGCATGAGTGTGGCAATGAGATTCAGCCTTATTAAGCATCTGCGGGTTCAGGGGCGTCCTTACTATAAATGGTCAGCCCCTCCTGGGCTTCATAGCTGGGGGTGAAGATTAGACTGGCCAGGTAACCCACCGCAAATACCACTACGTTGCCGAGAAGCCCCAGCCACAGGATATTGATCGTAAACCGCGGGAGCCAGGGCAGCGTTGAGAGACTCAGCAACTTAGGGTTGTTGGTTATGGTTGCCCACGCGATGAAAATAACGCCGATGACCAGCCCGATGTACAGCCCTCTCTTGCTGCAGCGTCGGGTGAGCAGTCCGAGAAAGAACATGCCAATCATTCCACCGCCCATGATTGAACTGAAGATGAAAAAAGTCTCCACCATTGATTTGACCCTTCTCAGCGCTATGGCCAGGAAAATGGCGCCAATCCCGGCGACGATGACACTGAGGCGTGAGAACAGCAGCCGGCGCTTGTCGGTGGGGGCTTTGGCCAGTTTCTCATAGAAATCATCCGCCAGGACCGAGGCGAGACTGTTGAGGTCGGATGAGAGCGTGGACATTGCCGCGGCAAAGACGCCGGCTAAAATCAGGCCGGTGACGCCCGCTGGAATCTGATGGCCGATGAAATAAGCAAATACCTGGTCGGGCTTTTCACGCACGGCCTCCGGCAGCAGTTCCGGCTCAACCTTGTAGTAAACCCAGAGCAATACCCCAATGAACATAAAGACGACCCAGACTATACCCAAAAGTATGACGGACACCCACAGAGAGCGAGAGGCCTGTTTGGTTGAAGGCGCCAGCAGGTACCGCTGTACCACGGTCTGGTCGGTCGCGTACCTTGCCAGATAGTGGGTGAAGCCGAAACACAGCAGCATCCAGACTGAGACTCTGCTCCAGTCGAAATCGAAGTTGGCCAGTTTGAATTTGCCCGCCTCGCAGGCGGTCGCGAGCATGTCCGTCGGTCCCGCTTTGCTGGAAAAGAGCAGAAACAAAAGACCAATAGCGCCGCCCCCCAGAAGCAGGAAGCCCTGTATGACATGGGTCCAGACGACTCCTTCTATGCCGCCGAAGAAAGTATAGAAGATGGTGACGATACCCACGATGATGATCAGGTATGTAAGATAGGTGCCGCCCCAGCCGGTCGCCCCTTCGATGGCCAGGCACAGCAGAAACAGCACCATGCCCATTTTGAAGAAGTGGCCGGAAATGAAAACGATGTTTCCGTAGAAACGTGCAGCCAGGCCGAATCGCCGCTCCAGGTATTCGTAGGCGCTGAGTCTTATTTTCCGTCTGAACACAGGAATAATGAAAAGAACCGCAATAAGCACGGTCAGCGGGATAGGCGCTATAGTCAAAAGATACTGCATATCGTCTTTGAATGATTTTCCCGGCAGGGCGAGAAAGGCCCAGCTTGAGATGATGGTCGCGAAAATCGACATGCCGACGGCCCAGCCGGGAAGCCTGCGATTTCCCAGAAAGTATCGTTCGGAACTTGTTTGTCTCTTGCTGAAGTATGAGCCGAGCCAGATGGTAAAAGCAAAGTAGGCGCCGATAATGACCCAATCGATGACTTTCAGTGCGCTCTGCGAGTCAGGCTGTGGCACTAATCCGCCTCCTGCATTGTCTCAATTCGGGCCGGGCAGTCTCTTTTCATTTGGGCCATTCGCCACCAACCATGTCCCGCTCTACAATTTTCGCCGGGTCTACAACGACGTGTTTTACCTTCTGACGTTTCCACGTGTAGGCAATGTGTACCATACCGTCGGAAGTCTGGATGACGGCCGGATAGGAATACTCACCGTCCTGATTTTCCAGCACCAGCGCCGCTTTCCAGGTCTTGCCGTCATTTGATACCGCGACATTAAGCGGGGAACGCCCCTTGGGTGTGTGGTTATAAACCAGGAGCTGCCTTCCGTCCGCGAGCGTCACGCCGTCAATGCCCGAGTTGGGGTTCGGCAGCGAAGTGGCGGTCATTGGGCTCCAGGTTTTGCCGCCGTCGCTCGACCAGCTTTCAGTTATCCGCCCCTGCCCGCTGCGACAGAGGGCCTGAACGCGCCCGTCAGCGTATCTGAGAAGGGTCGGCTGGATAGCGCCGAATTCCTTGCCGTCGCTAATGGGACCAACGTGCTGCCAGGTTTTGCCAAGGTCGGCGGTGCGTTCGAAGTGCACGCGCCAGCCTTTATCTTCGGTACTCGAGCCGCACAGGAGAACGCCGTCGGGCATTTGAATGGGCTTATTCTTTACGGGGCCAAGGATGTCTTCCGGCAGGCGCCGCGGGAAAGACCAGGTCCTGCCGCCATCATCTGAGGTCATCAGCATCCCCCACCAGCTATCCGGGCTTGGCCCGACCTTGTAGAATAGAAGCAAAGGGCCCTTTTTGGGCTGAAACAGCACAGGGTTCCAGCAAGGGTAACGTTTCTTGTCGTGCTGGATGCCGTTAGCGACCTCGACGGGCTTCGACCACTTTTTGCCCTTGTAAAGCGATACCCAGATGCCGACGTCCGGGTTGCTCTCGTGCTTTCCGCCGAACCACGCTGCTGCCAAACCTTTTTTGGACTGCACGATTGTCGATGCGTGGCATTGCCTGAAAGGCGCTTCGTCAAAAATAAAATCCATCTTGACAATCCCGGGCTGTTCGCTCAAATCGCCGGCCCATACGGTCATAGCACTTAATACAATAACGACGCCGGCAAAAACCGGAAAATATTTTCTCTGTGACATTTTCTTTCGCTCCAGGTTCTTCGTGCACAAATTACCTCACAGTTTTGAGGCCGATTGCCCTCAGTCCCTTGCGGATTCCATCGACCTGCTCCGGCGAAAGGGGACGTAGCGGCCGGCGGAATACCGGACTGGAGAATGTTCCCATCAGCCATTTCGCCACCTTCATACGCTGGTGGGCGCCGCAGCCCGGTTCGCCGAAGTTGTAAATCAGCCTGGCCAGAGGCGCGACGGTTCTCTGAGCCTCCTTGGCCGCCTTCAAGTCGCCGTCGAGACAGGCGTGCACAAGCTTGACCATCAGTTCGGGCGCGAAACCCGCAAAACCGATAAGGGCCCCGTCCCCCGCTTCCAAAAGCGTGGGAAGCAGATACTCGTCGTGGCAGGTAATGATAGACAGGTCCGGTCTGGCTGCCTTGAGCTGTTCGTAATCCCACAGCCAGCGGGCCATATCGCGCGTGCCCATCTTGATGCATACGACCTGGGGAATCTTTATCATCTCCTGCATTTCGGCAAGGCTGTAGCCCGCCCTGGTCCAGGCGGGATACTGATGGACAATAATGTCGATATCCCCGCCCTCAGCCACATCCTCGAAGAAGCCGACCGCAGTCCGGCTTGACCGGCCGAACCGCAGCCAGTGATGCGGCGGCATGAGCAGAATCGCATCGGCCCCTGCCTCTTTGGCGGCCCGAGCGTGGTCGATGGCCTCAAGGCTGCCCTCGGCCGCAATACCGGAGACCACTTTCAAAGCCTTGCCGCTCTTGCCGACCTCCTCGGCAAAAACTCGCGTAACCTGTACACGTTCCATCGGGCGGAGCGACATAATTTCGCCGGTATGACCATTGCAGACAAGCCCTTTGAGCCCGTCCACGGCGCAAAGGTCGCGTACATAGTCTCGCAGACCTTCGTCATCGATGCTCTGATCCTCGTGAAAGGCACACAGCGTTGCGGGAAATACCCCCATCCACGGATGTTGCTTGTAGTTCATCTGTCCTTCCTTCACCATTACCTGACACTGACCTGCGCAGTAACTTATTGAGCATAAGCAATATGTGCGTATGGTAAGAATAATGCTGTTTACTGTCAAGTAAGGACTGACGAAGACAGTGTGGCTCTACCGCTGAAGCTCAAGCCCGCCGATAACTGCCCACATTTTTCGCCAAGAGCATCCAACAAAAGGAGTGTAATTGCCAAGCGGGCGCGGCAATCTCAGGCCATTGGCAAAGCAAAAGGCCATTTTGTTACACGTTCTGAGCGACCCGACCTTCCCGGAATCCTTATGCGCCGATCTACTCCTTAGTTGCGGCACGTGCCGGTGCACGGGAGGTTTCGGCCGGTATGGCGTCCGCTAATGCGGTATCGGGGAGCGCACCTTCTTTAAGTCGATTATTTATATTACGGGCAACTTGGCGGACGTCGCTGTCAATCTGGTCCAGTAATTTAATCTGGTTCTTCTCTATGGCTTCCACTTTGACGGTTACCTTTTGCGTACCGTCCTGGACATTTGCAACCATCTGCTGCAGCTTGAGCAGGTTCCCTTCAATTGCCTCCACATTAGCGACGATTTGGCTGATGCTGCTCTCGATATCCGTCTGTAAGTCAAGCTGGTTCTGTTCGATGGCGGTCACCTTGGCAGTTACATTCCGGCTGTTGTCCTGGACATCCTGGACCATCTGCCGCAATTTCAGCAAATTCTTCTCAACTGCCGCTATATTGGCTTTGTTGCTTGACAATTGCTCGGTATTTTTCGCAATCCCTCCCCGCAATTGAAGGTGGCTATTTTCCAGATCGGCTATGGTACTTATCATTCTCTGAAGCTGCTGTTTAATCTCGTCTCGCATCTCGAACTGGTTCCGCCCGATACCAGCTATATTCTGCGCCAGTTTTTGGGTATTGGTTTCAATTCCACCCTGTAATCCAAACTGGCTCTTTTCGATTGCCGCTATACTGTCTGACATTAGCTGCAAGTTATTTTGCACAGTGGTGTGCAGCTCACGCTGGTTTTGCTCAACCGCGGTTAGTTGCTCGTTGCAGCCGGTCGACCCCAGAGTCGCTGCGAGAGTAACCAAAGCCAAAGCAGTTCTTAAAGCAATCCTCTTAAGCCCAAACTTTTTTCCCCTTTTCATTGTTTACATCCTTTCTTCTTACAAACGTACCAATACGACGGTTAAGCGCCAAAAGTTGTGCGCTACGACTATCAACGTGGCTACACCCTCCAGCCTCTAAGCTGAGGGGCTGAAACCCTCTTTAGTTGAAACAGAAGCCTTTTCACTACTGAAAGATGCTTCTGTTTTTCATTTCGGCAGGAAAACACAAAGAACTTTACTTTTTATGGGGCGTGCCGATAAAAACAGCGTTACCATATTTTCTGCAGAGTCTATCGGGCGCGCGCCGAAAAATTTTGGCAGCAATCTAAGTTATCCAAATTCCCTGAAAGATAAGATGGACAAGGTATAATCGAGCGGTTGGGAAGCGTCGGATTAAACTGCTGACCGGCCCCGAAACCGCTTTTTTTTGTAACAAACATAGTCTGTTGCCCTTATAATGTTGTCATTCAAACAACAAGGCTGGTATGCCTGTCTTGTTATTGTTGATGATGCGCAGACTAATTATTTTACAGGAGGCACATATGATTAGTGGGAAGTTTTGGTTCAGCGTAATGTTTGCCGTAATGTCGGTGATGGTTATCGGCGTACCGAAGCAAGCCTGTGCTTCTGATATCAAGCATCTCGAGTTAGCGGAGCTGCCCAGCCGAGCAGAGGTTGTGGCGCTGGCTAAAGTCGTCAAGGTGCAGGAGAAGGCGTTAGACTCGCGCAAGCCTGTACCATACGACGAGGTTACGATAAAGGTCGCATCCGTAATCAAAGGAAAGCTCGAACGAAACGAGGTTACAGTTCTCTTGCAGCCGCGGGGCGAGAAAGGATTTGACCCGGCGCTGAAGGTCGGGGACACGGGGGTCTTTTTTCTGCGGGAAGTGAGCCAATCACAAGCAAAGCTGGCATACTGGGGCAGCGTAGCGGTCTTCCAGAAGCCCAATTTTGTGGTCGCCGACCAAGCCCGGAAACCAAAGGAGGCAATAATGGAAGCCAAAAGGGTAAAGCTCGAAACAAGCAAGGGCGACATCATCATCGAACTTGACGAAAAGTCTGCGCCGGTTACCGTAAAGAATTTCCTTCAGTACGTAGAGGAAGGTTTCTATAACGGGACCATATTCCACAGGGTTATACCCAACTTTATGATACAGGGCGGCGGATTCACGCCCGACATGGCGCAGAAGGAGACGCATCCTCCAATCGTGAACGAAGCCGCCAACGGATTGAAAAACCTTCGAGGCACCCTCGCTATGGCCCGGACGTCAAATCCAAATAGCGCGACGTGCCAGTTCTTTATCAATCAGAAGGACAACAACTTTCTGGATTACGTTGAGAATCGGAGCCCCGGCTACACGGTATTCGCCAAAGTGGTTGAAGGGATGAGCGTTGTCGATGCCATAGTGGCGGTGAAGACGGGACAGAAAGGAATGTTCAAAGATGTGCCGGTCGAGCCGGTAGTGATAAAGTCCGCCAAGGTTGTACCCGCCAAGCAGGATTATTGACAGACGACACAATAGACCGAAGAACTGTCAAGGGCAAATGATGGACCCTGAGCAAATTATTGGGTTTTTCGGGATGAGGCCCTTGCCGAGGGAGGGCGGCTATTACGTTGAAACATATCGGTGCAAGCAGAAACTCGCCCAAGCGCCGCCGCTGGCAGGACGTGTTGGGGAAAGGAGCCTTTGCACAGCAATTCTTTACCTTCTGACGCCGGATACGTTCTCAGCACTGCACAGATTAAGGAGTGATGAAATATTTCATTTTTACCTCGGCGACCCCGTGATAATGCTTCAACTGCATCCGGACAGAAGCACTGAGCTTATCACTTTAGGGCCGGATATTCTGAACGGACAGCGAGTGCAAGTGAAAGTGCCTAAGAACAGTTGGCAGGGCTGCTTTCTCAACGAAGGCGGGAGGTTCGCTTTGATGGGAACGACCGTCGCGCCGGGTTTTGAACACGCCGACTTTGAGCCGGCAGACACGGAAGAGCTTCTGGAGCAATACCGCGACCGGAAAGACCTCATTTTGAAGCTTACGCGGCGGGAATAATCGGAGCAAGGCGGGACTAAGAGGGCTTTTTCCCCAGCTGACGGATAACATCGATAAGGGCCTGGGTTCCGTCCCGGCCGCGGCCCTGGGCCTGGAGCACCGCCAGCAACTGCTTTGCTAAAGCCACTCCAGGCAGGGGCTGCTTCACCTCGTCGGCATACTCAAGGACCAGCCGCAAATCCTTCATCTGCAAATCGACCATGAAGGCCGGCTTGAAATCGCCGGCGATAATTTTCGGGCCGAGGGCTCTGAGCGAATGGCTCGATGCGGCGCCCGCAGAGGTAACATCCAACGTGGTCTGCAGGTCGAGTCCTGCCCTTTCAGCAAAGACAAAACCTTCCGAGATGCTCATTATCGTATGAATGACCATGACCTGGTTGGCCAGTTTGGTCATCTGGCCTGCCGCGAGGGGGCCGCAATGCGTAACCGCTTTGCCCATTACTTCCATAATAGGCCGGACTTTCTCAACCGCCTCCTTCGGCCCGCCCATCATAATAGAGAGTTTGCCCTCGATTGCACCTATTTCGCCGCCGCTTATTGGAGCATCTATTAAGGTTACACCCTTGGCGGCAAGTTCGGCGCCCATTAACTTTGTGGCCGCGGGTGATATTGTGCTCATGTCGACACAAATAAGACCGGGCTTGGCGGCTTCAATTACGCCATGTTTGCCCATAAGAATTTGCCTGACGTCGGGCGTGTCGGGAACACAGGTTATTACGACATCGCTGCTTTGGGCGGTCTCGGCGGGCGTGTCGGCCCAGCCGGCGCCTTCCGAAAGAAGCGGCTGCGCCCGGGGCCTTGTGCGATTGTGGATAGTTAACGGGTATCCTGCCTTCAGCAGGTTATGGGCCATGGGCCTGCCCATAATACCCGTGCCGATAAAGCCGATTCTTGTGAGGGGCATTTCCTATATTATCTCCAACCGCCGGAGTATGGCCTTTGCCCACTTGACGCTGCGTACCTGGGACAAGATTAGCAGCAGCATTACGAGCAGCCAGTAACCTGTGAAACGCAAGTAGTACAGAACGGCCGGGAATATTGCGCTTTCCTCTGCAGGATACCAGTTTAGCCAGATTACCAATTCACGCGGCGTATACATTGCCCCTTTAATTGCGGCGCCGAAGAACAACTGCCAGGGCAACAACAACACCAGAAAAAGCAGTGAGAGGAAAAATGCGCGACTGATGTGGTTTATTCCGCCGAGCCTGCCGAGCAGCGAGACTTTCAGGCAAAAGAGCATGGTCAGGCAATAAAGTATAGCCGCCGGTATCAGCACAAAATCGAGCAGGCGTATAAGCCATCTGACATGCTTGAATTTTATGGCAGGGAGCAAGTCGGGCTTTTTCTCGGCTTCTTCGGCAGGGAGGTTCGAATCGGCCGCCACCTGCTCCGCGGCTTTCTGGATTCTGTTTACATCATCCGGCAGTTCGACCCTAATCGTACCAATACTTTCGACCGGCTTTGCGGTTTTGTCTGCAAGCGCAGGCACGTCGGCTTTGGCAGGGGTCGCCGTTTCAGTTTCAGCGCCAACCAATCCGAGATCCACCACCCAAAACAAGACCTGCAGCAGCAGAAGGCACAAAATAACGATAATAAACAGAGAATTCTTCCATCCTCTAAAGACCCCAACCGCTTCGAGACAATCGGTAGTGTCCAGCAAATTGTCTGGTTTACCCTGGTTCTGGTTCATTTTCAACCTCCCTTTGCTATCCAATATTTGGTTAGTAAATATTGTTGACTATTAATCGTCACTTGTCAGTTATCGCCTTAAAGCTATTACCGCCCGCTTCGACCGTCCGTTCAATGTCCTCTTGCGAGTGAGCCAGAGAAACAAACATTGCTTCATAGGCGCTGGGGGCAAGGTAAATGCCCCGCTTCAACATCTCTAAGAAGAATTTCTTGAATTGCTTTATATCAGTCGATTGGACATCTGTAAAGTTTCTCACAGGCTTGTCGGTGAAAAAACAACTCATAATTGAGCCAACTCGATTGATTGTAACAGGAACGTTTGCGTCTTTCGCGGCTCGGGCAAGGCCTGCCTCCAAACAGGCTGCCGAAGACTCGAGCCTTCGATAGCAATCATTTTCCTGCAGTATATCCAGGGTGACGTTGGCGGCGGCGGTGGCTATGGGATTGCCGCTCAATGTGCCGGCCTGATAGACCGGGCCGGTCGGGGCAAGTATGTCCATAATATCGGCCCGGCCGCCAAAGGCAGCCGCGGGCAGTCCCCCTCCCATGATTTTGCCCAGACAGGTGATGTCGGCTCTTACACCGAAAAGCTCCTGCGCTCCGCCGTAAGCCACACGAAAGCCGGTTATAACCTCGTCAAATATCAACAGCGAATCATTCCGGTCGCATAAATTGCGAAGTGCCTGCAGATAACCATTGACCGGCGGCACCACGCCCATATTTGCGGCAACAGGTTCGACCAGCACCGCGGCGATTTTCCCCGTGTGCTTCCTGAAGGCGACCTTTGCCGCGTCGATG
The DNA here is from genome assembly GCA_035529895.1 of Sedimentisphaerales bacterium. Taxonomy (GTDB): domain Bacteria; phylum Planctomycetota; class Phycisphaerae; order Sedimentisphaerales; family Anaerobacaceae; genus JAUWKC01. The sequence goes on from DATKVV010000005.1 coordinate 37,495, forward strand.
TCATTATACGGTATCACAATGGTCAATCGGGCGATATCGGTGGGGACACCGGCGCTTGAAGGAGCGGCATTTTCGGCAAGTCCCGATCCGGCGGCAACGAGCAATGAGTCACTGTGTCCGTGATAACAGCCGGCCATTTTGATTATCAAGTCCCTTTTGGTATATGCACGAGCGAGACGAATGGCACTCATTGCCGCTTCGGTGCCGCTGCTTACGAGCCGGACCTTGTCGATGGAATCGAAGGCGGCGGATATCCTTTGGGCGAGGGCGGTTTCGGCCAATGTAGGTGCGCCGAAGGATGTTCCCTTCTCGGAAGCGGCTTTGACGGCTTCCAGGACTTTGGGGTGGGCGTGTCCAAGTATCATGGGCCCCCAGGAGCCGACGTAGTCTATATATTCGTTGCCGTCAATATCATAGATTTTTGAGCCTTTCGCCGAAGCAACAAAGAGCGGACGGATGTCGACGCCGCCAAAGGCCCTTACCGGCGAGTTGACGCCGCCGGGCAAGTAGGTGCAGGCCTCGGCAAAAGCTCGAACCGACCCCGGGTAATCATTATGTTTTTCACCTGCCATCTGCCCTCATATCTTATGACAGGGCGCCGCCCAGTTCAATTTCCAAATTTCCGAATTTTCACAAGCCGCCGGATGCTTTTACCCCTGCCATCCCTTATCCGGGCGCCCCATCCCGCCGAGTCCTGCGTCCTGCCAGATTTTACTTTACTTCCAACCCAAAATCGAGTATAATTCCCGCCTGTTGCCCGCCGGAGGCGGGTAGGCGGAGACCCGCACGTTTTCGTATCAGCAGATACACCCAAAAACCACTATTTGGCAAGCAAGGCAAAGTTTTGAACATTTGAATTTGTGTAATTTGGATTTGTTTAGGATTTAGGGCTTAGGATTTCGAATTTGGCCGCGCCACCTAACCAATTACCACTTATACTCTTATACGCTTATACTCTTCTTCCCTCTCCCCTCTGTCCTCTTCCGCTCTACACTTGTCGAGAAGCCTCTACAAACTGGCCCTTTTTATGCAAAACAAACCCAATTTCCGAAAGGCCGATATGACCCTAACACCTTATTCGACAAAGGATTACGGAAATGAACCACGACTTAAGACTCCGGGAAAACAAACCCAAACGAACCCAATTTATCGCGGCGAAGCCTGCCTGCCGCGGCCAAGTCCCATACGAAGCCGGATCAAACCCAACCTGTCGCGGCGAAGCCTGCCTGCCGCGGCCAAGTCCCATACGAAGCCGGATCAAACCCAACCTGTCGCGGCGAAGCCTCCTTGCCGCGGCGAAGTGCTCCACGAAGCCGGGATGGCGAAGCCGGATCAAACGCAAAAATGTCCTCCTGCGCCCAGCGGGGGCAGGAGGCGAAGCGAAAAGTTAATCCGCCTGCGGCGGATAAAAATGCAAAGTGCAAAACTGCCGAATCCGCCCCTTCGGCTGCGCTCAGGACGGGCGGAGGGGGCATTGGAATTTAATTATTGATTGTTGGGCGCCAAGTGGCTGCATGAAAAATCTACCTACAAACGGCAGACGCGCCCCCATACCGGCCTGCCCGGACTATTTTCCTTGCAAAGTGCGGCTGGCTCCATATACTTTAGGGTTTTGGGACCCGACGTAAACAGTAAAATCGGAGCGCGAATATGAACCTGGTTAAATGGTTTCGCAAGAATAACAAAAAACTGATGGCCGTTGTTGTTATTCTTTTGATGATTGCCTTTATTATGCCTGCGTCTTTGAAGCAGCTTGGCTGGGGCAGGGGGGGCGCAACTAAGGTAGTGGCTTACTTTGGAGATAAAAGGAAGATAACGAACTACGACCTGACTCTGGCACAGCAGGACCTGGAAATTCTCAAGGTGCTCCAGGCGGACACTATATTAAGAAGCATTTTGGAACCGGTATTTCGTGTGCCCGACCTGCGAGCGGTTCTGCTGGGCGAACTATTATTCTCCGACCGGAGAAGCTCCCCTGCATTAATCGGTTATATCAAACAGATTATAGGAACGAACAAGTACAGGATTGGAGCCAAACAGATTAACGATATTTACAGGGCCCCCCTGCCGCGGAATGTATACTGGCTGCTGCTGAAAAACGAGGCCTCACAGGCGGGAACCAAGATTTCAAACGAGATCTCCGGCAGATACCTTGCCGGCATATATGCCAATAACCCACAAATCACAGGCGGCGCAGCATACTCGCAGATAATCGGCTCGATAGTAAATCGGCACGGTATTTCCGAGGACAAAATACTGACCACATTCGGCGAATTGCTGGGCGTGCTGCAGTACGCCAGGATGGTCTGCTCAAGTGAAGACGTTACGGCGCATCAGATAATGCATGACATAAGCTGGCAAGGCGAGACAATCGATGTTGAATTCGTGAGATTTGATTCATCCCTGTTCGCTCCAACGCAGCCTGAGCCGACGGAAGAGGAAATCTCGGAACAGTTTGACAAATACAAGGAGTTCTTTGCCGGGGTCGTGACCGAAAACAACCCTTACGGGTTCGGGTACAAATTCGCCGACAGGGTCCAGCTTGAATACCTTGCTGTCAAGCTCGATGACGTTTCCAAGTTAGTGGTGGAGCCAACCCAGGAAGATGCGGAGGAGTACTATCAAAAATACAGGGACAGATTCACTGAACAAGTTCGGTCGGACCCGAATGACCCGAACTCGCCGTTAACCGAACGGACAAGAAGCTACGCTGAGGTCGCCGGTAATATTTTAGATGTTATCAAGCGGGACAAAATCAACTCCAAGGCGGAAATGATTTTGCAGGATGCAAAGACACTTACCGAGGCGTCCCTCGAAGATAAGGATATAGAGTCCGCCCAGCTCAGCGCCGAGCAATTCAGGCAGATGGTCGGCGACTATAAAATCACCGCCGAGGAATTAAGCAAAAAGCACGGCGTCAAGATATATACGGGCCAAACAGGGCTTCTCAGCGCCGCCGATATGCGAGCGGACCAATACCTCGGAAGACTATATGTAAGGGGCTACAGTCATACCATGGTAAGGCTGCCGCTGATTGTTTTTGCGATCAACGAGCTGGGCGCCAGTGAGCTTGGGCCCTTCGATGTGCCAAAGCCAAGAATGTATGAAAACATCGGCCCCGTGAGAGATGTAATGGAGCGAATAATGCTGATTGCGAGGGTGACAGGAGCCGAAAAGGCGTCAGAGCCGGAAAGTGTGGACCAAACCTTCAACAAAAGCACGCTTGACCTTGAACAGACCGAAGGCAAAGAAAATGCGGACGTTAATTCGGTAAGAGAAAAGGTAGTGGAAGACCTCAAGAAAGTTACAGCTATGGATACGACAAAAAACAGAGCCGAAGAATTTAAGTCGCTGGCGTCAAAAACAGGCTGGGACGAGGCTGTTGATAAATTCAACGAGCTTTACGGCAATGCAGAGGCAAACGAAGTGGACCCCAACTCAGGCAGCGCTGAAGACACAATGAAAGACCTTCAGAAACCATTCAGACTGCAAAGTCTGAGAAGCCTGCGGAGAATCTCAAGCGTTGGATTAGAAACACTGGCTATACAGGATGCGGGCAACCCCGAAGCGCAGTTCTCGCTCGAGATGGCCAAAAAAGAAGGTGAACTCAGGGACCTGCTTTATTCGCTCGTGCCGCCGGACAGTAACACCGCTGAATCAGTTCCTTTGGTTCTCGAGTTCAAGCCGGATATGAGTTATTATTGTGTAAAAAGCGTTTCTGTTCGACGCATTTACCAAAACGAGTATGAACAAGCCAGAGTGGTGCAAGCCTATACGGAAGATGTTGTTCAATCTCAGAGCCTTGCGGCGGTGCACTTCAATCCTGAGAACATATCAAAACGCATGGCCCTTAAACTGATTAAGGAGCAAAAGCCGGTTGAAGATGCCAATGCACCGGCAGAGCCTTCTGGAGAGTCATAATGGCACGAATTTCGAAAACAAGCCGGCTGCCGTTCATACTGATTGTCGGATTACTGGCCTGGCTGGTGCCCGGCGCGGGACATTTTGTGCTTAAGGAAAAAACACGGTCGATAATCATATTCGTGACCATTGCTGTCACTTTCTGCGTGGGCATATACATCGGCTCGATTGGCGTGATTGACCCCGTGGGAGCGACCCCGTGGTACGTCGCACAAATAATGAATTCGCCGATGGTGGCGGCATTGGGGTATTTGACCGCGAACGGCTCTTATCCCGTCTATGGCTGGCCAAACGAAATCGGCCAGATATACACCAGCACAGCAGGTTTGCTTAATCTGCTGTGTATAGTCAACGCCGCTTATTTAGCCTATATGCGCGGCACAGAAACAACGGGGGGTTGAAAATGTCTATAATAGGTTTTGCGGCTACATTTTTCGACTTACTGCAAAATGCAAATTCCGCGGTAATGGCAACCTTTGTCGGCCCGGAAGAAATCCGGACAAACCCGAATTTGATGTTGTGGGTGCTCCCGTTGGCGGCCTCCATAGCCGTGGTCTATAAAGCGACAAAACTGACGACGGTAAAGGCGTCCAATTTTGTCAAAGAGGCAGCGATCTTGTTCGGATCGATCGTTGTTTTTACAATCATAGCCGCGTTTGTCTTACATGTTCTGGCGTGGCTAATAACAGAGTAAAACTGCGGCGGCTTCATTCAGGCCCGAGACAACTCTACCTGCCGTGCTCCCGGACAGTGTCTTCGAGCAACCCTAATTCGAGGAGGGCATTGTAAGCAGCTTTTTGCTCTGCTTCTTTCTTGTTTGTTCCCCAGGCACTCGGGAAATGGCGCTCGGCGATAACAACCTGCGATTCAAAACACTTGTCGTGGTCCGGTCCCTTTTCATCAAGCAGGTCATAAACGGGTATGGCATTAAGCTGCTGTTGAGCATATTGCTGCAGCAATGATTTGAAATTACCCTGTGCCTGTTCGGCATCGGCCTGGTCGATTAACGAAGCAAAAGCGCTCAAGACAAAAGTGCGGGCGGCCTCAAAGCCGCCATCGATATAGATAACGGCAATAAGAGCCTCCAGGAGGCCGGCCGCAAGAGAGCCTGACAAAGCCCGGCTGTTGGCCATGCCCTTGCCCACTTTCAAATACGGCTGCAGACCGAGCTGCTTGGCAACCCGGGCACAGGTCCTGCGGGAAACAAGCATACTCTTTACTTTAGTCAAGTTTCCTTCCAGATAGGCCGGAAAACGCTCGAAAAGGGTCTGACAAATAACCACAGCCAAGACAGAATCGCCCAGGAACTCAAGCCTTTCGTTACTCAAGAGACGGTTATCGACAGCAGATGAATGAGTGAATGCCTTGAACAACAGGTTAGGGTTACTAAATCTATAACCGACTATCTGCTCGACTTGCCGCAGAACTTCTTCGTCCATTCAATCAGGTCCTACCTTTGTAAGAAGCTTGCGAGCAGGTTACGAAAACCGCCGGTGTCAACGGTTTTGGTAACCGGCTCGTCAAAACATAATTATAGCAAATCTTCCGCTTTTGTCAAACATCAATCGCAAAAAGTTGGGATGGGAAGGAAACATGGCATACACACTGTGAGAGTAAGACGCATAGCTTGACGACGATACGGAGGTTTAAAAAGGGCGCGGCAAGAGTTCGGGCGAAGCCCATCTCATCAATATCAAACACATTAACTTAACTGCTCTGTTTGTGTGATGCATAGGCCGATGCTGGAATTTTGCCTCTCAGTCGCAGCATAAATTCGATGACATCTCGGATGCTGACAATACCAACCAATTTCCCTTTTGAGGTGATTGGGACCCTTCTGAAGACGTTCTTCTTGAGAAAATCACAGACGTCCAGGAAGCTTTCCTCTTCATCAAAGTAAAGCGCAGGTTGTGTCATGAAATCATCGACCGTTTTTTCTTTGTCACCTTCCGGGGCGCCGACTAAAGTTATCACATCTTTTTCTGAAAGAATACCTATCAGGGTCATATCATCTTCGACAACAGGCAGACCGGAGATGTCGTATTTTGCCAGGAGTTCCAAGGCTTCATATATGGGGGTGTCTGTTCTTACGGTAACTACATCCTTGGTCATAATGTCTTTAAGCATGGGGATTAGCATTGGGTCCTCCTTTCCTTTAAATTCACTGTCTTAATACCAAACCTTTCTGCCAGGTGGACGGGGTCGCCAATCGACAGTCAACTCCGCGAGGACAAACAATTTTTGTGGTCTTACGAGCCCATCGACAATATCGGGTTTAAACAATCAAAAGACCCTATTGGTCCGCCAGGTATGGAATACTACGACCGAGGAAACGCTCTTAGCAATTCTGACAATAGATTGACAGCCGGTTTAACCGGCGATAGTTTTCCAGCTCTGGTTAAGCTCCTCCATCATCGTGATTACCTCCCGAATCATCTGAGGGTCGCGCTTCGTATTGGCCTCGGACAGGTGCTTACTCATAAAGCAGTAAAGTTTGCGAAGGTTAATAGCGATATCGCCGCCGGCATCAACATCCAGCACCGCATTGAGTTCGTTTATTATATCCTGGGCCCTGCCTATGTACCGACCCTTTGCCTCACAGTTGCCGGCTTCCAATTCCTTTAGTGCCAGCTTCATGAATTTAATTGCACCTTCGTAAAGCAGCACAATCAGGCGGCCCCTGCTCTGTGTACTAACCGCGGCCTCTTGGTACGTTGCGATTCCGTTCATGGTTTCCACTCCCTTATATATTTTGAAGGCTGTAAGCCCTGATTACAGACTTGTCAGCGCGTCAAAGGACAGTACCGTTTCGATCTGTCGCTTACGATTCAACTATGGGGAGATGACTGTTGTTTCTTCCCACAGTCATCTCCCCGGATTATCGTAGTGCAACATATTGATACTGCTTACTATCTGAGCAAAGTCAACGCCATTTGAGGCAGTGCATTTGCCTGCGATAGCATAGCCACACCGGCATTCGCCAAGACCTGGGTTCTTGTCATCTCTGCCATTTCGGTAGCCACGTCGACATCGGAAATACGAGATTCAGATGTCATCAGGTTCTCGGCCATGATGTTAAGAACCTCCACGCTGCTCTGCAGACGGGCCATCTTATAGCCGAACTCCGCACGAGCGGTATCTTTGCTGGCGATCGCGGTGTCCAGAACCGCCATTGCCGACTGAGCATTGGCGGCGGTGTTTATGGTCAGCGTGTCGATGCTAAGACCCTCCTTGGTCATATCGGTCATATTGGCCTGGATCAAGTCGCTCGCATCACCAAAAACGATTGACACGGAGCCATTGGCGCTATTGAGCATGTTTATGCCATTGAAATCAGTTGCTCCCGCGATACGCTCGATTTCGTTGGCCATTTCGCTGAATTCCTCGTCCATGATGGTTCGCTGGGCGGAAGAATAAGTGCCCGTAGCCGCCTGCTCGGCCAACTGTTTCATACGCACCAGTATGTTATCTATTGTTTGCATGGCACCTTCCATAGTCTGCAACATACTGATGCCGTCCTGAGCATTTCGGGCGCCCTGACGCAGCACGGCAATGTCGGCACGCATCAACTCGCGGACAGCCAGGCCGGCTGCGTCGTCCTTCGCACTGTTGATGCGCAGGCCTGACGCCAGCCTTTCGACCGATGTGGCCAAGGCATCGTAGCTCGTCCCCAGGTGCCGGGCAGCATTTGCCGCCATAAGGTTGTTCTTAATTGCTAACATAGTTTAGACTCCTTAAAAAATACCAAACCATTTTTCGGCCTTGTCAAGCCCTCTTTACTTATTGGTTCCTGTCCTGCAACGTATTTGAGAGAGACCCAACAACATCTTCTCGGGTTCCAAACCCCAAAGTCGGGCTCAACTCAACATGTAATCGCCTGCATAAGCACTTCCAAGCCCCATTATCGGCCAAAATAGAAGAGACTTAAGGGATTTTTTTATTGGTAATAATCATAAAGTCATTGGGCCTGTAATATTGCCGTCGTGGATACTGATATCGCTTACGAGTTCGCCAATTTGTCGAAAAATTGTAGAAATATCATGAAATTCCTGTTGATTCTTCCGGAAAAGATTTCCAATCGATAACAAAGCACGCCCGGAGACCGCATTTAACAAATTCATGGCCAAGTACAGGCAGAAATCCCGCTGTAAGCGGAGAAGCGAATATTGAAAAGGTGGTTGCTCCAACCGGAAAACCAAGTATACTTCAAGAACAATGAAAGTATTGTGGCTTGATGCCAGTAAGGATTGCGTCCTTATGTAGCCGAAGCGGTATATGCACAGACAAGACAGTCAAACTCGTAACGGAACACTGCTTGTATTTAACTGTCACGAATCGTGGGTGTACCAGCTTGGGGCGCTGGGATATAAGCTTGACATAATTATAGGACTCAAAGGCAGATACAAGAGCACCTGGGATGAGCAGATGCGGCCTGTGCCGCCTAATTCTCGATTAATCAGCTTGTCTGAAGCGCTGCAGTCGCCGACTCGGTACTATTGTATCATAACACATAACATAACCGATTTGCTCGATATTAAAGACCGGCCTGAGCCGCGTCTAATAGTCATTCACTCTACCCTCGAAGGCCGGGTGCAGGAGGAAAAAGCCAGGGTCGAACCGGAGAAACTAAAAGAGGTGATGCACAGATACCTCGAGCTGGTCGGCGGTCACGCGGTAGCTACCTCCCTGTCAAAGGGCGAATCGTGGGGTTTTGCCGAAGATATCGTCACTTTCGGGATTGATGCCGATGAATACCTGCCATATTCGGGAGAAAAGGCCTGCGGTCTTCGGATTTGCAACTTCATCGAGAGCAGAAAGAAGATTCTGTTATGGGACCTTCATGAGAAGGCGTTCGAGGGTATTCCGGTACTCCTCGTCGGGCACAATCCCGGTATGCCGGGAGTTGCAGGCGCCGAGAGTTGGGACCATCTTAAAAGGATATTGCAGTCTCATCGGTTTTACATCCACACCGCCGACCGAGGATTTGAAGCCGGTTACAATATGGCAACCACAGAGGCAATGGCTGCGGGGATGCCGGTTCTCGGCAACTGCCACCCTACCTCGCCAATAAAACATGGAGTAAGCGGGTTCCTCAGCGATGACCCAGCCGAATTGCAGAAGTACGCCAAGATGCTATTGGAGGATAGAAATTTGGCAGTACTAATGGGTCAGCAAGCCCGAAAGACCGCTATGGAGTGCTTCTCAATAACGAGGTTCAAGGAGAGTTTCCTGCGCTCTATCGAAACTGCTCGCCGCAAATGGGAAAAAAGAAAAGTTGACGTGCAGAATCTTCACTTTAGCCACCCCTCCACATTGTAGGCCCTCACTAAACTAAGTCCTATAACTTCGAAGGGTATGTGTCTGAGTTAGCGACGTCCCACTTTCTGTATAACCAATTCTTTGAGTTTTTCAGCAGCGCTCCGCAAGACATCATCCCATCGGCCCAATTCTTTCTGCCTGAAAAGCGTCATTGTAGGGTACCAGGGGCTGTCACTTCGGTCCAGCATCCATTGCCAGGCAGGCGCGGCGCACAGAATCGCCCAGACCGGCCTGCCCATTGCCCCGGCTAAATGCAGCACAGATGTATCCACTGAGACGATTAAGTCGAGGTTCTCAATCAGCGCGGCGGTGTCTGTGAAGTCGCGGAGCTCATTGGCGGTGTCCGTAACAACCGATATTCCCCCCGCCGGTTTTTCCAACTGCTCGGTACCTGTGCCTTTTTGCAGACTGAATAGCTTTACCCCCTCAATTGCCGCCAATGGGGCGAAATGCTCCAGCCTGCAGGAGCGAATAGTGTTCCTTTCATACGCAGGCGAACCCGACCACACTATGCCCACCTTGAAAGTCGGACCCGCAAGCTTGCTCCGCCAATAGCCGGCCTTGGTGGAATCCGCAAAAATATACGGCACATCGGCGGGAATTGTATCAAGCGTTGTCTCGAACAATGCCGGCAGGTCCATCAGAGATACGCACAAATCAAACTTAACCGCCGGCTTCAAATCCCGTGATGCTTCGACCAGCTCATCAACCCCCGGGAAGTGGTGTAAGAGCGCGATTAACGGCTTGCCTACCTCCAGAATTACGGTCCCGCCGCGTGCCTTAACCATGGGCAAGTATCGCACGAACTGGATGGCATCACCATACCCCTGCTCATAATGGACCAAGAGCCTTTTGCCCACAAAAGATGAACCATCCCATTGGGGCACTTCGTGGCGGTGAGGATACGTCATCATACCCAAATCAGGATGTTTGCGCCATTGATAGTCTTTCCAACCTTCCGCGAGCTTTCCGGTCAAGAGCAGGACAAGCGACCGGTTCCAATGTGCTTGAGCATAGTCCGGTTCGATCTGAACGGCACGTCCATAACTTTCAATTGCCTCTTCGTGCCGGCCAAGGGCACTCAGGACAACTCCCATGTGATTGTAGGCTTCCGCGAAATTCGGTGCGAACCTAACAGCCATTCTGTAGCTTTCCACCGCTTCGGCGAGCTTGCCCTGCTTCTGGAGGGAAAACCCCATAGTGTTGTAAGCCTGGGCATAACCAGGCGAAAGCGACAACGCCTGTCTGCATTTTTCAGCCGCTGCGGCATATTTGCCCTGGGCCTGCAGCGCAATGCCCATATTGTTATAGACTTCAGCATAGTCAGGCTTGAGCGATACCGCCTGCTCATAAGCCTCTATCGCCTGGTCGAACCTGCCAAGGGCTTCCAAGACAAGACCAAGCGTATTGTGAAACTGAGGTACTTGGGAATTGTTCGCGACGGCCTCGGCGGCCAAGGTCAAAGCTGCATCGTACCGGCCGGTCTGGTAAGCAACCATAGCCAGTGAATGTAGGATAAAAGCATGGTTGGGATTGCTCTGCAAAGCCAGATTGTACAACTGTTCCGCCTGCTGAAGACGCCCGGCTTGATGGTGTTGCACAGCGAGCTGGACAATTCCGCTAACGTCCGCCATCTCAATATCACCTTGAGGTTCGAAATCAACTAACCGGGACTCACTCAAGCCAACATGTTTATAGCGTCGTCGGCAATAAGCATTTGCGGTTCGGGCATCTGGCTGTAGCGGGTAGCGTTTTCCACCCACTCCTCAGAAGAGCCGTTGCCAGGATTACCGTCTTCGGTGGAGCCATTATGTTGGAACGAGGCATACTCCTGTGATTGTTCTTTGAAAAGCTGTTGTTCCGGCTGGTCTGTCAGCACGACTTCAAGTCGCTTTATCTGTATACCGGCATCCTGGAGCGCTCTGATTATCTGGGGCAGCTCGTGCTCGATTTCATATCTGGTTTGTATCTTGTCAACTTCCAGCAGGCCGGTTATCTGGTCCTGTTCCTCCCGGAGTTCTATAGAAACCTTTCCGAGTTCCGGGGGATTAAGGCGAATCGTGATTTGCTGCTCGCCCTGGCGGACAGAACTCTGAATGGATTCGAGAATCTGTTCGTTAATGCTGGAAAAAGCGCTGCCAGGTGAAGTATAGTTCGTCGGCCTTGGGGCTTGAGCGAAGGTATCAGTAAAAAGCTCCGTAGCGGGAGACTGGGTGTTTCCCTGGCTTGGCATCGGCTCAAGGCCCGACTGAGAGCTGTCGTTTTGGGTCAAGCCGCCGCGCTGTTTGGGTTGGCCTGTTAGTACCTGAGACTCAATTACGTTGAGCCTGTGGAGATTCGAGTCCCTTGAGAGGTTGTTCCCGGCAAGCTGGGACTCTTTGCCGTTGTTCCGCAACGACCCCGAAGGCATCTGAGGTCCTTTGGTCCCTTTCTCAGCCGGCTTTTCAGCAGCAACAGCGGGTTTTTCGGGACTAACACCTGCAAGCCGGGAGAGGGGGTCAGAGAGCTGGGCTTGAACTGCGGCGAAACCACTATCCAATTTGTAAATTCTTGGGCCGGAATAAACCGCTGATTTCTCATCAGTGGCAGTCGGTTGACTGCTGGCATTACCGGCGGTTTGGGGCATCAATTGTTTGCCGGCCGTAGGGGCTGCTTTCTGGCCGTCGAGGGGGGCCGAAGTCTGCATGACTGCGGGTTTTTCAGTTCCGGCGTTTGTTCTATTGTTAACGGCAATGGGAACTTCGGGCATCAACTTCTTGCCGCCCTGCTGGCTGATAATGTTTGTAGCCAGACTTGCTTTTGAACCCATCATTCTGGCCGTGTTTTCACCTTCATTAGATTTAGAATCGCCTGTAGAGGACTCCTCGGATGAGGTGCCGGGTAAAACAACCTTGAGGCCGGCTTGGCTTTGACTGACGGTCAGAGGAGACTGGGTCTGAACCGGTTGGGCGGCCTTGCCGGTGCCAGAAAGGCACTTGCCCTCTTTCTTCTGCGCAAGTAATTGGCCAAGTTCATATACCGGTTTGGGTTCTGCTATTGTGTTGGTCCCCTCTTTGCACTGTTGCGGATTCACAGAGCACTGGGCCAAAGAAAGCTGTATGGTTTTCGACTGTACAGGTGCGGTGCAGGCGGGTTTTTGTTTTTCGGATTTCGCACTAGGTTCTGCCTTTTGGGACAACTCAGGCGTTATTCTTGCGCGAAGGGTATGACTGAAGTTTTGCTGCTTTTTGTTGATGCAACCGTTCTTGAAGGCACCGGGAGTATTATAGGGCCTTGCCGGTTTGTTATTACAGACTGCGGCAGGGTCATTAGCCGGGACCTGGGAAGACGGCGAAGTACCATCCGGCGAGTCTGTCTTGCGACGGACTATGGAATTTACGCCCTTAGCTGCTCCAGGCTCTAACGGGGCCGAACCCAAACCGGACGCTCCTGACAACATATTATCAATAGGCAACAGGCCAGCATTCATATAGCAGTCCTTCTAAACTAATCTCTTGTTTAGCAACCACTGTGCCAAGAGAAAAGAGAATGTCGCTACAGGACGGTAACTATTTTGCAATAAAGCACTTAAGAACATCAAAAAGATGGGGATTTGCCGAGAACTTGTTGCTGTAAACCGTAGCAACGGAGAAATATTCCCCCAGCCCGGAAGGAACTTCCGGCAGCTCGAAGATGCCGTGGAAATCATGCAGGGTTTTAAGAGCGAAAGAATGTCAGCGGGCCAGCCACAATGTTCTGTCATAAAGTAATCCACACCTGCGGCAAGACTCTTCGGGACGTATGTGCAGGTCTGTAAAAAAACGCGCCTGTATGTATAGAAACCTTACGCCCCTCTGAAGAAATCGATAGCAAACCGCTTGGGTCCGAAGCGGTTTTACGCAAAAGAGGGCTTGTTCCCGAACCGAAAACGTGCGGTCTTAATTGTCTGGCACGATTATTGCTCACTGTGTGCTTGCAAAGAAGGTTCGTGCAACACTGAAGGAAACAATGGCGCGATTTTGCAGCTTTCTGCAAGGTGGAAACCGGACAAAGTTATGTCCAGAACGACCAACATATTAGATTTTCTCGAAGCGGGCATAAAGGCTGAAAGCCTTCGCCAGAAAGCGGTTGCCAGCAATGTCGCCAATCTTGAGACTCCGAGATATCGCAGGATTGACGTCAAGTTTGAAGAGTTGCTCGCTAAAGCCCTGGATTCGGCCGGGGGTGTCAAGTTTAGTGAAATCGAGCCACAGATTTACCAGCCCAAGCAAACACCAATAAAGTCAAACGGCAATGACGTTAACTTGGAAACCGAAGTGAGCGAAATGGTCAAGAACAGTCTTCGCTACAAGGCATATATTCGGCTGCTCAACAAAAAGTACAACCAAATTGAATTGGCGATCAATACAAAACAGTAATAGCATACTGGTTTTTGCGTTTGGCGAATTGAACCGGAAGCGGAAAAAACTGAAAGAACTGCCCTTTCACAAAGCATTGGCAGGGTGCTTCGGATACCCCGCAGTCTGTACAGGGGCGAGGCGAAGGGCGCTGGGAAAGGATTAGAGCAGATGGAAGTTACCAACACTTTCGGCCCGATAGACATCGCAACTTCCGGTATGCGGGCCCAGAAGCAACTGATGGAGGTAATCTCGTCGAATGTCGCAAACGCCCGCACAACCGATGCCGGCAAGGGGGAACCCTACCGCAGGCTGGAGGCGATACTTAAGACGGACGAAGAAGGCATCAGCGGCGTCAGCATGGATAGGATAGTGCCGGACCGAAGCGATTTTTACAAGATTTTCGACCCGGGTAACCCCGATGCTGACGACCAGGGGTACGTAGCGATGCCTAACGTCAATTTGCCAACCGAAATGATAAATCTGACCATTGCGACGCGCACTTACCAGGCAAACGCAGCAATTCTCAGACGTTATCAGCAAATGGTTGAAACTACTTTTGAATTACTTCGATAAGCAAGGGAGTAAGCGATGATTAACCTAAACCCAAACGTAGCTTCGGTACTGCCGGCCATAAATAAGGCCGTCCCCGAAGCACCCAATACCAACGCCGGGAAATCAGATTTTTCCGCTACTATTAAGGCTGTCGAGAAATACATATCCGGGGTAGATGACCTTCAGCAGTCATCGGATACGTCCATAAAGGACCTGTTATCAGGCAAGAACGCGGATATTACTTCGGTTGTCTCGGCGGTGGCCAAGGCCGATATGGGTTTCAAGCTTCTTGTAGGCGTTAGAAACAAGCTGATAGAAGCCTACAAGGAAACCATGAGTATGGCCGTATAAATTGCTTGATTTCAGCAGGGCCGGCGAAGCCTTGCGGCATTTCGGGGCACGAATATTTTCGGGCTCTGTAGCGGTCGAACAAGCAGAGAGGTTTAATGAACTTTTTGCAACAGATAAGGGCAATTTGGCAAAAGGTGAGCCTGGTCCAGCGGGCGCTACTGATTGCGGTCGTTCTGACATTTATCATTGTCAGTGCGCTGCTTGTTCACTGGGCGCGCAGACCCGATATGCAAATGCTGTACCGAGACCTCTCCGCGGAAGAGGCGTCAAAGATCACTGAGAAAATCAGCGAAAAGGGCATTGGCTACGAACTGCGAAATGGCGGGACAAGCATCTACGTTCCAAAAGAAAAGGTCTACCAGCTTCGTTTGGATATGGCGAGAGAGGGACTTCCGGCGGGCGAGGATGGCGGTTACCGGATATTCGACAATGAAAAAATCGGCATCAGCCCTTTTGTTCAAAATGTTAACCTGAAGCGGGCGCTACAGGAGGAGCTGGCCAAAAGTATCCAAATGATAGAAGGCGTGGTTCACGCACGGGTCCACATAGTGAACTCTGAACAGACGCTGTTTACTTCCGAGGCGGGCAAAACAACCGCTTCTGTGATTCTGCGACTAAAGCCGGGATATAGAGCCAGCGCCTTAAATATTGCGGCGATCACGCACCTTGTGGCCGGCAGTGTTGAAGGGCTTACGGCGGAAAACGTAACCGTGATAGACAGCGACGGACATCTTCTTTCCGGCAAGTCGGACGATACTATGGCAAATGGAGCAGGCACCGTTCAGGATTACAGGGAACGGGTGGAGCAGAATTTGGCCGACAAGGTTGAAGATATGCTTACAACCGTCTTGGGACCCGGCCGGGCCACGGTCAAGGTCAGTGCTATTATTGATATGACCAGCACCAACATTGTTACGGAAAAATATGAACCCAAGGGCGTGGCCGTAAAGGAGGAAATCAAAGAGAAAACCAGAACAGAAGGCGGCAACATTCCAGCCGAAGGCGAACCGGCCGTAGCGGGCGGCACGGAAAAAGATAACACAACCGTCAGTGAATTTGCCTTCGGCAAGACTGTTGAAACCAAGGTTGATTTGCCGGGCGAAATACAAGGGCTGTCTGTGGCGGCTTTTGTAGACTTGTCGCCGGCGGATGTGAATGAATCACAGGCCGGAGCACAAACCGCAATGATAATGGAGTTGTCCGCGGTGGAAGAAATCATCAAAAAAGCTCTTGGCCTTAAGGATACGGACTCACTTAAAGTGGTTAACGTCAAGTTTCCTCGCCCGGCTGCATTGTTAACGGAGGAGGAACCGTCCAACTGGCCTCGCTATATAGCAATAGCTCGGCAGGCTTCCTTGGGGATTATGGCAATTTGCGCACTGTTAGTTCTGCGTGTGTTCAGCGGAGCAAAGAGAAAGGCAACAACAAAGGGTGCGGCCGAGCAGCTACCGGCTACCGAGGGGGCTGCTGGCCTTCTGCCCGGCGCTGAGGCCCCCGAGCCGTTAATGTTACGCAGGCAAATAACGGATGCCTTGCAAAGTAATCCTGAGCAGGTCAAACAACTGTTCTCAAACTGGCTCGAGGAAAAAGAGGAATGACGCGTATTGCGTTACACAAGAAATAACAAAGGCAAACAAGTGAAATAGAGCCCTGATGTTAAGTAAGAAACGTTTGGGTTTTGTTTGCTTTCAGCTTCAGGTTCCTAGTTTTTGAAATATAAGATACGGAAACGGCACTGATGGGTAGACAGAAAGCTGCGATGCTGTTGATGAGTCTGGACGCCGCGACCGCAACGGAGCTGTTAAAAGGTCTGGCGCCAGAAGAGATTCAGGAGATTGCCACAGAGCTTGCACAAATTGACGCATCCGGCCAGCGCGATACCAAGGAGCAAGTAAGAGTTGTGCGAGAGTTCTGTAACTGCCTCAAGACAACTGAAAGTCAGGGATTTAACATAAAAGGTTTCATCAACGAAATGCTCATAAGTCTGGTCGGCAAAGACAAGGCAGAGCAAATTCAGGCTCAGATTAGAAAAGTGACGGCAAAAAAGGACCCGTTTATAGCCATCCGTTCAGCGAATACCGACGAGCTGGTTCTTGCGCTGGAGGGCGAACACCCGCAAACGATTGCGGTGGTGTTGTCGGAACTACCTGCGAAGAAAAGTCAGGAGGTCCTGGCGCTTTTGAGCGAAGATGTTCGGCTTAGAACGGTTTGCAGGTTGGCGAGCCAGGAACCTCTGGGAACCGGAGTGAGGGAGCGCATGGCATTAATGGTCAGCTCACGATTGGAGACTTTCAAAGGAGAGACCCTACAGGTAAGGCCGGAAAAGCGCGAGCAGGCTCTCCGCAAACTTGCCATTGTTTTAAGCGGGCTGGAACGAGAGCTGCGAGACCGACTCCTTGATGAGATAAAGAAACTCGATGAGGAAACATCGTCTACGATAAGAAAGTTGATGGTAACATGGGAAGATATCCTCTCAATAGGCGACAGGTCTCTGCAGGAAGCACTGCGAGCTGTGGAAGCGAGCAAACTGGCGGTGGCACTTTACGGAGCAGATGAAGAAATCATCCAGAAGATACGCTCGAACATATCCGAGCGGCTTGCAGCCATGCTTGACGAAGAAGCTTCACTGATGCAGGAACCGCTGGAGAAGGAAATTCTTGAGGCAAGAGAAGAAGTGGTTAAGCCTCTAAGGGAGGCTAACGAGGAGAACAAGCTCAGATTTGTGCAACGGTAGCAAGATGGCGCGTACAGTCACAGTCCGGCTTGAAAAACCGATTGCTTTGGCAAGAATCCTTGACAAGGCCCCGGCAGAATCAACAAGAGGTTCGGTCGAAGCCGGGCAGGTCCAACTGCCGGAAGTTCAGAATGAGAAGCTGTCGCAGGTCTGTCAGGTTCTGCAAGAGGTCATAAACAAGGTAAATGATCTTCAAGAGAACGTGCTGAAGCGGCACAAAGAAGAGATTGCCAAGCTTTCAGTCGAAATAGCGAGAAAGATATTGATGCAAAAAGTCCAAGACGGGGACTACAGAATAGAATCAGTTGTCGAAGAGACACTCGAAAAAGTCCCCACGCGTCAGGATGTCGTGGTGCACTTGAACCCCGAGGACCTGGTTCAATACCAGGAGCTGCATAAAGATGACTCCAATGGTAAACTATCCGGCATCAAGTTTGTTTCAGACCCGAATGTGGGGCGGGCGGAGTGCGTGCTCGAGACCCCCAAGGGAATAGTCGAATCGTTTATTAACGAACACCTCGAACGAATCGGTGAAGCTCTCAGAAAGGCGAATTAGTTTATGGCCGGGAACGAGCTTGGCAGCTGTTTGATTGACTTTGAGAAATTCCACGCAGCCCTGCGCAAAGTGAATTTGCTGGATTGCCAAGGTTACGTGGTGCGCGTATCGGGCTTAACAGTCGAATCCACCGGTCCAATAGTGGGCCTCGGTGATTTCTGCGGAATTCATATTCGCGACGGACGACGGGTGCTTGCGGAAGTGGTAGGTTTCCGCAACGACCATGTTATCCTGCTTCCGTTGGAGCATATAGAGGGCATATCACCCGGCGACACGGTAACCGCGCGAATCACGCCGCGATATATCACCCTTAGCGATCAAATCCTGGGACGAGTGGTGAACGGGCTGGGAGAGCCGATAGACGGTAAGGGACCATTGCCGGGGACGGATAAGAAAGCTTTGGATGCAAGTAGTCCGCCGCCTTTGAGCAGAAAGAAGATTACAAAGCCTTTGGCTCTGGGGATAAGGTCAATAGACGGATTGCTGACCTGTGGGAAAGGACAGCGAGTAGGTATTTTTTCGGGCAGCGGTGTGGGCAAGAGTGTCCTTCTCGGTGATATTGCGAATTCGAGCGAGGCGTCCGTCAACGTTGTGGCGTTGATAGGCGAGCGTGGTCGAGAGGTTCGGGAGTTTCTTGAAGAAAACCTCTGTTTTGAGGGTCTGACCCACAGCGTCGTTGTGGTAGCCACGTCGGACTCGCCCCCTATCCAGCGGGTAAAGGCGGCATTTGTGGCTGTAACAATCGCCGAATACTTCCGGGATAAGGGCAGGGATGTTTTGTTCATGATGGACTCACTTACGCGCTTCGCCCAGGCACAGCGCGAAATAGGCCTTGCCGCGGGCGAGCCGCCGGCGGCAAAAGGATACTGCCCGAGCGTCTTTTCACTGATGCCGAGACTGATCGAACGTCTTGGGTGTTCCCAGAGGGGCAGCATTACCGGCATTCTGACGGTCCTTGTTGAGAACGATGATCTGGCCGACCCCGTGGCTGACAGTGCCAGGAGCCTGCTGGACGGGCATATAGTGCTGTCGAGGAAACTGGGCGAGAGAGGGCATTATCCCGCCGTCGATATTCTGGCAAGTGTGAGCCGATTGATGCCGATGGTGACAACCGAAGAGCACAAGAGGGCCGCGCAGAAGCTCAAGGAGATATATGCCACTTACACCGACGCCGAAGACTTAATAAACATTGGCGCATTTTCGCCGGGCAGCAACCGGCGTATTGACGGAGCCATTACCTTGATTGGCAAGATAAACAACTTCCTTGTTCAGCCCGTTCGCCAAAGAACAACTTTTGAAGAAACTATCAAACAGCTAACCATTATCACCCGATCGTGGGATCAACTATTAGGAGTGTGACACAGCATAACATTAGATGTATCTCGAAAGCGATACGAGATGCGAAAGATGAGACACGGTTAAATGAAGCGATTTGTATGGCGGCTGCAGCGCGTTCTTGACATAAGAACGAAACAGGAGCAGATAAAGAGAGCAGAATTGCTTGCGATAACCGAAAGGCTTGCTGAGGCGCGAAGGGAACTGCTGACGCGGCAGAAGGTACTTAGAGATATAATTCTGGGTATAACAGCAAAAGACCCTCAAAAAAGGCTGCATGAACAAGAGTTCTTTCTAAAACATGCGGCCACAAACGATGAGCAGATAAAAAACCTGCGAAAGAAAAAAGGCGAGCTGGAATCGCAGCAACAGAAAAAAATAACTGAGGTTCTAAAAGTAAGACGGTTTAAAGAGGGTTTGGAGAAATTACGGGCCGAGACAAAAAGACGATTCATAAAAGAGCAGGAAAAACTTGAGCAAAAAGAGCTGGACGAGATTGCCGGTATTTCTTTTGTCAGAAGAAGGGATCCGATTTTGCAGTGTGGCAGCGAGAAATTAGGAGAATAGAGCCGTGAGTAAGAAGTTGATAATTATGATGGCGGCGGCGGGGCTCGTAAGCTTTGGGGGGGCGTTCGTCTTCGGATGGCTGACCAAACACCCACCGGACAAAAGCATTGCCAACGCGCCGGGCCAGCCCGGCCCAACAGGCAGCATCGCTGCAGGCATAGGAACTCCAGAGCCGCCGGAGCAGCATACCGGTATCCGGTCCGCCATCGGCGCCGACGAGGACTGGATGAAAAGGTCGATGACGGAAAAGCAGCTAAAAGCCCTTGTTTATGAGGTCCGGGAGAACATACGGGAGTATAACAACAAGCTGCAGGGCCTTGAAGTGCTGGAGCACAGGGTGCAGGTGGCCCAGGATACACTAAAAAAAGACATCGAAAATCTTAATAATCTTCGGGTCGAACTGGCTTCAATGGTGGCCAGCCTCCAGAGCGAGCGCGATAAGCTGATTAACAGCAGAGTCAAGATTGCCGAGGCCGAAAAGGCCAACCTCATGTCAATAGCAGCGGCTTACGACAAGATGGACGTAAGCAGCGCCAGCAAAATATTGACCAACATATGCGTTATGGGAGACAGCCAGGGGCAAAGAAAGGGCTATGAGGGGCGGGGCGCGGGCACAGATGACGCCGTGAAGATTCTGTATTACATGACCGAAAGGACCAAAGCCAAACTGTTAGCGGAGTTAGTCAATTCCGAGCCCAAACTCGCGGCGGTTCTGTGCCAGCGATTAAAGCACATAGTCGAGGAAAAGTAAAACTATGGATATTGCGACGATAATAGGAACGCTTCTCGGTTTTATAGTTATTACGGCCGCCATTGTTGCCGGCGGCGGCTGGCAAATATTCATCCATCTTCCATCATTGGCGATAACGATAGGAGGGATGCTGTGCGCCACACTTATACACTTTTCGCTGTCACAGTTTTTGGCAATATTTACGATTGTCAAGAAAACAATTGTCACCAAGATACCGACTCAGGCAGAGCTTATCCAGAAAATGGTCAACTACGCAGCCATTAACAGGCGCGACGGGGCATTAGCTTTGGAGCAGGAAATTCCGAAGGCTAACAACGCATTTTTCAGCAGGGGTCTGCAAATGCTCGTGGGTGGGCAGGATTCTGAAGAGATTCGGGACCTCTTGACTCTTGAGATCCAATACCTTCAGGAGCGCCATTCACGAGGCAAGAAGATTTTGGAGTTTATGGGCTCGTCCGCCCCGGCTTTCGGCATGATAGGGACACTTATTGGTCTGATTCAAATGCTCCGAAACCTGGATTCACCGGAAAGCATCGGCGGCGGAATGGCGGTAGCTTTGATCACGACTTTTTATGGGGCATTAGCGGCCAATTTGATTTTTATCCCGTTGGCGGGCAAACTGGAGCTCTATTCCAAAGCGGAAACAACCGCGATGGAAATGATTCTGGAAGGTATCTGCGCCATTGCACAAGGAGATAATCCCACGGCTGTTCGCGAAAGAATGCAGGCGTTCGTTTCACAAAGCAGGCGTCAGGAGGTAAAGGCAAACATATAATGGGCCGGAGCAGAAAACAGGCGGAAACAGGTGGGTCTACGGGCGTTCCGGAATGGATGGTAACTTTCAGCGATTGTATGACGCTGTTATTGACGTTCTTTGTGCTCCTTTTGGCTTTCTCATCTTTCGACCAAAGTGTTATTGTGAGATTGAGGTCGATTTTCAACGAGGCCATGCCTTCAGTTGGTTTGGGGATACACGAAAACAAAGATGCTTTTTTGCCTTCCGAGCAAGTCCAGGCGCTGGAAGAGCCTGACGAAGGCAGCGAGAAACCTGCCTTGGTAGACGGGTCAGAGAACAATCTGAAAGAAGACACAGAGCCTGTCGATTTCTACAGTCGAAAAGTGTTTTTAATCCCGTCCGAGAAGGTTTTCTGGGGTGAAGGCACGGCTATTTCGTCTGAGGGCCGTTATATCATTGGCGCCATGGCGTCACTTCTAAAGGAAGTCCCGAACCGGATAGTCGTCGGCGAGCACGGACCAAGCGAGGATGGGGGCAGCGAAAAACTCGGTCTGCCACGGGCATGGATGGTAATACAGCATCTTACAATAGAAGAGGGCGTAGATAGGAAAAAGTTCAGCATCTCTGCGGCCCCTATAGGCGTCAAAGACGGCTTTAGAAACATTGAAAAAGGCCGCGCAGGATCGGAAGTTGACCGCGTAGTTGAGATTGTTCTATTGGAACGGAGCATCTGCAATTGAGGCGTGAGCGTCGGACAGTCGAGGAAAAAGGACCCAGGGTCCCGGCGTATATTGTTACGTTTTCGGATATGACAACGCTGCTGCTGACGTTCTTTGTGGTGCTTATAAGCTTGGCCGAAGCGCAGGACAACAAACTGGCTGGCAAGGGCCGGGAATCGTTTGTACAATCACTCAAAGGATTCGGGATCGGATTCCTTTTTGGCAAAAGTCAGATACTTGATTTCGGCAACATAAAAAGCAAATATTATATAAAAAACCCCGATAAGCGGTTCGAAGACAGAAGTATAGACGCAAAGGAGGAGGAAATTCGCCGGATTTTCAAGAAGTTGAGTCTGTCTGTCAAGAGTATCCCTTCCCAAATGACCGGGAAAAGGGCTGACTTTGCGGTAACCGATATTCATTTCGGGCCGGGGGATGCGGCCCTGAACGAGGCAGCCAAGAGGTTTTTGACCGAATTTTCACTGAATCTGCACCAGGCCCATAATTCGAAAATGGCCGGGCTTTATGTCCTCGGTTTGGCCACAGATGCAGCTACAGCAAAGGAGCAGTGGGTGCTTTCAGCCAGGCGAGCGCAAGCCGTCGCGGAGTTTTTGCAGGAAAGTCTGGGGTTACCGTGGCCTGTGTACTCCTGGGGGGCAGGGCCGGGAGGCTATTGGGTGGAGCAAGAGGGACTGGTTTCCAAACGGTCGCAAATCTTGATTGCGATCCTGCAAAGGCAATGAAAAACCGGTACGAATAGGAAAAGTTGACTGCTGCAAGGTGCAGACTGTACACAATTGTCAAGTTTTTCGACGTTGTGTTTGATTCCTGCGTAGATTTTGGGCCAAAATAGCTGCTGGCGAAGCATCAGTGGCTATTTTGGCTTTAGGCACGCTATTTGCACACCAATCCAGCTAAGCAGGCTTGGCCACACACATCTGTATGTGAAGCCCAGAGTTGTGGTTGGCGCGTTTTATAGTGTGACGAGAAACAATAAAAAAATCGTTATGTTCCTGGCGGCGGTTGCGTTAGGCAGCGGTGCGCTGGCGGTACGCTCAACTCTGTCGACCACGACCGAATCGACCTCAGAAGAATCCAAGTTCGAAACAAGCTCTCTTTTTGCAGGCGACCCAAATCTTTTTGGGCAGAAAGACAACCTTGGTACCGGAGACCTGGTCTCAAGAACAATGATTGCAGTCCTGGTGGTGGTTGCCCTTGGTGTATCGGCAATTTACTTTTCAAAAAAGCTGCTGCCCCGAATTACCAATCTGCCAGGCAGAGAGATTCGGATCAGCGAGACGGTACGCCTCGGGCCGCACAATACAGTGCATCTTGTTAAGATAGGTAATCAACATCTGCTCATAGGGAGCACGAATGAGAACATCACGATGTTGGCTAATGTGACTGACGCCCTGTCCGAAACAGACCTGTCAGCAGAAGAAAGGGGCCCAATCCTGGGGAATATAGATGGCCGGTAAGTTTGCCGCAATCTCTTTTCTGACGTCCATCATTATGCTGGCCGCCGATTTGTCTTTTGGCCAAGCTAATACAGCCGCAGCAGCAGCCAAAGCCAACCCAGTTGCTTCGGGGCCGTCCACCGGCGCTTCCGGCACAAGCGTGCCGAAAAACGCGGTTCCGAGCATCAGCGACTTGATGACCGTCATCGATAAAGCAACCACAAATGAGGCCAGGAACAAAGACTGGTCGACCCCCGTTAAGCTTGTAATCATATTTACGGGCCTGGCGATTCTGCCCAGTCTTCTGGTCATGATGACCTCGTTTACGCGAATCGTTATTGTCCTGTCTTTTGTTCGTCGGGCTTTGACCACGCAGACCATACCGCCCAATATCGCAATTATGGGTTTGGCGTTGTTCTTGACGCTATATACAATGGCCCCTACATTTTCCAAAATCAACGAGGCCAGCATACAGCCGTATCTTGCAGACACAATTGACTTCCAAACGGCAGCAAGCAAAGCTGGTGATTACATCAAGGAGTTTATGCTCCGGCAGAGCCGAGAGGCCGATTTGGCCCTTTTCGTGCAGATGGCCAAGATAGGGCCGCCTTCCAGCCCAATGGATATAGGCCTGCATATAGTAATTCCCGCGTTCATTATAAGTGAATTTCGCACCGCGTTTGAGATAGGCTGTCTTTTGTTTATACCTTTTCTGCTGGTGGATTTGGTTATTGCAGGTGTTTTGCTCAGTGCTGGCATGATGATGCTGCCGCCAATGATGATTTCTCTGCCATTAAAGCTGATATTGTTCATTCTTGTGGACGGCTGGGGCTTGCTGGCGAAGAGCCTTAGTCTGGGTTTTAAATGAAAGCGCCGCTTTTTTCGGGAATTTGGGTATGGGCAGCAGTTTTGCTCTTTACTTAGGTCGACATACTCTCGAAACGGCATTGCTCTTATCGGCGCCGATTTTGTTGACCTGCATGGTAGTTGGAGTAGTAATCACGCTGTTTCAAGCGGTCACCTCAATACGGGATATGACGCTGACGATAGTTCCCA
The DNA here is from genome assembly GCA_035529895.1 of Sedimentisphaerales bacterium. Classification (GTDB taxonomy): domain Bacteria; phylum Planctomycetota; class Phycisphaerae; order Sedimentisphaerales; family Anaerobacaceae; genus JAUWKC01. Next base: position 61,928 of record DATKVV010000005.1, read on the forward strand.
AGCTTCTGGCCGTCGGTGTGGTCACATTACTTTTCGGCGGCTGGTGCTTAGAGGTAATACTCAGATTCGCAACCGAAATGTTCGGCCATATCCAAAATATCGGGCGTTGATTCATGGAGTTGTTCGTCGAAAAACTGCTCGGCTTTATGATGGTGCTGACAAGAATCTCAGCGTTTTTTCTGTTACTGCCCGTTTTCGGCTGGAAAAGCATTCCGGTCAGGGCCAAAGCCGGGATGATTGTGCTAATAGCGATTTTTTTCTCAATGATAACGCGGCCGCCTCTCGATGCGAAACAGGCATCCGTATTGAAGGCAATAATGTTGATAGCTAACGAGGCGACCTACGGGTTGGCTCTGGGATCAATCGTCGCGGTTCTGTTTTCGGCAGTTAAATTATGCGGCCAAATCATCGAACGAGAAATGGGCCTGACAATGGCAGAGATATTAGACCCATTGACGGGCGAGAGCACCATGCCGCTGGCCGGCCTGCTGGAGATGATATTCATAGTCCTGTTCTTCAGTGCCAACGGCCACCACCTTTTTTTATTAATAATATCGAGAAGCTACGATACCTTTCCGCCGGGCAGCATCCCAACGGTCTCAGTTTTGGTGGGCGGAATAACCGAGGCAGGTTCAGCCCTCTTAATGGCCGGCCTTCGACTGGCCGCACCGATGCTGGCAACGTTCTTGGTGTTTCTGGTTGTGTTGGCTGTATTAGCACGCATTGTGCCGGAAATGAATATACTCTTCATAAGCTTGCCATTGCGTGTAGGCCTGGGGTTATTAATGATGGTGATATTTTTGCCGCTCATTAGCGGATTCACGGGTGAGCTTGCCAATTGGATGAGTAAACTGCTGCCCTTGTAAAGTTAGAGTTTAGGCATGTGGCAGATAGAGTTGTGAAGTGCACAAAGGCATAAGAGAACTTATGTCTTGTGCATTTGTGGCTTACGCAGTACTTCGTCAGAGGTCGAGAGAATGCCAGAGCAACCTGCGGCTGAAAGGACCGAACAACCGACTCAGAGGAGGCTGGAGAAGGCCAGGAGCGAGGGCAAAGTGCCACAAAGCCAGGAGTTGCCATCGGTTGTGACGCTTCTGGTACTGGTAGCGACGGTAGCCCTGCTGGCGCCAAGCCTGTTCCAATGGCTCGCCACCCAAGTAAAGCAAGGCATGCTGGCAGGTAAATTGCCGGTTTTTGCCAGCGGCAGGGCATTTATGAACTTTATCAACGGCAAGATCACCGATACGATACTTGTTATCTGCCCTATTCTTACTGCACTTTTGGCAGCATCTGCGCTGTCCTGTATCGCCATCAGCGGCTGGAACTTCGCACCGGCAGCTATAAGACTGCGATGGGATGTGATAAATCCGGCATCCGGGCTGGAGAAACTTGTAAATGCTCGCTCACTGGTACACTTTGCGGTCTCGGTGCTAAAATTGCTTTTTGTCTCAATTATCGTCTGGCTGTATCTGCGGACCAGGCTTGACACGTTGGCCGCACTCCGATGGGCCTGGTCTGCACAGATAATAGCAGTCACCGGAAAGATAATATTAGGGTTGATGATCCGTATTGGAATTGCGCTGCTAATCATAGCGCTTGCCGACGCCATGTACCAGAAATGGAAATATATCCAGGAACTGAAAATGACGCGTCAGGAAGTAAGACAGGATCTCAGGGATACGGAAGGCTCGCCGGAAGTGAAAGGCCGAATCCGAAGGATCCAGTTTGAGCTGGCCCTGCGGCGAATATCGGCGGAAGTGCCCAAGGCAACCGTTGTACTTGTGAACCCGACCCATGTGGCCGTAGCGCTGCGTTACGAGGCCAAGACGATGGAAGCGCCCCTGGTGGTGGCAAAAGGCGCAGGCCATTTGGCAGAAAAAATCAGAGAAACCGCCCGGGCTTACGGTGTGCCCGTCGTCAGAAGACCGGAATTGGCCAGAACAATATATTCAACGGTGGAGCCCGGCGAATTTATACCGGAAACATTGTATGTGGCAGTAGCAGAGGTGCTGGCTATGATCTACCGTCTGCGGCACAGCAAAGTGTAAAGCAAGAGGCCAAAGAGGTGAACCAGGATACGAAAAGCCGGACACGACAGATGCAATGTGAAGCGACAATTGTTTGCCGCAACGATTTTCTTTTAATATCGGGAGCAATTGCAGTTGTCGGGGGACTTTTATTTCCGCTGCCGACTCATATTCTTGACGTGCTTTTGATTTTTACCGTCTCTTTAACAGCAGGCACCTTGATAATTACTTTCTCGGCACAGGGGGCTTTGCAGGTTCAGAGTTTTCCATTATTCATTGTGCTGGTTACGACCCTGCGTATGGCCTTGAGCATAACCTGCGCCAAACTGATACTGGTGCAGGGCAATGGCGGGACCATCGTTAACCTCCTGGCCCGGCTCATTGTCGGCGGCAATTTAATGCTTACGATTTGCGTCTTTGGTCTGCTGACGGCCGTTATCTTCGCAGTTGTCTGTAAAGCGGTTACAGACATCAACCACACGGGGACAGAATTTATTTCAGATATTGTTCCCGTCAGGCAAGTTGTTATTAACAGCGACTTTCACGTCGGCGCTATCGACCGGAGCCAAGTGTCCGCCCTGCGGGCGAAAATTGTTCGTGAAGTCGGTTTTTTTGTTGCGATGGGCGGCGTCGCCAAGTTTCTGCTTTGTGATGCTGTGATCGAAGTTTTGGTTATCGCCGTCACTGTCGGGGCTTCAATAGCTATGGGAATAGCAGCGGCAGCATCCAAAGAAATATCGGCAAAGATATATACACCTTTGTCCGTCGCGGCGGGAATAGTCACGCAGCTATCCGTCTTGATTGTCGCCGTGGCCTGTGATTACCTTGTCCGGAAAAGCTCGGTTCCCATCGCCTCTGACGCCCCGTTCCCGGAATGCCGACGCGGCGGCAACGAAAGAATCAAAGTCGCTGCCAGCGAAGTAATGTCACCCCGGAAAACCAAACCTCAACACAGCAAAAGCGGAATCGCGATTGATAACATTGCAGTGGTTGAGTCAACATTCACCGCGAGTAAACTGGGCGAAATCAACAATGCAACGGAACTTATTGGCACCGACAGTGACAAAGAAGCGGTTGCCGAAGACCTTGAATTGGCCGACGAATCCCAAGACATCAACAGCCACAGCAGACAAGAAGAGCGAAGTTTTTGGGTCAGCCGTGAAATTAACGACAGCCGTAGTTACGAGATGATTGCGGAGTTAATCGAAAGCAACTCAGGCGAGAGGGTCAAAAAAATACTGATGGCCGCGGGGAGCGTCGCCGAGCTACCTGTAACCATACCCGTTAATGTTGCGATGCGTCTGGCACAAGCAAATAAGAGGTGTTTACTGGTAGACCTCGATTTCGAAAGACATGCCATATCAAAGGTTTTTGACGTTGACAACTTAAATCCTGGAGACAATTTACAGGCAAAGGCCATCGCAACCTGCGTCAACAGTTTGTGGGTCTGGCCGGCAAGCAGCTTTTGCAAACTCGATGAGAGTTTCGAGACGGTATTGCCAGACGGTGTGATTAGGGCCCTGGAGAATCAGTACGACTATCTCCTGATGTACGCCCCCAATATGAGGTCACTGCCTCATTGGGAGCAAGTTACCAATTCTATTCATGCAGCAATGCTTTTTGGAAACGCAAGCACGGAAGTTGAAGCTTCCTGCATCCGCAATCTACACAGACTCATGATGGCTTACGATTGTAAAGTTATCAAACCGGCGGAAGTGTTTGCACAGGCTGTTTAAGGGGCACATCCCGAGCCTCACGGCAAAGCGGGAATCAAAGCACTCTGACAAGCATTTTATTGTGTAACACCGAAACCCAAGGCAGCCAGTTGGTGGTGTATCAGAGCCAATGTTTTCTCAAGACGGGCAAAGCGAGCTACCAACCTGGCTTCCGTTTTGGTGAGGCGGTCTTCCTCATCGTCAATTCTATCCTGGAGGTGCTTTGTTTGGTCGTCCACGTGTTCCTGGTCGATTTGGATGGAACCGGTAGTTACCTTGAGCATTTTATCCAGGGCGTCCTCCATCGCGCCTGCAAAGCCCTGTTTTACCCTGACCGTGGCGGTAAAGGTGCCGTTCTGACTTAAGTCAACGCTAAGCTGGAGGCCGTTCTCCGGATACACAGGGTAACCATTATCGTCAAAGGAACCATTACCGGTGACGATATTGCCGCTAAATGCTGCATCCCGGTATGTGGATTCAGTTGAAAGCTTGATTTTGGCGCTGGTGATGGCCCCTCCGCTAACCACCACCTGAACGTCATAATTACCCGCTGTCGTGTAATCGCTGCTGGCACCGTAAAATTTGATAGTATTGCTGTTCGAACTGCCCGTCTTATCGGCTCCGATTATGGCAAGGACGCCCATATAGTCCGAAGCTATAGCCGCGTCGAAGACACTTGTGTTCAGGCTCAGCACTCCGTCCCGGTCAAGCTCAAGGCCGATTTGGCCCGGCATAAGGAAGGTGTCAATATCCGCAATAAACCCACTCGTCTGGGCGATAAGAGGTGTGATGAGCTGGGACCTTATCGTCGAGACGACATAATCTCCCATTAATAGGCCGGCGGTCTTTAGAACGTCATTATAGCCGGTCTTTTCCTTGATATAGACGACTGCAACATTATAGGCATTAATCATAGAATTAAGCTTTTCCTTGACCGACGCGATATCCCTGGTCAGAGTTATCTGCTCTCCGTTAGCGTCTGTCGTGTCGTGCAGGTGCAGAGTCATACCCTGGATGACGTCATCAATTGTGTTAGAGCTCCTGCTTATCCAGCCATCCTGTCCTTTAGTCTGCTCGGCAACCACATAATTGGCAGGAGTCGGAGGAGTCAGGCCGGTTGAGTTAATAACGAGCATGTTGACGTCACCCGCGGTATCGCGGAAAGTAAATGTCATTGTGCCCCCGCCGGCTTTGGTCAAATCATCACCGCTTACCGCTATATCGCCGGTGGAAACGTTCGGCAGGGCTTCAAGTGCGGCCTGTATCTGGGCGGTGGTGGCATTATAGGCTATGGTGCCCGTTGTTTGACCTTCATAAGTCAAGGTGAACGTGCCGGCAGTTGCCTCCTGGGAGAACGTCAGCGTTTGCTCTTCGGCCACCGCACTGGTTGAAGGAAATCCGTCCACTTTGATTTTTGCGTCCTGTGCCGCCTGAGTCTGCGTAAAGGTTCCCGGTGCGAAGTTTTCAAGACTTGCTGTTGTCGAGCCGCCTTCTGTCCAAATCGGCAATGTCAAGCTTGCGCCTGAACCATTGTCGTCCCAATCCAAATCAATTAAAAGATTACTTGAGCCGGAGGTGTTATCGGTCAGGATAATCTTGCCGTTTTCAAAAGTCGCTTTGGCAATTCCATCGAAAGCATCATTAATCTTGGAAATAAGATGCCCGACTGTGGTATATTGGGTAACGTTAAGGTCTACGTGCCCTATGGGCTGAGCTATGGGGGCGCCGTTATGGTCGGTGCCGGTTATTTCAATGTGCTCGCCGCCCGCGAGCGTCCCGCTGAACTGGTCGAGGTCCACAATTTTCGTACTCAACGTGGCGTTATCACCGCCGTCGGTAAGTTCACTTTTAGCCTGCCACACCTTAGTACTGCTCGCATTGATGAAGATCTTATAATCCGTCCCGGCTTCATTACCGTTTAACACCAGGTGGTAGGCATTATTATAGTAGAGAAGACTTGCGGTAACACCGGGATTATTCGCGTCGTTGTTTATCAGGCCGACAAGGTCCTCCAGTGTGGTGGTCGAAGTGGTAGTTATGCTTGTCTCTTTGTGGTTGTAAGAGTAAATAAAAGTGCCTTGTCCCACATAATCTTCGACGTACTCAAGACCGTTCGTATGAACCCATCGCTCAGCCGTCGCCAACTGGTTGATTACAACCGTGTGATTGCCTTCGAAGGCGTTATAGGCTGCGTCGGCTGTCAATTTGTCGCTGTCGCTGGAAACCGTTGTGAAGGCGCGCAGCTCATTAGCATCGGAAAGAGCACCAACCGAGCTTTTCAAGGTGCTGAGCTTGGTTTCCAAGGTACTCAGAGCGTTTTGTTTTTCTTCCCAAAGGCTTTTGCGCTGCTGGTACATGTTGAGCGTACGGCGCTCAACAGCCATTAGCTGGGCGATGAGTGTATTCGTATCAATACCGGTCAAAAGACCTGGAAGACGCAATGTTGACATTTTTGTCTGCCTTGCTTAAGTTTTCACACTATACTAATTATCGTTGAAAAACACGTTCCATTTAACTTTTCTATCCTAACTTGCTGACAAACAGGCTGCGGGGCTCTCTTGGGCACATTCGGCCAGAAGGAGCTCACACTTTCGAAATAGCTGCCTAACTCGCGTGTTTGCCGGGTCGGCTGTCAGATACTCACCCAGCTCCAAACGGGCCTTTTCAAAAGCGAGCCTGGACATTACCGGCTGTTTGGACTGGAGATAGCGGCGGCCTATTTCAAAAAATGTGGCTCCAACCAAAGACTTGGCGCAAAGCTGTCTCATATCGCCAGGTATCTTGCTCCAATCAATGTCAGGGAACAATTCATCGCAAGGGAAGGTATCGAGAAAACGTAACATGACATCGAAATGGTTTCCGGCCTTGTCGGTATTCATTAGTGCGGTCGAAAGGCTCTCCGGCTGCATCCGCCTCAGATGTAAGGCCTGGGGCAAATGGTGTTCCTTGAGGCCGGCTTTTACAAAACGCCGCATCATATCGTAGTCTTCGGCTATTATCAGACCCTCGTCGTAAAGTCCAATACTGTCGAAGACGCTCCTTCTTATGCCGAGCCTGAACGGCACTACGGGGTGGCCGTAACGAAAGAGGTCTCTTATTAGATGCCCGCGATGCCGGTACTGCGGCTTGTTCATTATCTTTATCGGATTACCATGGCCATCAATCAGGAGGACATCACTATATACAAGGTCCGCCGCGGGACACTTTTCAAACTCCTTGAGGTGCGAAATAATAGAATCGGGAGCCATCATATCATCTGCATCCAGGGGCATAATATACTGCCCTCCGGCCTGTTTTATGGCATGGTTTCGTGCGCGGGATGGACCGCCGTTCTCCTGATATGTATATTTGACCCTGTCATCACTATAACGCAGGATTTCCTCTTTGGTATTGTCCGTGGAACCGTCGTCGACGATTATAAGCTCAAATTTTGGATAACTTTGAGTCAGCACGCTCTCAATTGCCTCGCCGATATACTCCTGACAATTGTAGACGGGCATTATCACCGAAACGAGAGGGTCGCTTGCACCGGGTCGGTAATGAGGTATCACCATCAACCTGCCTGTAGTTTCATTCGCCCCCATGCTTTTGGGCGGTTCGGATAAGAGACTCGCATCTGAAGCGTCCTTTGCAATAAGATCATTAACTTTTTCGAGCAACTGTGATACCTGGGCGTCCTCACCGAGCTTAATCAGGTAACTATAAAGAATCATTCTTGCTTGTTTATACCTGCCGCACATCCTCCAGGCCGCACTGCAGTTAAGGGTGGTATTCTTGTCATATGGATTGACATGATATGCTTTGACCAGGTATTCCAGCGCCTCATTAGTGCTGCCCTCATTCATCGAGAGCACACCAAGGTTGTTCAGCGCCATCTGATGCCGGCCATACTTTTCAACCAGACCCATCAGCATTGACTTGCACTTTTGCGTGTCGCCTCGATGGAGCATAATCAATGCCTGCAGCAACAACAGATCGGGCTGCTCAGGGTATCTTTGTAAGAGCCGGTCACATTCGGCAAGGGCCTTTTCAATATCATTGCTTTCGAACAACGCCTTGACTTTATTAACCTGCCGGGCGACATTAAGTCTGTCCCACATCGTCGAGACATACTTCGCAGCTTTGGTAATACTGAAATTGTCACGTGCAAAGTCAATCGCCTTGCGGCGGATGGAGGGGTCGCTGTCGACTACTGTCATAGCCCTGACTATTGTCTCGGCCAGTTTTTCAGGTGTGTTGGGCGAATACAACAGCCCTGTCCGACCATCTACCAAAGTAGCCCCCACGCCTCCAACGCTATGCACCACGGGGACGCATCCGCAAGCCTGTGCCTCCACGGTCACAAGGCCAAAACTCTCCAGCCTGGACGGCAGGCACAATACGCCGTGCTTTGAATACACTTCCGGCATATCCGCGTTATCAACGTAACCGTGGAAATAGACGCCTTCGGGTTTGGCTCTCTTTAGCCAGTTGCCATAGTCATCGCCGCCCCGCCACATCGCCCCATCTCCATAAATATGAAGTTCGGCTTCTGGGAGTTGTCGGCGGACCAATCGAAAAGCATCCAACAGAATATGGATGCATTTATGTGGATGAAGACCGCCGGCAAACATGATGGACCGATTGTTCCTGCTTACCTCTCCGGGCAAATATATATCGGTGTCTATCAGGTTGGGAATAGTCAGCAACTTATCCGGCGGTATGCCCTGGCCACACAGGAAGGCCCTATGTAATTCAGACAGGCAAATCACGGCATCAAAATCATTCATGTGGGCCAGTGATACAGGGTCGTCGGCTTCCCAACAGTGCTGGTATAACACCCAAATCTGGCCGGCAGGCTTGGTCACGCCCTTGAAATACCTGACGTGCGTAGCGAAGAATACTGCGTCGTAATCCGCCAAAAACTCTTCTCTTTTGTCGGGCGAAGGCAGGGGGACGGCCTGGAAAGATTCGAACTGCTCGGGGTGACGCACGAGATCGCCAGTCAGATGAATCGCCACACCGGGCCGGCAACGCGATACGGCCTTGGCAAAGTTAAGCACGGCTATTACGGTCCCGGCGGGGCTGCTGTCGGAGTTGCCTATTCTATCGAAATAGAAAAGAATTCTTGTCGGCGAAAAACCTGTCTCCTGCTTACCAAAGAACGCCCAGTGCCAATATCCCTCACCATACGCATCCTGTGTGTCAATCGAGTCCTTGGTTAAGCCGCACTCTTCTATAAGCCCTTCAATCTCCGCTTTAGTCCAGCGCACGTTAGGTTCGTAGGGTCGCAACTCGGCGTCTTGTGTGCTGCGATGCAACTCTGCGAACTGGCACAGGAATCTGCCGTTCGGGGAAAGTTTCCCGGAGAGCCCCCGGATATAGTCTTTAACCAAATCACGAGTCAAATGCTGAAAGACAATGATTTCGTAAACGAGGTCTATATTACCCGGGATGATATCTTTCCATTGTTCTGCCAGGACGGAAGTAAAGTTTGTTATACCTCTTTCGACCAAAAATTTGTCCGCCTTGTCAAGTATGGTCCGGTTCACGTCTATACCGTAAACGTGTTTTACGTGAGGCGCGATAAGCAGCACCTCCCTCCCATAGCCGCAGCCGACAACAACAACATTCATTTCTTTGGAAAGCCGGAGATACTTATTGATGATTTTATAGTCGTCCCCATACTCTTTCAGGCCGCGATAATCACGATGCTTTTCAAAATACCCATTGTCCTGAAGCTGCTGCCAATACTTGAGATTACTGCGGCGGCATGCTTCTTCCTCACCAGACCCATCGGGAGACAAATACCGTTTCAGACTTTCCGCCCGCTTTGTTTCTCCCGCCGAGAGCAATTTATTTACGTGCCCGGCAGCTTCATTAGCAAAATCATGAGGAGCAAACCGACAGATGCCTTCGCTGCCTTGCCTGAGCGCAAGCAGCGCCGACCTTATTTCCTCGGGCAGTGAAGGGTTCATTACCCTGTCAATCAGGCAGACCAGGTAAGATTTCACGGCCGGTTCGAGGCTGTCAGGACACTCTGTTTTAAGCCACTCGCCGAGGCGCTCAAGCAACGCACCGTGATAGCCGCATTTATACAGCATAGCATCCGGCTGAACTGAAACAGTCACCGCAGCGTTGACGGCTTTTAGAATGTCATCCCGGGTTGTCAGATTCATAAAAGGAAAACATTCGCTGAATTTATGAGAATTCAGGAATTCCACGCATGCCCTGCCGGAATCAAAGAAACCGTCTTCCGGGCAGCCTCGTGTGGTCTGCTCACTGTGCCAGCGGGTGACACAGGTTCGCCTGTTGATGAAACACGAAGGGTAAAGAGCGCTTATCCTCAGCCACATGTCAAAATCCTGCCCGCATCGAAGCCGCTCATCGAAATTCCCGACTCTATCAAAGACGGAATGGTGTATTGCAACGCTGTTACCGTGCACGTAATTCCTGCAGAAAAAACCGAGGACCTGAAATTCCTCGGACGGAATCTGCTTCTTCAGGTCGGGCCGAACTTTGGCTTTTGCGCCGGTTTTCTCATCAAGATAGTAATAATGCGTATGAAAGAACTTTGTCTGCGGTCTTTCCTCCATAGCCCAAGTATGCGACGCCAGTTTGTCAGGCTCAAACAGGTCGTCCGAGGAAAGCCAGCATATCCACTCGCCTCTGGCGTTTCTAAGCCCTTCGTTCAGCGCAGAGGCAACGCCGCCGTTTTCCTTGTGGAACAATCTGATTCGCCTGTCCCTCGCAGCGTACCGTTCCATAACCAGCGGCGTTTCGTCGGCAGAACCATCATTTACCACAATCGCTTCCCAGTTTAAGTAGGTCTGCGCAATCAAACTGTCCAAAGCAGCCGGCAGGTACTTTGCCTGATTATATGTCGGCACCAGAACCGATATGAGCGGCTGAAAACGAGAACTTGTCTTTTTCAATCGGTCTGTCAGAGTGCCGCATTCCAGCTCTTCTTTTGTTGCCTTGACCAGCTCACCGTCAAATTTGCAGTTAAGGATATTTTCGAATTCCGTTACGAACATTTCATACTGATTCTCGAGCGAGAAGCGTGATGCGGTCTCAAGGCCGTTCTCAATCAGGCGGACGCGAAGCCCATGATCTCTAATCAAGGTCTCAATCGCCTCGGCCATTTTCTGAGGATTCTGCGGCGGAACCATCAGGCAATTTTGACCATCAACTGCGATTCCATCTAACCCACGGTTGTCCGCCTGAACAACGGGCACGCCACAAGCCATCGCCTCCAAAGCAGGCAAACCAAAGCCTTCGTACCAGGCAGGGTTGACATAGACATCGGCAGCATGATACATCTGCCGGAGCTCTTGCGGATTCAGGCCGCAATGCAGAGACTGGGCGAACCTTAGAATGGAGCTATCGGGATTGTAACTCGGGACCACCTTCTGGCCGCTCACAACGGTAAGATGCAGCTTCCATTCAGCGTGTTTACCGGCTAACAGCGACAAGGCCTCTTTGACATCGGCGGACCCTTTTGAAAGGTGCTCCGGATTTCCGACAATCAATACGTTTACCCTGTTATTCATCGGACGTTTCCACCGCGGCACATAAGTGTTCGGGTCTATCCCGTTTAAGATAGTATGTGTCCGCTGGCCATACTGTGTATGGAAATAGTCCCGCAGGTGAGGCGAGACCGCCAAACGACCGACCGGCAAAGAATGCAGGATTTCAAATACGGGTTTGTCTGCCGTGAGGGATTCGAATGTTCCCCCGTGATAATGGAACTCCTCGACGCCCTGGCAAAAATGAAATATCCGCTTGCCTTCGGTGTTGCAGTGCCTAAGCAGATTCGGAAGCTCCAGAATTGAATAAACGATCACAATCGGCTCGGCAATTGAGCGGTACCTTTCGGCGTCATTCGGTATGTGATAAAACCGTACCTTAATGTTCGACCATGCCGGAGGAGCATCGTTTGAATAAACGGCCACATCCACTCCTAAAGCGGACAGCCAGTTGGCGTAGCGATATACATTCAGCGGACCTCCGCCGAGGATTGACGAATTAAGAATCGTGAACGCAACACTAACCTTATTGCTATTGCTAATTAGTTTCTTATAGGACTTCAGCGACTCTCTTATAAAACTATACCCCCCCGACCACAAATCGAAAATGGAACTTGCTGAAACCCTCAAACTCTTATTAGTGTACGGGTCAGTGAGCGTAGCGTCCCTGAAACTGCGTGAGTAGGGCAGTTTCCCTCTTATGTTAAACGTTTTCTTAGTTTCCGAGACGGCGTCCAACTCAAAAATATAACTGCCATCAAATTGGGGGGATATTTTGAACTCTCTGAGTATCACACCCGGGACATCCCCATTGTCTTGCGCGAAAGCGGATTCTTTCGGCGCGGGCACATAGTGGGAAAACAACGAAGTCCCCTGTAACACCCTGTTCAATCCCTCGGTAAAAGGCAAGAAAGAGGGATTGCAGCCGTGACCCGCAGCATAAGCTATCGCAGCTTTTTCAGAGTCGCCGGCTTTCTCAGCCCAGGCGCCAAGTCTGTAAGCAATTCTCCAGTCACAACTTCTGCGGCCCAGTGTGAATGTCTTCCACCCTTCGGCCAGTGCTTCAGCGTACCTTCCTTCGGCCGCCAGAATCAGTGCGTTCCAATAGTTCAGTATCGTTGCGGTAGGATTCTTGCCGCAAACTTTCCGCAAGTCATCCTTATACTCCTGCGGCATCCGGCAAATCAGCGTTTCGTGCTCAGTGACGCCATCCAATGTGCGCTCTTGCGCTGCATCGAACTCGAGGCTCTTTTCGAAAGCCTCGGAGTGCTCAGGATATCTTAACAGGATGAAAAGTCTGACCGCGTCTTTTTGTGTAACGGGTATTTGTGAAATAGCCGCATAAGGCTCAACGATTTTACGATAAGGATTGCTGAATTGCGACAGGTACCGAAAGACGCTGTGGGCAAGCTTGAACGGCGTATCAACCACTTTGTTCGTGTTATGAAAGTAGAGCTCCTGCGCGAAAAGCGGAGTATGTTCATTGACGAGCAGGTCAGTGCCATAATCGAACAGGGCTTCTGCAAAGTCATCTCTTTCACGATTGTCATACCGTATGTTGCGACCCTCAACGGAGAAATTCGGCGCAAATGGCACGTGTTCCCGCTTTTTCGAAAGTGAGACCAGACATTCTTCCGTGTAATACCGCATTTTATATGTCGCAGGGCTATTGACCAGCAAAAGATTAAGACATTTTTTGAGAATCTTAGTCTGTATATTGGTCGGCAATGCCGTCAGGCCGGCGTCGAACCACTTCCAGAACTTCTGTTGAATGAGCGGATGGTTCACCGCCGCCTCCGTATGCAGCATTCTTCCAACGAAATGCTCAACAAACCGATCGATGTGGTCTCCTCTGGTCAAATCGAAATATCGGTACATCTCAAGCAGGTGAAAATGCTCCAGGTAGTAGTTGACCATCCAGGCTGCATCGTAACGACAATGAATCATGTTTGAGGTTGAAGATTGTTCAACGTGTACCCGCCGAATAGCCACTTTTCTGTTTACCAGATGAAACCGGTAACCCCGCGAAGCAATTCGCATCCATAACTCTGTGTCCTGGGAATGACGATAATGCGGGTTAAAACCATCAACTTCGCGCATGACATCCATGCGAATCATCATTGAACATCCGTCAATAAAGTCAAACTTAAGCGGTTCCGGAAATTCCGCTCCCGGCATGATAGGTTGTGCAAAAGGCTGTATTTCAATCTTGTGGGTTTCTTCCTGGAGAGTGTCAAAGCTTCCGTAGACGAGAGCGTAATCGTCATCCAGATTTTCAAAAGCATTTATCATCACCTCGAGTTTTTCCGGATAGTACAAATCGTCAGAGCTGAGCCAGGAGAAATAGTCGCCCCTACAATGCTTCAGTCCCTCGTTCAACGCCGAGGTTATCCCTCCGTTCGGTTTAGTAACGGGTCTGATTCTCGGGTCTGTTTCGGCATATTCGCTCAGGACCTCGGCGGTATTATCGGTGGAACCATCGTTGACCACGACAGCTTCCCAATGCGGATAAGTCTGGACCAAAAGACTATCGAGCGCCTCCCGAAGAAACGCAGCCTGGTTGTAGGCTGGAATCACGACCGAAACTAAAGGCCTCCTCGTGCCCGAGGCCCCTTCGCCCGGCAGAAGAATCTTCGCAGGAAATTCATCGGCAGGACCGATATTTAATTTCTTGCGAATCTCGTCCACTTTTACAGCAGGAAAAGGCGTTTGCAAAATTTCCTCAAAGGCGCTTACGAACATATCGAACTGATTGGCAATCGAATACCTTTGCGCCGTCTCAATTCCTTTTGTTTTCAGACGATTCTGCAACTGCTTATCGCTCAGAATCCTTTGAATAGCCTCTGCCGTCTTGGCCGGATTGTTTACCGGGACTACAAGGCAATTGTGGTTGTCTTGGACAATACAATCCAACCCATGATTATCCGCCTGGACAACCGGCACACCACATGCCATTGCCTCGAGCGTGGGCAAGCCGAACCCTTCGTATAGAGACGGATTCACCATTACATCCGAATTTTGGTAGAGCTCGCGCATTTGACTCTGGCTTAAGCCGGACCGGTAAATTAACTGCAGATTTTCCGCTAATACTCTGTTGAAGTCGCATCGTTCTTTCTGCCCGCTTGCTACGGTCCACTCAAAATCTGAGCCTGGATTCGTCTTGGCAACAAGCATAAGAGCGTTGGCTAATACCCCCGTTCCCTTTGCGAAGTGCTTGATATTACCCACACTCACAATCTTTTTTAATTTTGATTCCGGTTTTCGCCGCACGGGCGGGTAAAATGACCGGATATCGACAGCATTTGTTATCAACAGACTCTCTAAATTGTGCTTGTTCTTATACCACTGTTGCACATGGGGCGAGACGGCAATAATCCCCAACGGCAAGCTTTCGAGCAACTCAATTACCGGCTTACCGGCCGCCAGCGACTCGTAATCCACTCCATGGTGAAAAGCCTCGTAACACTGACGCAAATGATATATTCGCCTGCCCCGGGGGTTTGTTCTCAGCATGGATTCAATATGCCACATCGAATAGAGAACAATAATATCCTCTTGAATAGCTGAAAACATTTCAGCATAGGTATGAAAACTGTGGAACCTGGCATTAACTCTCGTCCAGGTCGGAGGACGACCACAGGAATATACGCTCGCTTTCACCCCCAGCTCGGCAAGCCAGTTGACATACCGGAACAATATGAGGTTTCCGCCGCCGATAATCTGCGGGTCATGACACGTAAAAGCTATTTTTAGCGGCCCATCTGAAACCGCCTTTGCCCTTTCACATTCCAGTTTAAAGTCGTAACCGTTTAATACCGCCCTTTTGATCTCATTGTCACTGATTTCATACAGGGGCTTGTCACCAAGCAGAGCGGGATTCAATACGGGGCTTTCAATCGGATTCTTGTCTCCGTAGCCGGTCCTTCTTCGTAATATCTGGGAGCCCGCGGAATTGGCGGCGTATCCACCATCATCAAAAGCTCTCGGGTCAACTATCACCAGCTTATCCAGAGGTTCAGTAAGATGCAGCCTCATCGTCGCTGCGAACTCATCTCCCTGGTCGGTTACGCAATGGAAAACGGGGTGAAAAAATCCAGGGTCCGTGATGCGATGAAGCTCCCCTATATTCAGAAAGCAGCTCCTGAGTCTAACCTTCTTTACCTGCATATTGACACCCAGAATTCCCTATTTCACAGCTTTACATAAATACCAGACGGTCTCTGTATCCGGATTCAAAGGCGCAAGGTCAATAGGCGGGGTAAGTACGACCTGACTGAAGCCGGCGTCCCCGACAAGGGCACGCATCTGGTCTGAAGTGTAGACCTGGCTGCCCGACAGCGAATCCCAAATAGAATCGTTGGCAGTCAACCGCGGATTGGAAGCGAACTGAAAAACGTACGACCCCCCGTCGTTGAGCATCCGGCAGGTTTCCTGAAGATGTTCAATCCAAAGACTTTTCGGCATGCACTGACACAACAGAAATGAAAAAATCGACCCAATGTCGTCCAACGGCAACTGCCGCCGGTCATTTAGAATATAGGAAACGTTAGCATATCCGGAAAATCTTGCTTTGAGGCGCTGCAAATTTAATTCCGAAATGTCTACGAAGAAGAATTGCTTTTGAGGCCCAGCTCTAATGAAACCCTCAAAAAAGACTCCGCTGCCCGGTGCGAACTCAACCACTCGTTTAGCCCTCGAAACGTCACGATAGAACCCAATCTCTTCAAGATATCCGTTGTAAAAGTACCTGCGATGATCTCCTGTTGTTGAATTATAACCCTCTTTATAAGCCTGTTTCCACTTGTAAAAATTGTCCTTTCGCAACGCCTCAAGATAGGAGTCCTGGCCCAATAACTTTATCTGCTCAGCATCGCCGGCCTTAACCGCCTCAATATGCTTGAGCAGTTTGACTTGCCTCTCTAACTTGTTTGCCGGCAGAAGATCTCCGCATTCACAGACCAGCAGAAAACCATCCTTTGCTTCAGATATCTTGCGTTCCAAATAGGAAACATCGACAGGATCATGCAATGCCGCAACCCTGACCCTACTGTCGATTTTCTGATACTCTTGTATTAAATCGTTCATCTTGGCGGACAAGGTGTCTTTAATGATTACGAGCTCAAACTTCGGATAGGTTTGATTTATGATGGAGGCCAGGGTTTTTCGCACGTCTGACAATAAGGAGCACGCTCGTATGGTGAGCAATATTGTGAAATTTTCTTTTGAGAAATCTGAAATCCACATAGCTATTGTTGCGTCTCTGTTTTTATTACCTTGACTTTCGTCCCACTCGTACCAGTTCCGCCAGATGGTGTAGAAACTGAACCCCAACTCATTCAGATTAGTGTTATCCCACACACTTCGGTGCGTTTGCCAATAATCACCACCCATATTCCACAGGTCACGATGCTGTTCGTGCACTCCAAAGGGAGTTTGGCAAAATACTGTTTTCCTGGAGTGCTTGATTGCTCGCTGAACCATTTGAACAGCTTGCTCTTTCTCCAAATGTTCCACTACGTCAATAAGCAGAACACAATCAAACTTTTCGTCCGTTTGTGCAAAATAAGTCAGAGCATCGGTATTCTTAAACTCCGCCCAGGGGGCCTTTTTTTGCCCTTCTCGCAAATATGGCAAGTAGGGCTCAACAGCAACTACCCTCTGGCTGTTATTTGTATATTTTTCCAAATAGTCTCCGAGCCCACAACCAACATCGAGTACGCTGTGAGCACTTTCTATGATGTTCTTCACCAGGAATTGAAAATCCCGGTTGCGGAAACCTTGCAGGAAGAGCATTCCCGTGTCCCTCCCGCTCGATGAGGCATCTGGAGATCTGGGACAGGCACCGAAGTCTCTCGCATTTGGAAACCGGCTCTCATCCAACATACTTGGCTTGTATATGAGCATTTAAGATTCCTTATTTCACAGCTTTACATAGATACCAGACTGTCTCTGTATCCGGATTCAAAGGCGCAAGGTCAATAGGCGGGGTAAGTACGACCTGCCTGAAGCCGGCGTCCCCGACAATGGCACGCATCTGGTCTGAGGCGTAAACCTGGCTGCCCGACAGCGACTCCCAAATAGAATCGTTGGCGGTCAACCCCGGATTGAAAGCGAACTGAAAAACGTACGAGCCCCCGTCATTGAGCATCCGGCAGGTTTCCTGAAGATGTTCAATCCAAAGACTTTTCGGCATACACTGACATAACAGAAATGAAAAAATCGAACCAATGCCCTCCAACGGCAACTGCCGGCGGTCATTCAGAATATAAAAAACGTTAGGATATCCGGAAAATCTTGCTTTGAGTCGCTGCAAATTTGATTCCGAAATGTCTATGAAGAAGAATTGCTTTTGAGGCGCGGCTCTAATGAAACCCTCAAAAAAGACTCCACTGCCGGGTGCAAACTCAACCACTCTCTGCGCCTTCGCAACTTCTTGATAGTATCCTATCGCTTCAAGATACTTATTGTAGAAATAACGACGATGGTCTCCTGTAGCTTCGTTATAACCCTCTCGGTATGCCCGTTCCCATCTCCGGAAGTTGTACTCGCGTAATGCCTCATTTATCAAATCTTCGCCTTCAGGTAAGTTATCTTGAGGCAAACAAGGCGTCCCATCGTCGGCGGCTGCGTTTTTCGCCCCGTTGGTATAAGCACCGTATAACTCGCCGAACTTCTCTTTGGTTCCCTCAAACTTCTTAATTAAGTAATCCACTATGACGTTCTTTTTTCTCCAGCCCTTTCTATCCAGCAGATACTCATGTCCGCCGTTTGCAATAGCTTCCCGCTCATCATCGTGTTTCAAGTAGTATGCTATCAACTCAAGGCCTTCCTCATCCGTCTTGAACCAGACTAAATGCCTGCAGTTAATAAACATGTCCTCAATTCCAGGAAAATACCGGATGAGCAAAAATGCCTTGCTCATAAGTGTTCTGAACGTCCTGCCGGATGTAAAGCCTTCTATAAGGGGGCCATCATACGCAATAACAATCTTCGAACTCATCGCATATTGATGGACTAATTCTTCCGAAATGAACTCGCTTCTCAGGTTCGACAGATTTAAATCGTCCCATGCCAGACCGATAACAAGCAACCGATTAGGGAATGCCACATCGACTTTCTTGATAAATTCTCTTCTCTTTTGATACATGAATTCACCGTTGTCCATTTTCAAGCCGAGGCGGCCCGTGCCCGTAAAAAGAATATCAATATTTTTCTGCCGAACATCGGTTTTCGCTTCATGGGCATTGACAAAGGGAGGAATATATTCAACGTTGGATAATCCCTTCCGATTTGCTATGCGGGCAAACCCACCGTCAACGGATATGAGTAAATCGACCTGCGTCGCCATTCCCAGATTTTTTATTATGCGGTCGCAATTATAACTACACGCATCACCGTCGCTCGCAACAACATAAACACCCAACCTCTCTTTCAACTCCTTCAATGCTTGTAGTCGATATCCAGTCACATTGTTGGGCATCAGTAAGACGATGCCAGGCCGAAATGCTTCGGCTTCTTCTATTAGTATTTCGCTTGGATCCTTATTCTGCGAGTTACTCCTCCTGATATTCCTGCAGACAAAGGCGCTCAAGACACGATAATCGTTTCTGTCAACGTATACCAGCAACGAAGGACCGCCACAGTTAAAATGGAGTCTTTTTCTTGCAACAACAGAGGGAGGGTCGTCTTTTTGCAAAATCGGGAATCCCCCGTCTGAAGCGCTTATGTAGATTTTTAGTACGCGCGACTTTCGACTTGACAAGCCACTACTGAAACACGAATTATGCTGCTGCAACAGTGTTGCCAAAGAGTTCTCCTGCAAACTCACCAAATTCCTGAGGCGTTCATTACCCGAAGGCTCCTGGTTGTCCTCTCCGCCCTGCACGTCGATTTCGGATAAGAGCGCCTTTGGATGGGAATGAAACGCGCCAGTTTCCGGCTTGAGGTTATTCTCCGCTTCACACTTAGCAATTTCATCGGACAGAATTTTTGCTAATTCATTCCTTTCGCTTAAGATGCCTCTTAGTCGTTTGCTCTCAATCAGAAAATTATTCATCTGTTCCAACTAATCCCTTCTCGGTGTTTCAAGTCCGGCCACATAACAAGCGTCATACGGAAAAGGTATCCCCCGAGTTTCAGGCGGTCCGGATAATGATCAATGAACTGCAGCAGTTCGAGAGGAAGGAAATGTTCGATCACATGCGACATTATCATAAGGTCGTATTAATTAGGACTTTGGTCAAATTCCTCTAACGTCATACAATTCAGTCCACTATCCAGGTTGCTTTTGATCATCGACTCATTTATATCGACACCCACAGCCTCTAACTCGTTTGCCCGTAAGAGTTGAGATTCTTTCCATATCCACATCCTACATCTAAGATTCGATGTTCACCTCTCAAATTCAGGGAAGCTATTAACTCGAGCAGATTCCTGTCATGGTTGAACTTCTTTTCGAGATTACTCATGCTAATCGTCTAGAGGTCCACCTGCTCCTGCCTTAACCGCCAAGCTGTTCTGATGATTACGGAAATTCAGATTGGTAACTTCGAAAGCATTGAGACCTTTGAGCAGGCCTCTGATTTCATCGTCACCCGGATGAATTTTCAGAAAGTCTGAATATACATCCTTTGTTTCACTTGCCATTCCGAGAGATTTGAGAAGCTTGCCGCAGTTAAAAACAAACAAACGGTTCCCTGGCTCCAGCCTCATAGCCTTCTCGAAATGCTTCAAGGCCAAGTCGTGATTTGATTTTTGAAAGTATACTACTCCAAGATTGTTGTGAGGACGAGCAAATTCAGGGTCGAGCCTGACGGAATGCAAGAAGGCTGCTTCTGCATTATCGGCATCCCCCGCATTGAACAAATCTTCGCCATCCGCATTGAAAAAACGCGCGGCATTCCGGGCGTTTTCCAAAGAACGGTCCTGTAGTAAAGGACTACCTTCATCGTGTCTTACGATATGAACACCGTACCATCCGCTATTCCATTCAGGGAAATCACCTATCTTATCTACCCACAGTATCCTGCCATGGGCCTTTTCCACAAATGAATTCATCTTTGCCAAAGAACGAAGTACTGCCCCAACCTTCATAGTCCCGCTTGTCGCTTTATATAAATCGTACCTCGCGCTTAATGAATACGCAAACTGCATGGCAAATATTCCATCAGGCTTCAAACTTCTTATCACTGCGCCCATCTGGTCGAACAAGTCTTCATCGTTCATATGCTGTGTGACTAAATTGGAAATAGCCAAATCGAAGAAACTATCCGGAAGTTGCGCTAATTGGGTGGGCGACCAAGTTCCAGCAATCATTTTTCTCACTCTATCCAAGGCAACTTCGGAGATATCGAGGGCGTGAACCGTGCATCCTATTGCCACTAATTCTTGTGTACAGTACCCAAGACCTACCCCGATGTTTAAAACAACCTGACCATAACGGATCTTGTCTGCGATATTTAAACGTTCCCAGACTTCGGGGCCTTTACTGCCGGTCAAGTACCAAGAGTTGTTGCTCTGGCAATAATCCCACCACTCGTTGACAGACATGTCAGCATTGTTAAGATTGCCATCCTGAATGCTGCTCTTGATTTTCATGTCAGCCGTCTCCTATATTTCGAACAAACCGCTATTCTTGTGGCCTTGTGCGACGGAGGCATACCAAAGGACCGTCGTTAAGAACCACGAATAGGGTTCATATTTGACCTGTGCAGATACCCCAACAAAATCTTAATGACAGTGTCGCTAACGTTTTCTGTCAGATACTCCGGCGGAGCCTTCCATTGTCCCTTCAGACCCAACACAGTGTGAACACACCGAATTACACTCTCCGCTTCAGCGCCGCTGAGAATATTGCTGCCGCATTCGAGCGTCTCAGGGCGTTCGGTCACATCGCGGATGGTGACGGCGGGAACCCTGAATATCGCACATTCTTCCTGCACGGTTCCACTGTCGCTGAGGACACAAAGGGCGCTTCGCTCAAGCGCAATAAAATCGAAAAAACCGAAGGGAGGCATAAAACAAACTTTCTCGTTGTTTGCCAACACACCGAACTCCGCCATCCGCTTTTTTGTACGAGGGTGGGTGCTTACAATTACGGGGACGCCGTATTCTTTCTGCAGTCCATCCAACGCAGTTACTACGCCGCTTAATCTTTCTCTTACGTCCACATTTTCCTCGCGATGCATCGTAACGAGAAAATACCGCTGCACTTCAAGCTTCAATTCTTGGAGAATCAAAGAGCGTCGTATCTGCGCATCGTAATGCTGAATCACCTCATAAATGGGATTGCCGGTAACGTAAATTCGCTCGCCTCGAATTCCTTCGCGCAACAGATTTGCACGGCTGCGCTCGGTATAAGGCAGAAGCACATCGCTCGAATGGTCGATAATGCGGCGATTAACCTCTTCGGGAACGCGGTCGTCATAACAGCGATTTCCGGCCTCCATATGATATACGGGTATGCCCATCCGCTTGGCCATGATTGCCGCCATGCTGCTGTTCGTATCGCCCAAAACCAGGAATTTGTCCGGCTTTTCATCTTTCAGAACTTCTTCCATCCGCGTCAAAATAGCGCCGATCTGCTCGCCGAACGTACCCTTGGCGCCCAGGAAACAATCCGGTTTTCTAACTTCAAGCTGCTGGAAAA
Source organism: Sedimentisphaerales bacterium (assembly GCA_035529895.1). GTDB lineage: Bacteria > Planctomycetota > Phycisphaerae > Sedimentisphaerales > Anaerobacaceae > JAUWKC01. The sequence goes on from DATKVV010000005.1 coordinate 83,826, forward strand.
AAATGTCGTTGAGATTAAAGTCGTAGTTTTGGCCGGTATGCACGAGCACGTGGTCGCACGTTTTGTCAAGCTTGGGAATAATGCAGCTTAGACGTATAATCTCCGGTCTGGTACCAAGAATCGTAAGGATTTTCATAGCAATAAATCCTTTAACCTGTATTCAAAAGCTGCCATCTCTTCGACCATTTCTTCAACCGTCGGCGGATGCACTCCGTATCCCGCATTCTTCCACAGTTTGGCGTTCAACTCCTCATTTTCCGTGGCGAGCCTTCTATCAATCACAATCGGTGCATTGGTCGGCGTGATTTCAATATCAGCACGGTCGTACCATTGCGCAAAGCAGCGTAAAAGGTCGTGTTTTGTTATATCCCCACTTGGAATCACATGCTGAATACGGGGCAAAGATGTATTATTCTTAATAATTCCCTGACAAATCTTTGCGAAATGCAGCGTTGTAACGCCGTTCCACAAATGATTTACAAAGCCCGATACCTTCGCATCAGGAGGCTGCCGCCTAAACCATTCAAGCAACGAGACATAGCTTTTCGGCTCAGGGCCGATTATCGAACAGCGAAGATGACCCACATTCGGCAGCAATACCTCACCCAGGCTTTTGGTTTTGCCGTAAACGTCAAGCGCATCGTGCTTGTCTCTTTCCACATAATGTCCCTTATTACCTGAGTAGACGCAATCTGTGGCAATCTGCAGAATACGCGCCTGGTCAAAGGTCCGCGCCAACCAGTGTGGAAAGGCGGCATTTATCAAAATTGCGCGTTCGACCTCTGCCGCGCGGTCGTCGTGAGCGTAAGGCTTGATTACGCCTATCGCATTGACAACCCAATCAGGTTTTCCCAAATCACAAAGCTGCTGGACTGTGCCGACTTCTTCTTCGACTTCGAGCAAACGCCATTCAACATTTTTTATACATTCGCAAGCCTTCTTAATAAGCTCCGGCGAACGTACGGCGGCAGTAACGGACAAATCCTCGTCACAAGAGAGGAAATCCGTCACCATAGAGCCGAGCATGCCGCTCGCACCGAGAATAAGAACACTGCGCCTGTTCACAACAATTTCCTCTCACAGATATTCTTATCGCTCAGTAATGTTCCAGATATCCCAGTACCTGGCGTCGAAGCGAATATCATCTTTACCGCTTTCTTCGAGGGCAGCCGTCGAGAAAAACATCAATTTCAGGTCAGAGGTAAGTGACATGAAACCATTGGCGTATCCCGGGGGGATATAAAGGACCTGCGGCTTTTTTGCGGAAATCACATAGCGCTCGACGGGCAAATCTCTGGATGGTTTTTCCCAATTGTCGATTTTTACGGCGCCGATAATAGCGGCTCCCGAAACTGCCGTTACATATTTTGCTTCATGTCTATGAGCATGCCACGCGCGCACGAAACCGGCCTTGTGATTAGACACTACATAGAAGCGCTTGACGCCCTCGAAATCGAAATCATTAACGAAAACTGTTTCACCCCGGTCATCCACCGCCAACCCGCCGCTGAAAATATGGACTTTATCTTTCATCGTGCTTTCCCGGTAATCTTCCAATATGAATAGTGCCTCAAACGTGCAGCAACTCCGGTACGCGCTGTTTCAAAAAAGCCTGATTGGCATACCGGGGATTGGAAACATCCTTGAGGCGTCTTGTCTCTATTAATTCCTTAATTTCGATAATGCCGTCGTCAATCGAATACGTTGGTCTCCAGCCAAGCTGCGACCGCGCTTTGTCGCTGCAGACGCGATAATTTCGAGCATCCTGAAATTCGATATCGGTCCTGGTCACCACCGTATCCGGGAAATGGTTTCGCACCTGATACGCCAAATCCACAATTCGGACATTCTGGCGGTGCAAATTATAAGTTCCTGCGTATTTAGTATCAATATAGTCAACTATTGCTCTTGCCACATCCTTTACATGCATGAGCGGCCGAAACTGCTCGCCCCCAAACACTGTTAACTCCCCCTCAATCGCGGCTCGAACCGTTAAGACGTTTACGACCAGGTCGAGACGCAAACGCGCAAACAGGTCGCTGACGCCGAACAAAGTGCCGAGCCTAAAGATTAGCGCATTCTTGTCCTGCAAATGCTGCTCGGCGGCCAACTTGGTGGCGGCATAAACCGAAAGAGGCTGGGTCGGCGACTCTTCCGTAAGTATGCCGTCCTGGGCTCCGTACACGGAACAGGTTGAGGTAAAAATTATCCTGCCGTTGTAGTTTTCACAAAGCCGCCGGACCGTATTCTGGTTGATTTCGATGCTCAACTGGGGATTGATGGCACACGCTCCATCGCCCACCAAGGCTGCCAGCCAAACGACGGCATCCGCCCATTCCAACTGTTTCTCCAGCCGCTCGCAGTCTCGAACGTCGCCGTAGATAAACTCAACCGGCTTGCGATATGACTCTTCGTACAGCAGGGAATCATAGACACGAGTGTTGTGATTTGTCGTTTGCAGAATATCCGTTACCGCCCCGCCGATATAACCGGCGCCGCCTACGACTAAAATATTCATATGTCTTATCACTCCATTGATAAAATAAATCCAAATTCAAACGCCAGTTATTCAAATACCGTACTTTCTACTGACAAAGGCATAGACATAAGCACTCCGCGTGGACCATAGTTCCTCAGAGTATTTCACACTTCGAAACGCTTTTTGCTCATAATCAGACATTTTCACGATAGACCCCTACGGTCTTCTTGCCTCTGCGAATCCGTTTCAGTTTCTCAGCGGTATCCGCTCGCTGAGCTGCAAGGGCCAGGCATAAGCCATCGTATAATTTTTGCAATCGCGCCCGTCGATATTCGAATTCAGGCAATTCAAGAATCCCCATCTTGGCTATTTCGCCGACAAGAGAATCGGCCCGTCGGCTCAAGACCTCCACATTGCTAATGCTGCCCTGTTGGGCGCATTCTGTTTGCCTTTCCAATAGGGCCTGTAAGTGATCCAGCAGTTCTATCTGCTTGCCTGTACTCATCCAATCTGAGCTCCTGCACGGTGTCCCATCCGGGCCACATTATGCTCGACTTCCTCAAGCAGGTTAGCCGCATCCCTGTTTGCGGGGTCCAAAGCCAGGACGTCGAGAAGGACTTTTCGGGCCTGGTCAAACCGGCCGTCTTTCATATATAGCGCCGCCAGAGAAAACATGACGGAAGTATCGCCGGGGTGCATGTTTAGATACACTTCCAGATAGTAGATGACTTTTGCAAATGAGCCCATTTGACAGGAGGTTTGAAACAGTCCCAAAAGCGCTATCGGATTATCGCAATTTAGCTCGAGGCATTTCAAATACATATCAAAAGCACGTTCGTAATCCGCTCTCTGCTGGGCGACCATAGCCAAGCCGGCATAGGCCTTTGCACAATTGACATCAAGCCTGCAGGCAACCCTGAAGGCTATTTCAGCCTCATCAAGAAGATTCTTCTGCAGCGAGACCACTCCGAGCCCGACGTATGGGGCCGGCTCATCAGGCCCCAGTGATGTTGCCTTCTCATAGCAGTTTTGTGCCTTTGCGTAGTCGCCGACAGAAGTGTAACAGTCCCCAAGCTCCTGCAGGACTTCGTAATGCTGGGTGGGGGCACACTCTTCGATAATGTTTTGCTCGAACGCCATCTTGCGACTTAACGCAAAATCGGAACCCTCTTCAGTTATGTCCATACCAATTCTCTTCCTTCAAGTATTTGCTCTGCTCTCTCGAGCAATTCAATCGCCGAGTTAAAATTCTTTTTGTCTCTTTCGAGCTTTGCCTCCAACAAAAGCGTATCGACCGTCGGCCGCTGCTGATTGACTTGACGGCTAAGCTCGGCTGCTCTGGCGTGATTGCCAGCCTTGAAAAAAGCATCCGCAGCCAGTGCTTTCATCCATAGCTGGTTTCGATAGTTGCCCGCAATATACTCAAATATCTCCGCCGCTTTTGCGCAATCCCCGTCTTTTTCAGTCCCTTTTGCTTCTGCAAGCAACTGGTCAAACTGAAAGAGTATCTGGTCAGGTCGTAACCGCCTCAACTTGATACCTGAAGCTTTTATCGATTCGCGAACAGATAAATTCGGGAAATTATTACGAGCATGTTGCAGGTCGTTCCTTCTGAGCACGGCCGCCCAAAGTCGGTCGGTGGAACGTTCCAGCTCGAATCCCTCACCGGTGAGCGAGCCGTTGATAAGGGCATGAAGGCAATCCTCCACCCATATCTCGCCCGCCTCAAAGCCGCCTGGCACTATAGTGACATACTCGCCCTCACACCTGGCCAAAGCCGCATCAATACGCTGGGCCTCAGAAGCAGGCGCGCTCACAGGGACCAAGACCGTATTGGGAACATCAGTCCTGAGCCGGCGGCAATCGGTCGGCGACAGCGGCAGATAAAGCTTGTAAGGATAGAACGTGTACCGCCAGATGGAACCAATCATTTTGCCCGCCTTCTTGTCCAAGTGTTCCGTGTTAAAGATTATGGACATATCCTCAATCTTCGACCAAGGCTTGGGCGGCCTTGTGGTTCGTATGGTCAAGGCGTTCCTGAGATATTCTTTTTTGTCTCTGCGCTGCCGGACCGATATCCTATCGGATTGGCCGACAGGGCTGTAGAACTCGCCGGTAATCTCGCAAATGTGATGAAAATCTGAGAAGAAAGCCAGTCGCCGGGTGATGTCCCAGTCAATCAGAACAGTGAGCTGCTCGTTGTAAGGCCCTGTCTTTTCAATCAGGTCTCTGCGGTGCATGAGGCTTACGTGCAGGACATTATTGAAGTATAGAATAAGAAAACGGTCGAAATCCCGGCTGACCTCAACAACTTTGCCCAAGACCGCCCTGCTGTCGTCGGGCATAACCCTGCAATATGTTTTGTACAAGTCACTATATGCAACCCGGCAGTCCGTTCGGTTCTCAAGAGCATCGACCAGGGTCTCGATGTGATGGGGATAATACAAATCATCATCGTCAATATAAGCGACATATTTGCCCCGGGCCCGGGCCAATGCCTCGTTAAGCGAAAAGGCTTTGCCGCGGTTTTCCTTTCTATTGATAAATATTACACGCGGATCACTATACGATTTGACCACGTCGCTCACATCTTCACCGCCGTCGTTGACTGCAACGACCTCAAGATTTCTGTAACTCTGGTGCAAAACGCTGGCCAGGGCCGCAGAAAAATATTTCGGGCGATTGAAGGTCGGCAAGAGCACGCTGACCATCGGCCCGGATTTTCCACTTACAGCATTCAACGGTCCCCAAATGCCATCTTCGGCGATTGGGGTTTCTTGAAAACGGGGTCCGCCGGCCTTTTTCTCAGGGTTTTCCACGATTCAAGACTATCTGGCATTCCTTCATTAGTTAAGAGTTCCAAGTCGGCAATGGCCCTGTTTTGAAATAACTCGCAAAGTCGAGAGTTGATGTATTGCACGATGGAGCCTGAGCCCGCTGTAAATCTATTTCGGCTTCAAGCCGGGCGAAAATATCATTGATTTTACTCAACTGATTCTTAAGAGGATAGTTTTCCTCGACAAAGCGACGATACTTTTGGGGTTCGTATGGCCCGCGGCGAATCTGTTCACAGAATTGTTCGGAGATATTAAATAGAAACTCCGACGGAAATATTTGGCTTGCCCCCGGAAAATTGTGGACAACCGGTTTTAATCCACAGGCCATGCCTTCCAACAGGCCCATACCCTGGCTTTCTCCGATACTGGAGGAAACAATGTAGTGTTTGTCATGCAGCCAGGAATTTATATCTTCCTGCCAGCCTTCAAAAAACACCACATCTGTAAGCCCGAGTGCCTGCACCGTATGTCTGACATACTGTTCGAGCATCGGATCTTGAAACACTCCCGCAAAGAAAAGCTTATATTCGGGGTCAATGTAGTGCAGCTTTTGCATACATTGCAGAAGAAACATAGGGTTCTTTCTTGTATTCAAGTAACCCACGCAGGCGAGGTTCTTGCCGCGCTGTCTGTCAACAAACTTGAACTTCTTAAGATTGACCCCGTTTGGAATCGTGACAAGACGGGTGCGACTTTCGATATCGGGCACTTGTTTAAGCAGGGCATCTTTGACAAACGAGTTTCCTACGGTGATAAGTACATCGATATTTTCCCACCGGACCTGGCTCGGCCAGTCATTATAGGCTTCAAAGCGATGGAGTCTTACAATGTTCTTGCAGACTTTTGGCAGCTTCGAAGCCCTGACAACCATATCGGTACACCACTCGAACCATGATATCTCGCTTGTCTTCATTGCTTCGTACATCTGGTCGACATCCTGGATTTCAGGCAACTGCACCAGATATCTATGCCGGGCGTACTCGTAAATATCGGTCAGGAACTTGGTATCGCCTCTTAATCCACAGAAGAAAGCAATCTTGGGTCTCTTTGTCTGTATTGCTCCAATCATCGGGTTAAGAACTTGCTGCTGTGGCGAAACTTCCAGCGAGCGAAGCAGCATTTCGACCGCGCCGGCTTTGTTCCGCTGGTTCAAAAACACGTTTGCGGCCCTGTTAAGCACATCCGCGTTCAATGTGCCCATCCGCTCCATATCATCAAACAGCGGCACCGCTTCAGTTGCTTTGCCCGCGGCAAGATACGCCTCTACCAAATTCCAGACTATCTCAGCAGAGTCGCCCTGCAGGGTCCTCGCTTTCATAAGATGCTCGATGGCTTCAGCCGAGCGGCCCAGGCAATGAAGAATTGCCCCTGCATCGTTAAGCGCCTCCGCATCGTTGGGGGCCGCGCGAAGGTATCCTTGAATACAGGCAAGGGCTTCCTGATGCTTGCCGGCCTCGGCTAATTCCAAACCTTTCTGGTAATAACTCAAGTCTGTTCCCGTTGTCATCTGCTCTTACTCCCACTTTTCAAGAACGAACCATGCCTGGTCATAACTCGGCAAAATTACTGCAAATTTCGTGCCGTCAGCACATAGCGACGTATATTCACGATTTTGCTGTCTTCCTCTTAAAACTTGTATAAATATCGAACAAACAATATGTTCAAGCCACGTACTCAACCACACTGCACTTTCTTCGAGGCCAATCGCGACGACCCGCTTGCGGCTCCGGCAAGTACCTTATGAACCGCGTCAGCCACGGATTCCACGCTGATAAGCCGCATACATTCGTGATGGCCTTTGGGGCACCTGCGAACATCGCCGTCGAACCAGTGGAAGCAGCCCCGACACTCCGCATCCGCCGCTATTACCGCCCGCCCCAAGCCCGCGTGCATCCGCAACTCAGGATAAATGGGCCCAAAAATGCCCACGCAAGGCGTACCAACAGCCGCCGCAAGATGCGCCAGCCCCGTATCGACACTGACAAGAAGATCACACCGGCTCAAAACCATCGCGGCCTCACGAGGGGAGGTCTGACCCACAAAGTCAACACCAAAATTGGCAGTATATGACCCCGCGTCGCCAAGCTGTATGATCGTGGCCCCAAGATGCTCGCTAAGCATCGCGCAAAGCTGAGCCCATTTGGCGCTCTCCGTCCACAGCCTTGACGGCCAGTTGACAACAGGAGCAATCGCTATTTTAGGCCCTCCCGAATCCGGCAAATGAAACTTTTCGAGCATGACCTCGTCCCACTGGTCAAAGTAAATTCGAGGAATCTTATCGTCTAAGGCTACCCCCAACTGCTCGGCTGCTCTGTCAACCAAATGCGTCCAGCGATTCTGCCTGGTAGGCTCCACAGAGAGCTTATATACCTTTTCAAACTTATTTGAACGCAGCGGAAACATGGTATGCTCGACCCGGCTGACGCTCGGATGATTGCGGAAGAGCTCCGGATGCATCAGCCGCATGATAATCCCCGCATCCCTGCCCAACTGTCTCTTAAGAGCTCTGACGGCGGGCTCTGCGCAGATGGTATCGCCTATAGCAGCATGGTGTTCAACAAGGACTTTTCGCTCCTGCGTTTCTCGATGCAGCCTGCGGACGACCAATGAAAAACAGCCCTCTCCCCTGAGATTGGATTCATCGATGTGAAGGATGTCATAGTCATTTGTTTCGGAAATCGCCGCGAGAACAGAATTAACATTCAAACCTCGCTTTTGTATCGGATTGGCGCCCGGAGCACCGACCCTCGGCCAAAAATTTTTATCAGGAAGACAAAGCACCAGGTTACCGCCCGGGTGCAGCACTCTCATCCACTCTGCAAGTATGCCGCCGGTATCCTCGAAGCACCCAAGACAATGGCAACTGAAAAGATAGTCCATTGACTCATCTTCGAAAGGCAAGCTATTCGCATTAGACGCTGATTTATTTGCCTTGTCCGCCACATTAACGGTAATCGCGCCCGGCAACGTCTTGCCATCGCCGCAGCCTACGTCTAAACCTCTGCCGGCGCAATATCCGACAAGCCGGTTTCTGCAAGAATCAATCTGCTTATGCCCTATCATTCACAATAACTTTCAATTTCAAAGCCGCCGCCATAATCCATAAGATGGGAGCCTCTCGATACTCGCTTGAGATTACGCAATAAAATCCAGCAGCGACATAGACATGATTTTGGCAGCTACCGACAACGACATTTGGTATAAAACCTCACGGCGAGAGAGGTCTATAGCCACTTGTGCGATGTCGGCTTCCTGCACACGGGCGGCCTCATCCTGGGCGTCGTACTGCAGCTTTTGCAGACTATCCTTCAGGTCGTCCAGAAAGCCGATTCTTGACCCCACGGAAACCTGGGCTCGGACGAGAAGACCGCCTACCTCATCCAGTGAATTCAGCGAGTTGATGAGCAGCCCCTGCAACTGGGCTTCAGAGAGCCCTCTATCATTTTCCAGCATATCCCGAATTGTGACAAGCGTATGAAATATGTCATAAGTTCCGGGAATTCGCACAAGGTCGACGCCGGTGCTTGTTATTTCCGTGGAGTCAACATATAAGATACGTTTCGTGCGCGAATCGGTTACAGCTTGATTAACATCGCCGCCTGCAGGGACAATTACATAGCTTGCTCCGTCATCGATGGACAGTTTATAGTTGCTGCCGTCATGAATAACCGTTAGCCAGACATCACCGCGAACACTCGATGTTCCGGTACCGGCTTTCGCGCCGGTATCACCGAGAAAAACGGGGTCGCCGCGCTCATTCGAGCGAAAAATATTATCGCCGACATAAAAACTACTTGACTGCACACCGGGGGCCGCCTCTACGTTCCGCTGCTCAAGACTGCCGTTATAAGTGACAGCGGTTATTTTTCCGTCGGTGCGTTCTGCAACATAGGGCGGTGAATCAGTATCACTTCCCCCAAAGAGGTACTGTCCTGCGCGTTTGGTATTGGCCAGCAGAACTATGTGCTCCAACGCATCATTGATACCCTGTGCGATTAGTTTGCGCTGCTCCTGTCCATAAATGCCGCTGCTAATTTGAGTTAGGCGGGTTTTCACCTCTACAATCTGAGACATCACATCCTCGATAGCGGTCGAGGAAAGCCCCAATGTATTAACGGCTTCACAGAGCCCGTCTATATAATTTCCCAGGAGCCTTTCCTGAGAGTTCTGTCCTAAGATCTGGTACGCCCCGGAAGGGTCATCCGAGGCCCGATTCACGCGTGCCCCCGTAGATGCCTGCTCCTGCAGACGAGCCAGCGCCTCAGTATGCAATTGCAGAGCAAAGCTGACGTTACTGTAGATATTGCTGAGTGTCCCGCTCATTAAGACCTCTGAATAAATCCAAGAACCTCAAAAGACCGCCTTTGAGGACTCTTCATTCTTTTATATCATTTCCATAATAGTTAGAATCGACGAATGAATTACGTTCAGATACTTCGCCATTGCCTGGAACATCTGTTCAAAGACCAGCATTTGAGTCGCTTCTTCATTGATGTCGACGCCGCTTATCTCGCTCTGCCGCCCGGTGAGGTTTTGGATTATGACCTCGACATTGTCCTGCCGCATTTGCCGCACTGAAAGCTCCTGACCGACGCCCGTCACCAGCTGGCGATAAAACTCCACAGGCGTCAATGCGTCCAAATCACTCATCGTCTGGTCTTTCAAGCCTACAAGACGCAGAACATTGGCATTATCGGTCATATCTGCTCCCAGAGCCGTGGCCACCCGAGCAGGCGAATCCACTATATCCGAACAGACAGCTATATTCTTCGCACCGCTGCCGGCGAAAAAAGTATTAATTCCCACCGCCGCCAGCACTCCGGAAGTATCCGTATCGGCAAACACATCCACATCGAAGTTGTCACCCGCGCCAAAATCGCCGGCGGTAAGAGATATTCTGATTCCATTGCCAACATCGAGCAGGTCGCTTGCAGCGTAACCCTGGCCGATATTAAGGGTAGCAATCACCTCTCCGGCACCGCCGCCATCGGTCACCTCAAGCTCCAGACTGCCATTGCCTACCGAACCGGCACCTGAGACAGTAAACCTCAAAGTGTCGTTTACTGTCCCTGTATAGATGCCTGATACGGATATGGTTGGCGGTGTTCCTGCCGTCAGAGTACTGGCGGTGGGTGAAGAAAGAACTGCGGGCAGAAAATCAAATTCGTAGCCTGTATCGGCGGTGATACTTAACTTCGAAAGGCTCGCCGAGGCGTTTAGGCCGGGAATGGGAATGGCCGAAATTGCCGCCGCTATTGTGGTCAATGAATCGGTTGATGCATCCACACTGATTTCGTTACGGGTTATTGTTCCAGTGCCGGTATCAATGACTCGTATATATATTTTCCCATCGGTTACGGGCGGGTCAAAATCAGCCAGGTTCTCACTCGGCATCACCCATCCGGTCAATTCTGTAAATGAGCCCTCTGACCCCACTGCCTGGACATGATATTCATTTATCTGCTGTATCAGTGCGTTCGCCAAACTGTCCAGATCATCGTGAACCTCGGCCATAGTGTCGTTTTTCAATGAAAGTAATCCGCCCAGCCGACCTCCCTGCACATCCGAGTTGTAATTGTACGCATCGACGATGGAAACGCCCAAGCTGCCGTCCTCCTTCAAACCCACCTCAAGTTCGGTAGCGGAACCGCCTGTTACAACGCCTATCCCCACTACGCACACATCAACCACACCGAACTTGCGATCAATTGTTTCTACGCTCACCAACTCAGACAGCTCTGTTATGTACTGGTCTCTTTGGTCACGCAAATTGTTCGCCTGTCCGCCGCTTATTTCCAGCCGTTGTATTTTTTGGTTGATGTCGGCAATTTGGGTTAGCAGTGTATTGACCTGTTCAATCGTGTTTTGCGCTTCTATCGTAACCTGCGTTTCCAGGCCGGCTAAAAATTCCCCCAATGTCCTGAATCGGCCGGCCATAGTCTGAGCAGCAGTTACAACCTGAGTCTGCCAGACAAGTTCCGACGGGTGAGCGCTGAGGTCCTGCAATGCGTTGAAGAATTCGTCTATCGCACTGCTCAAGCCGCCGGCGGCCGAGAGCTCTCCAAACGCGTTTTCTACGATGCCCAGCGTCGCGAGTTCCTGTGAGACCTGCCCCAGGGATGACCGCTGGCGGAGAATCTCTCGCTCCAAGAGACCGTCGAGCATTCTGGTAATACCGGTGATATCGACGCCGCCGCCTAGGATAAGGTCGCCGACCTGGGACGTGCGTTCAGGAGTAAGTTCTATTCTCTGACGGTGATACCCGTCGGTGGCCGCGTTAGCAACGTTATTGCCGATTACGTCAAGGGCTTTCTGTGCCGCAGTGAGGCCGCTGATGCCTATAGAGTAACTATCCACTGTTTAGCTCCATTCATACCGCAGCCGTTCAAAGCTGCAAACTTACAAAAGCACCGTCACTATGCCGACTGGCTGTACCCCTCGAACTGTATACGAGCGTGCCTTTGTTCCCGAAGTCAAAAATGCTCTTCAAGAGCATATTGTTGAACCTGGCGCATTCGGACAAGAGCAGCGCGGTACTTAAATGCTCTTTCTTAAGTTCCTCGGTCAGCGATCTCAATTTCGTCTTCCTCTCGGCTGCCTGAACCCTTTTTTCCTCCGGCAATATCGTCTCAAGTCTTGACAGCGTCATCTGCTCGAAGTTACAGCCGAGAGCAACCGCCAATCCTTCTCGTATCGACCGCCGTTTTAATTCATTGGCAGTGAAACTACCCGCCTCAGCCCGTATTTCTTCAAGCAATTTACCCAAAGCAACATCGTCCCGCTTGATAACGAGGGTACGCAGCTCGTTCAAACGCGACAAACTCTCTTGTATATGCTGGATGTCTTTATCCAGAACAATCAGCAGGTCATCGACTCTATCTTCTATTGCGGCTGCTTTGGTTTTCATACATTCGGACTCCTGCCTCCCGACTTACTGCCGGGGGCAATAGGTACACTCTTTCGCATTTGAAAATGCACAAAATGGGCGGTCTTCCTGTCCAGGCTACTTTGTCACGGCGTTCGCGCCGCCCGAATCCGTTAAAAACTTGTATATGTCCTTCCACAAACCGAGGCCGCCGTTGTCTGAAATATGGCGGGCAAGGTACAGCCAGAATATCCCCTGAACCTGTTCACAAGTACCGTCTTTGTCAAAGCCCCACTCGCCAATGGTATTCTTCATTTCGTCCACCAGCTTGTTGAGCAAAACCGACTCAAAATCTTTGGCCGCTTGTTTCTTCTGCTCTTCTGAAAGGCCGCTGATTTCTCGGCTTTCCAATTGCTTCATGGTTTTATAAAAGGAGGCTCCATTTATATTTTCGAGCGGTACCGGCGGCGAAACAGCTCCGGTCAATATCAGTTTAATATTATCCATAAGATTACTCCTGTTTTCCCATTTTAAGACTCACCACAAAACAGGGTCCTTTTACATTATCACCAGCTTGGCTTGAAGCGCACCTGCCTTTTTCAGGGCGTTGAATATGGCAATAAGGTCCCTCGGCGTTGCTCCTATGGCATTCAGGGTTTTGGCTAAATCCGCGACGGTTACCGCCCGAGACACGGGAATCAGATACCCTTGCTTCTCTTCGACTCCTACAAGCGTTTCCGGAACTTTTTCCGTCGTGCCTGCATCAGAGAAAGGTGCGGTCGGCTGAGAAACGATTTCCATCTCCTTGATTTTTACAACAAGGCTGCCCTGGGAAATTGCCACCGCGGATATACCGACGTTTTCTCCCACAACAATCGTGCCGGTCCGTTCGTTGATAACCACCACCGCCGGGGCGTCAACTTTAACTTCGAGCTTCGTGATATCATGAATAAACCCGGATATACCGGTCTGCCTGACTTCATCAGGGACTTCAACTTTGACAGTGCCCCCGTCAATCACTGCCGCGCTGTTCGGATATATCCGGTTAACAGCCTTGCTGATTTCCTCTGCCGTTGAGAAATCGTTATTCCTGAGATTGAGTGTTACAAACCTGTTGCCTGCGATGTACTCGACAAACGTTGCTATTTCCTCTTTTTCCACTATCGCTCCGCCGGGAATTCGCCCGACCGTCTGGTGGTTCTTTGTAATGGAAGCCTTGTCACCCGAAGCCGTCCAGCCGCCAATCGAAACCCCTTCCGCTTTGGTCACCGCGTACACCTGGCCATCCAGGCCTTCCAGCGGCGTCGGCAAAAGAATGCCTCCCTGAAGGCTCTTGGCGTCTCCTATTGAAGATACATCAACATCGATAAGCGAGCCTTCGTGGTCAAACGGCCCCAACTCCGTCGTAACCATGACTACAGCAACGTTGCCCCCGGTCAAATCAGACGGTGAAAGAACCAGTCCTGAGCGTCTCAGTATATTCGTCAGCATTTGGCGCGACGGCAGTGTACTATCGCCGGTGCCGGCCAGTCCTATCACTAATCCGAGACCGCTCAGAGGGTTGCTGCGAACCCCCTGGATATCAACGATATCCTTTATTCGCTCACATTGGCCGAGTTCAACCACACTTGCCAGTATTAGAAACAGAAGTATCAAGCGAGATTTCATGAATATGCGCTTTCAAAAAACAACCACGACACTCCTCTTGCAGAACTTTAGAAAGGCCAAATAATATCAAATATGGTGCCCAGCCAGCCCGGCCGGGTGTAACGTGCCGCCACACCCGCATTTCTGGTTACAATGTGAAAATCCGCAACCCGCTTGCTTTCAACCGTATTGTCAAACGCTATATCGCTCGGCCTGACTATGCCGCTTGCCTCAATCGTCTGGATATCACCGGCGATATTGCGGTCGCGCGTTCCCATAACCACCAGATTGCGATTCGGCAGTATATCCACGACCACGACGGTTATGGAATCAACAAAGCTTCGCTCGTCTTTGTAATCAGCCTTGCTTTTCAGCTCGTTTGTTGATTCGGCACTTATGCCAAACTCACCAAGGTCGGCGAAACCGCCGACTTTACCATCAAAAACAGTCGACTTATCGGTTTCCTTTTTGAGGTCTCTCTTTGCCTTATTGTCGACCTTGCTGTCTTCGCTGATCCTGATGGTCAGAATGTCACCTATGTTCCGCGCGACATCGTCAGTATATAAATCCCTCATATTCTTGTCCTTCTTTGCCCAGATTGAACCTGCCTGTGAGCAGGCGGCCGAACAAAGGACAATAACCATAAGGACAAACCCCAGGACAAGTCTGTTGTTGGTATTCATTGCTCTTCCTTTCAGAAAACTCCAATCTAATCGCACACTACAAGACCGGTTCTACTGTCCCGTCTTCGTTGACCCTGGCCAAAATTATGCGCTTCGAGTCAATGTTTCGCACTTTTATATAATCACCTGCACAGCCGTCTTGAACGGCTTTTCCAACGGCCGTTACCAGAAACCCCGGCATGTCAATTCGGATAACAACAGTTTCATTCCGCTTAAGCACAATCTGAGGCTTCGAACGAGCCGTCATATTCGGACAAATAACCGTACCAGCGGCTATTGGGCGCTTAGCGACAAGACCGTAGGGAGGCCTCCAGCCTGCCGGCTCCGGACGGTCCGACAGCGTCTCTTCCACCTTGACATTATCGGCACTGACAGCGGCACCTGCGGCAATATCAACGAGTGCTACAGCTCTGTGGCAACCGTATTTCAAAGGGAAAGTTATGTCACGAGTCTCTATTTGTTTACCGCCGGAAAGCATGGCAATCTGAACTGTAGGCCGGTTCTTTTCGTCGCCTTCGACCAAACGTGGAGACAGTTCTATATCCTCACTCCCACCAGGTACGACTATTTCCGCCGGTATTCTCGTCGGGTCCAACTGGTAAACGTAGCCGCCACGCAGGCTCTTCTTGAGAAACGACTTGGCCAGATCAACAAGTTGGTTGCCTTTGATAATCTGCTGGCGCTGCGTTACCGTTAATCTTTCCGCACCGCTCAGTACAACGCTTGAAGAGGGTATTCCACTACAAGCCAACCTGGTCAAAACTGTTGCTCTGTCAACAACAACTTTCTGGCCGGGCGTCGAAATCCTTCCCAAAGAAACCTCGTTTGCCTTGGTTACAAAAGGCTCCTGACCCCGGACTATCCCGACCTGACCCAGGCTGAAGGAATCGCCCTCGATTGTAGCTTCTCGCGGGAGGTGGATCCGGAGCTTGGAATCCCCAGCGGGATCGACGTTGTTGTCTGCCGAAGCCCCACTAAACCGCGCTGAGGCCAGGACGGAAATAATTACGACAACACTCATTGTTTTACTGCTCATAACAGCCTTCAAGTTCTCTTGTCAGGTATACATAGGCTCACGAACTAAGCTATCTGGTTCGCCGTTCGAAGCATATCGTCTCCCGCCTTAATTGCGCGCGAGTTTGTCTCGTACGCTCGCTGGGCGGTTATAAGATTCACCAGCTCGGTTATCATTTGGACATTGGATTTCTCCAGAAAACTGGTCTGGATACTACCGAAACCATTTTCGCCCGGGGTGCCGGTCGTAGGCGGGCCGCTGGCCTCGGTCTCCGCCAGAAGATTATCGCCCTCACTCGACAGCCCAGACGGATTCGGAAAACGGACCAACTGCAGGGTACCGACAACCGACACAGACCCGGCAGGATCGGTAACATTGACACCCCCGTCCTTTCCGATATCAACCGAGGCCGCATCTGTCGGAATACTGATAGAAGGCTCCAGGTAGTACCCGGTGGTAGTAACCAACTGCCCATTGCCATTTATTTGCAGCGAGCCGTCGCGCGTATACCTTATGGTGCCGTCCGGCATGCTTATCTGCAGAAAACCGTCTCCTGTAATAGCTATATCGAGAGGCCGGCCGGTATTCTGAAGCTCACCCCAAGTAAAAACCTTTATTGTCGACGCAGCGCGGACTCCACTACCTATCTCCAGACCGCTGGGAGACGTTATGCCTGAAGCCACCTCTGTTCCGGGTTCCTGCATGTTAACATAAATTAAATCCTGAAAATTGATTTGACTTCGCTTGAACCCCGTAGTGTTAAGGTTGGCAAGATTATTGGCAATCACATCCACCATCATTTGTTGCGCGGCCATACCTGTCGCTGCGGTGGAAAATGCTCTTAACATAATATTTGTCTCCTATCTTAACCGTTCACAAACGCAAAAGTGTTTATTGGCGACTTCCGAATCCTTATTTGTATACACACGTTTTCTAACCCATGGCCACACCCATAATTGAACTGGAAGCCTCCTTTTGTGCCGAGAGAAGCTTCATATTCGCTTCGTAGAGCCGGGACACCATTACCATATCCACCAACTCGTCGACTATTTTGACATTGGAGCTTTCCTGATAGCCCTGCTTTATAACTATATGTTCGGCTGCGGCCGGCACTACATCCTGGTCCGGCATCCGGAAACAGCTCGCACCAACCGCCAGAAGTTTGTTTTCATTCTCCTTGAAATCGACAAGCCTGAGTTTTCCTAAGGCTGTGCCGCGGGAGCTGACGCTTCCATCGCCTGACACAGTCAGTTCTGAAATTCCCACGTCCTGTGGTACCGTTATTGGCCCCGCTTCACAGGCCACAATTCTCCCGTCGGAGGTCACGATTTGGCCGTTGCGGTTTGTCTGGAACATCCCGTTGCGAGTGTAAAGCGGGCCTTCGGGTGCCTCTACTACGAAGAAACCTTTACCGTGCAGCGCCAGATCCAAAGGCCGGCCCGTTTCAACAATCCCGCCCTGGGAAAAATCGAACGCCGAATTCAGCTCAATGGTGCCGGGAGAATACGTGTCAGCAAATGCCCCCTGCGCCTCAAGAGCCCTTGAAAAGGCATTGGCCACGCGCTTGTATCCGACCGTGCTCGCGTTAGCCAGATTGTGCGTGATGACATAGAATTCCTGCATCAACGCATCTATACTCGAACTAACCTGGGTTATAGTGTCCGCCACTCTAAACTCCTCGCATGGGTACAGGCTCGGCAGCACTTTCTTCCGCGCTTAAAGAACCCCGAGCAAACTCGGTTTTGACGCGGGCCCTCAGTGAAGCCAAATTCGTCGCACGAATCAGTTTAGCAACGTCTGCATCGCTCAGCCCCGTCAATTCTACTGCTATTGACAGACCGTTTTGCGCGGCTCTGGTGTGCCTGACCTCACCAATATCTTCTACTATTTTCGGCCTTGCCGGCCTGCCCTTCCTGCGGGCCGGGACCGAATCCAGCCCATTTTCTTCATCCAATCTCAGCACGACCAACACCCTGTCACCTGCTTCTATTTTCAGCGGCGCCTCAAGCCGCAGACCTGGGCCGGCCAGTTCGGTAACAACCCCCGGCACAAATTCCGGCGGTCCCCAGGAATTCCGGCAAGTATCCGACAGAACCAGCCCTCTCTTCAGACTCCCCTTCTTGCCGTTGCCGCCCTCCGATAGCGGTCTTGTGAACGGAAAGCGAGCAACGAAGGCCGGCTGACTTACCGGAACGCGCAGGAAGCGTCTTCGATTTATAAACCGCACATCGTCACTGTGGTTCAAAACCAATATGTCGCCTTCACAACCCAGCACGGCAGTATCGAATTCCCAAATCGAAGGGCCAAAATAATATCGTACACGCCAAAACTCGCCGAAGGTTATCTTTACCTGTACTGTGGACCTAACAGTCAGTTCCATATCATTGTTTTCCACAACCGTAGCGTCAATATCACCGGAACTACCTGTTATTCGGCGCGTTATATAAACTTTCTTGCCCACAGGAATTTGTCTGCTGCTCACTTTTCTCGATTTCGCAGCCGAATGACGCTGCTTTCGAAATCCGAGCTTTTCACGCAGAAAGGACAGCTCGCTTCTTAGTTGTTTCCTGTCTTCATCCTTCTTGTGCTGTGCCACGCTTTCTCCTATCATCCTGGTGGACCCGTGGTCAAAGGCCTCTTCCATTGTGAAAATGGCATCACTCCTTCTCAGACCGGCCTTACTTGCCACCCCGAGTAAGATCTGGCATTCGCGTGTGCTCAGGCCCCTTCTTTCGGCATTATCAACAAATTGCCGTTCGGCAGCCCTCCGTTCCTCTATGATTCGAAACAAGCTAACCACGACAAGCAGCGCAGTTAATATGACTATGGCAGCTACTGCCGTCAGGAAGAACCAGCGTTCGCCCATAAAATTAGAGTCAAACCGGCCTGCCGCTCGCCAGCGCTCCGCCGGCGTCAGCGCCAGCAAAGAGTTGGAAACCAGAAAGTAAATAGTAAAGCCCATAATTAAACCAACGCCAAGATGAGTCTCCAAAACCTCTTGCTATCGGGACCCCGCTCGTGGGAGACTCTCCGTAAGTGCTTTAGCTGCCTGCCTCTTACCTCTTGGTCCATTCCCACTTTGATACCAACTCAGCCGTAAATCTTCCGCTCTATGGTTTATGTTTTCCTACTACCTGATAAGGTTGCTCAATTCGCGAAGTACGTCATTTGCCACTCTGATGGTCCTTGCATTTGCCTGAAAGCCGTTCTGCGCCAGAATCATGTTGACAAACTCGCTGGCTACATCCGCGTTGGATTTCTCCAGTGCTCCGCCGTGAATAGCCCCCGCTCCGCCGTTCAAAGCCTGGGTCGCGACCGCTTCGCCGGAGTTGGCTGAAGAAATGAAATACCCGTTGCCAATGCTTTCCAACCCTGTAGCATTCTGGAACAACGCTATTTTCAGCGTGGCGATGTCTTTCTTGACCCCGTTGGAAAAGGCGCCAATAAGTATGCCTTCGTTATTCACGGAAACCGTTGTGAGTCTTCCCGATTCGTAGCCGTCCTGGTCTCTAACTACCGCTGTCGATGTCCCTGCAAACTGTGTCAGGCCGTCGCACTCACCTTGGGTGCCCAGAGAAACCGAGATGGTTTGCGGATTGGCGGTATCATGGGCAAAGGTAATAACAAATTGTGCAGTATCGGCCCCGCTCAAACCCATGTAAGAGCCGTCCGCGGCATCAAAGGATATGCCATCAATGCGCCTGTTGTCCATCGTTATTTCGCTAATATTCCCGCTAATTGAGGTCAGCACCAGATTCCACTCGTTGGGAGTATCGGTACGCACAAAGGCGCCGGAGAGCGTATGCTTGCCGCCCTGAGAGTCATACAAGGTAATGTTTACAGGTTTTACCTCCTCGCCGCCGAGGCTTGCGATTTCAAAATAGCCGGGCATCGTCAAGGTGCTGGTGGCATCAGAATATGACATAGTAATATCCGACCGGCTATAACCGCTTGCCGTGTCTGTTATCCGTATTTTTCCGTTCAGCAGAGACGCCGTCGCATCACCACCCAGAACGCCTTGAACCGCACGCCCTTCCGTGGCTTCAGCAACGGAAGCTGTCCCATCGTCTAATGTGCTGTCGCTGACAATCATCTCTTCAATATCCGTTCCCGCCAGGTTGCCCTGAAAAGTCACCGTGATAGCAGTGCCGGGAAGGGGGCCATCGGTACAACTCACATCACCGACTTGCACGCCAGGCAGGTTTTCCAAGGCAAGCTGAACCTGAGCTGCGGTTGCGTTCCAAGCGATATCCGCAGTTTTTTCGCCGTTAAGCTCGAGGTTGAATTTTCCGGTGGTGGGAACGCCTCCCGAAATAGAGATGGTCTGCACTTCATTAACCGCAGGAGTACCCTCATTAGTGTTCAACCAGGTCAGTACACCACCCAATGTGGTGGCTGCAGTAACAGGCATCGTCAGGTTAACGGGCGGGCTCGCACTCGATAACGCCGTACCGTCCGGTTTGTAGCCGGAGAAGCTGATAACACCAGAACTCAGCGTTCCGTTGAATTGGTCAAGGCCTGTCAGTAACGTACTGGCACTCGCTGCGGAACCGTTGACGGTGTAAGCCATGTTGGAGACAATTAATTGTGTTTGCGGCGAAGCCAGGCTTCCATCTGCGCTGAGATTACCCGAGACGGTGATCGCCGATGTCGCTCTCGCCGGCAGTGCTGTGTCAAAGGGAACGTTAATATTGCTGTCGCCGGCCGTCTGAAAACCATCGCTTTCACCCGTTGCACCAATGCGCTGAACTCGAAAACCTGTAGACGGGTCAACCAGTTGCGAGGCGGCATCGACGCCAAATGCCCCGGCGCGCGTATATAAATCCTGCTGTCCGTCACTTGCCACGAAATAACCCTCGCCTTCTATTGCCAGGTCCAGCGGCTGACCCGTATTGACAATATTACCCTGTGACATGTTACGGCTGATGCCGGCGACGCCGACACCGCTGCCCATCTGTTGAGGATTAATGCCGCCAATGGTACTTGACGGAGCGGATGCCTTCTTAATCGTCTCACTCAGAAGCTCAGAAAAAGTGATGTTGCTGGCCTTAAACGCCGTAGTACTCATATTCGCAAGATTGTTACCGGCTATATCGAGCATTTTCTGATGTGCCTGCAGGCCTGTAACTGCCGCTGATAATGCAAAACTCATCTTCGTCTCTCCTTAATATTTCAGAACCTCAACCCGACCGACTCTTAGTTCTTGACCGATATTACGCCCTCTAAACCCAGAGTATGGTTTCCTACTACCAAAAAGATTTCACCATCCACATTATTGAACACCGTCTCAACTCTGCCGCTTTGGATTTCGTTGGTGCCCATCTCCGTCGCCGCCACGAACGTAACGTCCTTGCCTATCAACGAGCTGGCATACGTGCGTTCGACGGTGGTCAGTACCTTCGCGAAGCTTGAATTCATGTTCTCCAGCTGCTGCAGTTGTGAGAACTGCGCCATTTGTGAAGCCATTTCCTTGTTGTCCAGCGGTTCCAGCGGATTCTGGTTTTGCAGTTCCGTCACAAGAAGTTTCATAAAATCCATCTGGATGTCACTTGCTTTCGCTGTTGCCGATAATAGGTCCATAAGTTTCTACCTTGTTAAAAAAGCCTATCAAAGTTTTCCTCTCGCGTCCCCGCAAGGCCGACGGGAACCCGATACCACACTACCGCGAACGGCGAAGGGGAACGTGCAATTGCCGTGCCACATTGGCGCGCCCACGTGTTTTTGAATTCATAACCTCTTATAAGAGAAAAGGTTATGGAGTTTAAAAATTAGACAAGTGCCAAGTTCGGCCCTGTTGGAGAATTTTCTACTAAGGATGAATCTGCCCGGTATCCCGGAAGATTTCGCCGGTTTGTGTTTATGGCGGTGCCGACATCCCGCTTTTGCCGCGGTCTGCCCGGTGACACTTTAACGTCCCATAAGAAACAACAGCGACTCGCCGACGGTTTTGATTTTTTGTATTGGTAGAATGTCCCATAACACAGCAGCTTTATCTTAGTCCATTTGTGCGAGCAACAAATTCGGGATATTATTGGGCCGTCCCATAAAAAATTAAAGTCAACAAGCTTCATCCGCCGATTTAGTGGGCATCTTGAATGACAGTAAAGTTGGGGGGAAACCCTTGTATAGAGTCTTAGGGCAGGAATGAATCTACGCAGAGTCGTTGCCGTAACCAAAGACGCAGAAATTCAACAATTAGCTCGCCGGGTTGGCCAGGACATATTTGTGGCCGATGACCTGAACGAGGCTTTGGATATCATTGAGACAGTCAATCCGGATTTGATTCTCCTGGACGATTGGTTCGGCCTCACTGATATTCGCGAATTTCTCAGTAAGTCCCATAAAAATTCGATAAACACACCGATGGTGGTAGTCGGCAATGAGAAAAACCAAACGTCATCTACAGAGTTTATAAAGATGGGGGTACATGACTACTTGCAGGGCAGTCAAGATTACAATCGGCTGGAACTGATTGCAGACCGGTTGGAGAACAAGCCGAAGCCTATTGACTCCGCAAGGAGCACAAGCGACTTTTTCGCTGAAGACTACGCCGCCTCCGTATCCATGGTTGGTCGCAGCAGAGCATTCGTCAAGACCCTTGCCATGATTAGACTTGTCGCTGCCAGCCGGTGCAACCCGGTCTTAATAGTAGGAGAAACAGGTACCGGCAAGGAACTTGCGGCCGAGGCAATTCACGTCCTAAGGCATCCAAATGAACAGTTTGTAGCCGTAAACTGTGCAGCACTGACGGCAAATCTGCTCGAAAGTGAGCTTTTTGGCCATGAAAAGGGGGCTTTTACCGGCGCCGACCGCGAGAAAACAGGACTTTTGGAGTTGGCTGGCTCTGGCACAATTCTGCTCGATGAAATAAGTGAAGTGCCAATCGACCTGCAGACAAAACTGCTGCGCGTTCTCCAGGAAAAAACGTTCCGAAAGGTCGGCGGCGTGAAAAATATCAACTGTGACGCCACAATAATAGCAACGAGTAACCGTAATCTATATAGGGAAACCAAGGCGAATCGCTTCCGACGCGACCTTTATTATCGTTTGAACATCTGTCCGGTGATTATTACCCCTTTAAGATCGCCCGACCGAAGAGAAGACATCTCTTTACTGGCCGAGTACTTCCTGAAGACATCGACTATTTGTCCGGAAAAAACCAATAAGATAGTTTGCCTGACCAAACTGGCTATGGAAATCTTGGAGAAACACGACTGGCCCGGCAATGTCCGCGAACTTCGCAATGTCATTGAGCGGGCAATACTGTTGGAAACAACGGACAAAATAGGCCTGAGCAGTATTGTAATCGACCCCCCTGAATACTGTGAGCAATCCGAAAACCTGGTCCCAGCAGCCAGGGACCACATCAGGGATTTTTCACTGGCGAAAGCCGAACGCGAACTGATCGCTCGGGCCCTGCAGGAAACCGGCTGGCAGAAGACTCAAGCCGCCGCTCTTCTTGGTATAACCAGAGCAACACTCTACGCAAAGGTCAAACAGTACAATATCGAAAAAGGCATGAATACTGCCGAACACCTCCAAGAGCACAAGAATTCACTCGGCGGTACCGCAAAAGAACTGCAAGATGACGTGCCGATATCATCCTCTCGTCAATTCATAACCGCTGCCCAATGAATATCTGGTTAGGTACTTTTTGATTACTGTTGCCAAAGGTTTGCCTGTAACTACGGTCATTCGTTCGTTACCTGCACTTGCTTTATTTACTTGCAAACGCTGTAATTACAATCCCAAATCCGTGTCAGAAAATCTATCGGCCCGTATAGAATCCTGACATATCTTTACAATTCCAATCGCAGGCAGCAGTAGCGAAAAAACTGATTTTCTGTGCAAAAACGCTCCAAAGAAGCCGCCTCAAGTATCAGATATCAAGTCTGGCACGACTGTTGCTGTGTTTTTGGAAATGTTGCTGGTTCCCGTTTGCAGTTTATCGCAAAAGAGGGTCCGCGTGAAATATGCTCTGGTATTGATCCTGAACAGCATTAGGTGGACGCGCAGAACCTCAAGAAAACACAGCACTTAGAGCAAAGTGGAAAACGATGGCGACGAAAAAACCAAAGCATGATCTCGAAGAAAATTTCGCCGCACTACCCTCTGACCGCCAAGCCCGTGCACAAAAAGCGCAGCAGGAACTTGCCGAGGCCGAAGCATCATCGTGTGAAACTCAAGAGGAACTCTCGGAACACGAACTATTTGCCGGAGACGAAGCTCTCTATAGACTTCTGGCGTCTTCTGCGCCATCTACCGGCAGTCAAGCCCGGCTGGATAGAACCAACGCCGGCCTACCTGCACCGGCATCTATTCAGACCAGCCGTTTTTCGACACTCCAAAAACTCCTTGTTGGCGGTATCGTGGTAATGGCTGCAGCGTTGCTTTACGCATTGCTAAGATTTCCACCAGGAGCAAATACCGTGGCACCCGCACCCGCATCTCGGCAAACAGTCTCCCCAAAGCCGGTGGTCGATTATCCTGTACGTACAGACCAAGAAGAACCCCCACGGCAAATCCGAAAACCGGAATCCGCACTTGCACTAACACAGCCTTTGTCCTTGCAGCTTGCCCAAAGGTCCTATGAGCAAAAGGATTACGAGAAAGCTTATACGGCCTACGACCAGCTTCGAAAAAGCCTTCCGAATAGTACCGAACACGATGTTCTGGGAGATTTGCTCCTGCTAAAAATGGCCCTATGCGTCAAGGAAATCGGTGATCCCGACCGAGCAAACAGTTTATTGACAACGGTCTTACAAAGTCGTTCGCTCGTTTTAAGGGTGCTCGCTAACTATCACCGCAGCCTGCTTGAAATGCAGAGAAAACAGTACCTGGAAGCCCGAACACGGGCTTTCCAGTCGATTGCCTTAATCCGTGGGGTCACTGTCGACAGCGGCTGGGCCTCATCCCTTGAGCGTGATTGCCACTTTCTGGCCGCCCAGGCAATCACCAGAAATGTCCTCTCGCTTTGCGATTCCGATAAAGACCTTCCCTCAAACCTATGGGCTGGTCTCCTACAGACAGATCCATTTGCCGACCTGGACGAGATGCAACTGCGTTCCCTCTTGATTTCCGGCTCAGAATTATTGAGCATGGGACTGCTTGCGCCGCAAATCCGCAAGTTCGAGCCCACAGGTCCTTCACCCGGCCCACAGAGCGAGTATGCCGCTTCCGGGCTGACAGCCCGCTGGTCTGTCGCCTGCCAAGGAGCGCCGATTGAAGAACTGCTGGCAAGATTTGTCGCCAATGCCGGACTTGACATCCGCTGGTCATACAGCAACAGACCGGCCCGCCCGGACGCAGAAAATGCCGTTCAAATCCCCCTGCCCGATTTTGCGCACCCGGGGCATCTTCGCAAACGGCCAGTGAGCATATACATGGCAGGCGCAACAGCTCAAAACTTTCTTACCGTGGCGGCCGGCCACGTTGGCCTGCTGGCCCGGCTGGATGATAAAGGAAGCGTAAATATCGGGGACCCGGCCGATTATTCTTCGTTATCGGAGCATATAGCCCTGCTCAGTGAGGAAGCCATTTCACTTTGGCAAAGATTTCTCCTTACATTCCCCGGCGACGAACGCATCCCCAATGTTCATTTTGCAATGGGACTTCTGCAAGCCGAAACAGGCCAGGTAGTTGATGCGATGGCACAGTATAAACTGGTTGCAAATCGCTTTTCACGAAGTTCGCTGGCTGCGTACGCCCTGTTACATTCGGGCAAGCTCAAAACTAATCTGTACGACTACTCTGGCGCGAGGGAAGACCTAAAACAGCTCATTGAACAATATCCTGATAGCGAGCTGTGCGGCCGAGCTTCTTTGCATCTTGCTGACGTAACAATGAAAGCCGGGCTTAAGGCCGAAGCCGGACACCTTTATGGCAAGGTTTACAATCTGAGTTTTTCTTCGGACTCACGGAAGGCCGCGGCCCTCGGAGCGGGCAAATGTTTCTACGAGCAAAATGACTATGGGACCGCAGTTGAGTGGCTGACCCGATACATCAGTCTCGCAAAAGACCGGACCAACAAGGACCTGTATTCGGCTTGTTTTCTTCTGGGCAAGGCCAATATGGCCCTGGGCAAAACCAAGGAGGCCTGCAATGCTTTTCAACTTGCGCTGGCAGGACAACGGGCCGGACAAGAGTATACCGCGACGATATCCGCACTCGTTAAGGCCCTTTTGCAACAGGAAGATTTCGTCAGAGCACTTGATATGTTAGAGAACATACGCTCCTGGCAGCTCTCACAGAAAGAACTTACCGAGATACTCCTGCTTAAGGCAAGCGTCCTTCGTGCAATGGGCTTGGTTAACAATGCTATTGGGACGCTCGGCGACAGGGCGCAGTACTTAGCCGACCCGCAGTCAAAGGCCAGAGTATTTTTCGAATTAGCTGATTGTTACATAGCCAAGGGGAATCTGGAACTTGCCCGAAAGAACTTGGCCGAAACTCTGGTTTTCGTCGAACCCGGACCATTGGCGCAAGAAATCGCTCTCAGACTGGCCAATGTCTGCTTGAGACTGGGCCAGGACTCCCAAACCATCTCTGTCTGCTCACAACTGCTGGACTCGAATCCCCCGGCTGAGACAAAGCAAAAGGCACTCGATCTCCTGGCGACAGCCTATAACCGGCGGAAAGACTATGACAAGGCGGTTTTGGCTCTCTTGGGGCAATGGGCTGCGAAAGTCAAGGATGAAAAAAGAACACCTGAAAGCTCGGCGAGGACAAGCCAATGAGTTGTCACAAAAGTGCAGTATATAAGGAAATCAGCAATGAAAAGTAAACGCAAGAACCCGGAACAATGCTACAACTCAACAATAGAAACTCCTTTGACGCCCAGTTTCAACCTCTGCCTTACTGGTTTTGGCCTTTCGTTATTGGCTTGTTACTTCTCAACATTTTCCGTCAGCGCGGGATTTTCATCTGAAAAACCCAGTCCGACCAACCTGCCGGCACCAACCTTGACAAGAATTTTACAGGAGCCTAACTCGCTGAACGTTTCCACGCAGAACGCAAAGCCCCCGCCGACCGTACAGGAACAATCGGAAACCACCAATGCAGATTTTGTAAGCTCCTCCACCAAAGTCCATAAAGAATCAATACAGGGCGGCTCTGTCGCTATACAGAACCGTAAGGACCCCGTACGCGGCAAATTATGGCAGGCCAGAATCAGTATTCCTAAAAGCGAGAAGGCCGAGCAAAACAAGAATGAGCTTCAGCGAATAATCGAACAGATTCGTGCTGTCAGGTTTGACGAGCCGAAAAAGACCAGAGAGGCTGTAATTGTCGTTGAGCCGGGGCGCACAATTGAGCCCAATAACACTCTGTCTGCTGCAAAGGCGATAAGTGAACCTCAAAAGAAAACCGTAGAATTCAGATTGCCCTACGAGCCGGTAAGCAAGCAAACTCTGCAGGTACTCGAGAGTCTATCGCAACATCCCGAGCAGCCAAAGAATCCTTTCGCACTGGCAGAGGTTTTGTTCCTTAGTGGAAACATCAAAGAAGCAGCGATTTTTTACCAGGAGGCCCTCGACCGCAAAGGCGTCGATACCGTTCAGTCGCCTCAAGATAAGGCTTGGATTCTATTTCAGATAGCTAACTGCCTGCGCAATCATGACCCGCTAACGGCAAAGAATATGTACAAAGAACTGATTGCGCAATATCCGGACTCACCGTGGGCGGATTTAGCGAAGGTCCGGGATGCATTGATTGATTGGGAACAGAAAGACAAACCACGAACGTTGCTTGAAGACCGCACCTGGCCGGATTCTCAGGCGGCGTTTGGCAAGGCGGGACCACAATAATGGTCGTTTGGAACCGCAGTGTCACAAAACCGTGACCCTTTGGATTGGAATGGAGTATCACAGGAGTGAGCAGGACCGAAATGGACAACACGAGCCAAATCCAGCACATAAGAGATGATTTTGCAAATGTATTGATAGTTGACAACGACCCCGATGTGGCTCGATTCATGCTTGCGATTTTAGCCGGCAAGGGGATTCGTGGACATCTGGTCAACGATGAGAAGAATGCGCTTCATTTTCTGGAGAAGAGCAGTTGCGACCTTGTGTTTATCGGCGAAAGTATTCTCAAAAGAACTCCTGCAAAATGCGCTGCCGATATAATACATCCGGAAAGCGAGAGAGAGGGCCCCTGTTGGCCGCTCGAGAGAGGTTTTGAACTGCTTCAGAGAATCAGGGGCAGTTCACCAGAGATGCCGGTGGTTATGATAGGTGAACACCGCTTTGATGAAAGGTCGCATGGCGCAAACACAACACAAGACGACAAGACAGAATCATATGACTCTCAACAAGCCATCGCCGCCGTAGTCAAGGCCATTCGTGCAGGCTGTTACGAATTCCTGCCCCGGCCTCTTGACCATGAAAGAATAGAGAATTTGTTGGATACTCTTCTGCCCAACCACAGGTTTTCAGCGATAGCCTCGGCCAACCAAGACACCCATTGCCTTTATCGGATTGTGGGCAGGAGTGCAAAACTGGCCCAAACCGTCAATCTGGCCAAAAGGGTGGCTCCCACGTCGGCATCCGTTTTGATAAGAGGCGAAAGCGGAACAGGCAAAGAGCTGATTTCTTATCTTATCCATCACCAAAGCAGAAGGGCCCAGGGACCTTATGTCAAAGTCAATTGTGCGGCGCTGAACGACTCGCTGCTCGAGAGCGAACTGTTCGGTCACGAAAAGGGCGCCTTTACCGGCGCATATAGTCAGCGCAAGGGCCGATTCGAAATGGCTGACTGCGGAACCCTGCTTTTGGACGAAATCACTGAAACGCCGCCAAGATTTCAAGCAAAGCTGCTGCGGGTACTCGAACAGCAGGATTTTGAGCGCGTGGGTGGAAATGAAAATGTCAGAGTCGATGTGCGAATAATAAGTACTACGAACAAGGATTTGTTACAAGAGGTGCGAGAAGGGCGGTTCAGGCAGGACCTTTACTATCGGCTGGCCGGGGTAAGACTGGATATTTCGCCCTTACGGGAGCGCAAGGAGGACTTACCTGACCTCGTATGGCATTTTATCAATCTTTATGCGCGTGAAGTACAGCGTCGTATCACCAAACTTGACCCCGTGATGATGGACATTTTCGCCAATTACCATTGGCCGGGCAACATCCGACAATTGCGAAATGTTGTGCGAACATCACTGGTGCTGGGAGTCGGCGAGACCTTGTCATTGGCGGATGTCTCGTGGCTATTCGATGAATTACAGCCGGCCCCCCAGGAAAGACAGGGCGACTTAATAAAGACCGCGGCGCCCGATGACCCGCAGCGAAACAGAGAGGATGCCGCCAGAGGGTCAGGACTGGGCGGAATGCCGCTCGAGGAAATTGAGCGGCAGGCAATTTTAGATACCTTGCGCCAAACATCCGGCAACCAGACGAAAGCGGCAAAGGCGCTGGGCATCAGTGACCGGACTTTGCGAGACAAAATCCGGCGTTACCGGCAAGAAGGTTGCCTGCAGCTAGCGCAATAACACCTATGTACCGGATTATCATAACCAATTAATGAGGCAGAAGCAAAAGATGGCAAATGAAAAGGACTTGGAAAAGCAAAAAGATGCAGCGTCGCAGACCGACGAAAAAACTGAAAAAGCCGTGGAAAAGACTTCAGACTCCGGTTTTCTGCAATGGATAATAATGGCTGTTGTCGTGGTCCTCTGCGCCGGCGCCGGCTTCGGACTCGGTCGCTTATTTGCCGGTTCCCGCATGCCTGCGACAGCCGAAGCTCCTGAACCGAGCGAACCGGCCACAGCAGAAGACTTGAGACCGGATACTTCCGCAACGGACTCCCGAAAAGCCTGGTATTATGATTTGGAGCCGGTTGTGGCAAATCTCAACGAACCTGGTGTAAGACGCTATATCCGGGTAACCTTAACATTGGCGATAAATCCTCAATTCACTCAAAAAAAGGGCGTGGCTTTCCTTGACGAGAAGAAACCCCTCTTGACAAACTGGCTCACCATCTACCTGGCAAGTCTGAGTATCGACGATATCAGAGGAGACAGGAATCTCAGGCGTGTTCAATCGCAAATATTGGATGCTTTCAACGAAAAACTTTTCCCCGACGCCAAGCCTCAAATCAAGGACATTCTTTTTAAGGAATTTGCCGTACAATGAGCAATCCACCGACAAACGGCAGCAAATACGATAAAACGTGTTCAGGAGTCTCCGACTTGAGCAAAGCAAAAATACAGCAGATCCTCGCGGCTATTGGCTCGCGGCCGAGTGAGGATACCACACAAGTAGAGGCTGCCGAATATAACTGGCGTGAGCCTCACTACTTCAGCAGCGCTCAAATGAAAAAGGTTGACGATTTCGCAAAAAGGGCGGCCCTGACGGTGGCTGATAAATTTGCCGACGTATACCACGGTGAGTTCAGTGCAAACGTTGCTTCGGTCAGCCAGCATTTTGCCAACGAGCTGCTTGAACAATTCTTTGGCAGTGAGCCAAACAATTATTATCTGGCCTTCAAAGTCACCGAAGATGGTCCCTGTGGACTAATCGCCATGCCTCCGGAAACCGCCCTCATCTGGGCAACACAATTACTTGGCGATTCTGAACCTGAAAAGAAGCCAAGAAAAGTGCTGTCGCCACTGGAAGAATCGCTCCTGTTGGACATCGCCAATCTTATAGTGGAGGCCTTTTCCGACTCGCACACCAGCTATGATTTCCAGCCCGCCGGCGAAATTTGCAGGGGGTATCTGCCTGTTGAACTGCAAGGCACTGAAGAAATGTGCAAAGTGACCTTCTCCATCGAAAAAACCCAAGCGGAGAAAACCTACAAAATGGGAGAAGCCCATTATTTTATACATTGTGAAAAACTAACGCCTCTTGCGGGAAAAACCTCGCAGGCTGCGAATATATTTTCTCCCGAAGAAACTTCGAAAGCAATCGCTAATAGCTTGCAACAAATGCCTGTTACCGTAACGGCTCAATTAGCTTCTATAATGCTCACTTTCGAACAGATAATGGAGCTTCAGGTCGATGACATACTGTTGCTCGATAGGAGGATTGATGAGCCGATTGAATTGGTCGTCGAAGGTCAACATCTTCTTCGCGGTCAGCCCGCGAAATCAGCCGGTATGTACGCCGTGGTAATTACGGAAGACCTCAGATGTAATTCACCAGGTTTTGAGACCCCACAGCAGGCGCACCAAACGGCGTGAAACATAACTACAATTAAAGAGACTGATAAATAACAAGGAACTCAAAAAATGGCGCAAACAGCTAAAGCCGAAGAGAAAAAAACCGAAGAAAAGCAGGACCAGGAAAATAGTACACCACAGGCCGACTCGAAAACGCAGGTACAGTCTGTCGAGCTTTCCGAGGCGGCCGAGACCGCAGCCGCAGGTCCTGGTGGAAGCATCGACATTCTACTCGATATGAACGTACCTGTGACTGCTGCAATTGGCCGCACGGAAATACCGGTTCGGCGTCTGCTGCAGCTCGGTCCAGGTTCGGTCTTGAAGCTTGATAAACCTGTTGATGCACCGGCAGACCTGTACCTCCGGGACACCAAGTTTGCTGCAGGAAATATAGTAGTAGTGGATGGCCGGTTCGCCGTCAGAATAAAACAAATTCTCGGCCTTGACAGGGCCGAACCCGGCGATTCCGATACAAACACGGCCGAGGGATAGGACCGGAATAATGGTTCTAACAATTTCGACCAGGTGACTGCTCTGCGAAGGTGCAGGCCCTTTTACATAAGGAATCCTGATGACAATATCCGGTAAATCAAGCTCATCAGAGTCACTCGATAACCCGGTGGTGGCGTACAGCAACATTATTCTGGCGGGGGGGCTGGTGACAATTCTCGCCACTCTTTTGATTCGCCTGCCAACCCCGTTACTGGATATGCTCTTGGCGTGCAGTATATCACTGGCAATAGCGGTTCTAATAATCACGCTATCGTCAAAGGAGGCACTTGAATTATCTACGTTCCCGTCGCTGCTCCTTTTCGCAACACTGTTTCGCCTCTCTCTCAATGTGGCGTCCACCAAACTGATACTTCTACACGGCAATGCCGGGAAAATCATCCAGACCTTCGGCGGCTTCGTCGCAGGCGGCAGTCTGGTTGTCGGCATGGTAATCTTCTTAATCCTGGTGGTTATCCAATTCGTCGTAATCACAAAAGGCGCCGAGCGAATCAGCGAAGTTGCCGCCCGTTTTACCCTTGACGCTATGCCCGGCAAGCAAATGGCTGTTGACGCCGACCTTAACGCAGGAACCATAACCGAGGTCCAGGCCAACGAACGCAGGGCAAAAATTGTCAAGGAAAGCGAATTCTATGGTGCAATGGACGGCGCCAGTAAATTTATCCGCGGCGATGCCAAGGCAGGACTGATAATCACCGCAGTTAACCTCATCGGGGGCATAGCTATGGGCTATTCCCGCGGCATGACGGTCGCCGCAGCCATAAAGACGTATTGCATCCTGTCCATCGGCGACGGACTTGTCAGCCAGATACCATCGGTAATAATCTCCGTTAGTTCCGGCTTTCTTGTAACCAAAATATCTTCGCAGCACAGCGTCGGCCAGGACCTCAGCAGGCAGTTTCTTAAGGCCAGCCAGCCGCTAATGATAGCGTCTCTCGTAACAGCCGCCATGGCGATGGTGCCGGGCTTACCCAAGATACCTTTTTTGCTGCTGGCTGCCGGTACCGCTCTGGTCGGACGAACGGCGGCTAAATCTGAAAAAGATAGTGAGAAAAAACGCGAAACTTCATTGCCGCAGGCAAAGACGGACAAAGAGCCGGTCGAGAACCTGCTGGATATGGACAGGGTTTCGGTGCAGGTCGGTGTGCGATTGATTAGTATGGTTGACCCTCGCAAAAACAGTACCGTCTTCGAACGCATCGGGGCGTTAAGGAGAAGATTCGCTCAGCAGCTCGGGATCATCATCCCTCTGGTTCGGCTGCGGGACAATATCAACCTTGAGCCTACTGCATACGAAATTCGCCTGTTCGACCACACAGTCGCAAGGGGGAGATTAGAACCCGATATGTTCCTTGCCATGGACTCCGGCACCGTCCAGAACAAGATAAAGGGGATAAAAACCACCGAACCTGTTTACGGGCTGCCGGCCTTGTGGATTATACCGGTCGACAAGGAAAGGGCCGAATTAAGCGGATATACGGTTATCGACCCTGAATCGGTCTTTATCACACATTTATCGGAAACGCTGCGAAAACACGCCGATGAATTGCTGACCCGGGAAGACGTGCAGCTCCTGGTTGACCGACTTCGCAAGATTCAGCCATCATTGGTGGGAGACGTTGTTGGTGAACTCGTTTCTATCGGACTGCTTCAACGCGTGCTCAAGAACCTTCTAAGAAGCCAGATACCGATTCGTGAATTAACAACCATACTCGAATCGCTGGGAGAACATGCTTCAAAAACCAAGAACGCTGCCACACTGACCGAGATAGTACGAAAATCCCTGAGCAGAACCATTACCCAGCAGTACAGAGACGAAAGCGGCAAAATCTGGGCCATCACGCTGGACCCGGCGCTTGAGCATCAGATGACCTCAACTTTGCGACAGGAAGCAGAGCAGGCAACGCTGGCTTTGCCGACTGAGATGGCTATGGATATAACCAGGAAAATCGCACAGGCCTGGAAAGCAGCTATGGACAACGGCAAGGACAAGGTGGTTCTGCTTTGCGATTCGAGAATACGTTCATCGCTGGCGGCAATGCTATCGCGGACGGTACCTCTGTTGCCGGTCATAGCTTATGATGAAGTCGTGCTCGGAACCGAAGTAGAACCAATTGAGGCAATATCGCTCCAGCAGACGGAGCCCGGAGAACAACGGGAACAGCTTGCGTCCGTTCTCGCAGGACGTGTTCAATAAGGTGAAAAGGTAAGCAAGCAAGGGGAAAAATGGAGACGAACAATAAAGATCGCAAACGCGGCACTGTGGGCGGAATTTCGATTTTGCCGGACCGTTCGAGTTTCACAGTCGCAAGGAGCAGCTAATTATGCCACTACAGGTTCGGCCAATCGCCATAAGCATGAGCGTCTTGTTCTTTTTCGGCATAAGCTTCATCGGCTGGATTAGCGGGCTCTCGCCTTTTGTCTGCTGTAAGAGGGCGCTGGCAGGGGCAGTTCTCGCGTATATCACAGGAACATTGGCTGTCAAAGCGATAAATGCCGTTCTTATGAGTGCACTGATTACCAAACGTATAAATGAAGACAAGGAAGAGGACAGTGGTATTAGGGACTAAAAATATCTCTGAACAACAGCTCGTCGAAGACAGCGAAAAACACCTGAAAACCGTTGCCCTGCGCACTTATACTAGCCATCAGAAAGAGGGACTTGATAAGGAACGGATAGCCGAATTTCTGCCAATGGTCCGCAAAATAGTACAGCGGGTGACGACATATCTGAAGCCGCCCCTGTCGGTTGAAGATTTGGTCTCGGCAGGGACTATCGGGCTTATTAAAGCCGCCCGTGATTTTGACCCGTCTCACCAGGCGGAATTTGAGACTTATGCCTACATAAGGATCAAAGGAGCTATTCTTGATGAGTTGAGAAGCTTCTCCTTGCTGCCGCCGGGCCTAAACAAGCAAATCCAGAACGCCCTGCAGGTCAGCCGCGAAATCACCGAACAGAGAGGCTCCCCGCCCAGTGATGCCGAATTGGCCGAGAAACTTGGAATAACCGTGGATAAGCTTTATCGGACACTCGAAAATGCTCGTGCGCAGCATTTTCTTTCAATCGATGGCTTCGGGCAAGAACATCCCGCATTGAGCGAGCTCTTGTCGGCGCCCGCAGCGACCACGCCCGACAAACAGCTTGAAAAGGCGGAACTTACAGATAAACTGGCCGAGGCCATACAGCAGTTGGACAAGAGGCGGCGGCAGATTATTTTGCTGTATTACCAGCAACATCTGACGATGAAACAGATTGCCGAGGTTTTCAAAATTACCGAGTCGCGCGTCAGTCAGTTGCACGCGAGCGCTGTTTTTAACTTGTCCGTAAAATTGAGGCAGTGGAAAGATGGCAGATACTGACTACAATGTAATAAAACCCGTTGAAAGTCTGCAGAACGTTGCCGGTTTAACTCCCGCCGGACGTCGTGAAGAAAGAAGACGCCGACGTGACCTGCAGAAGAAAAAAAAGCAAGAATTCGAACAGGATGCAAGTGAGTCCGGCACCCAGCCGGGGTTGAGCAACGAACTCGCTGAAGAAGAAAGCGACCGACATTCTATTGATTATTGTGCCTGACTCGTAACTGTTACTTTGGGAAATAGGCGAAAGGTTGAAGTGCCAGATGGGAAACGCAGTGGGACGCATTCTAAAAGGCAAAGATGTCAGACTCGAAGGCCGAATCCATCTTGATGTGGTGCAGATCGGGCCGACTTCGACGAAGGAGAAGGGCGCGGCCGTAGAGCCGGCGGCGCACATTGTGGAAAACCAACCCGAATTCTCTGTTGTAGAAATAACCTGTTCGTGCGGCACAAAAATGTACTTACGATGTGAATATGCAGGCGCGGAAGCACCTTCAGAGAAGCCGACCCCATAGCCGGGTGTAGAATCAAAAAAAAGATTGGAGAAAATATGATGCAGGTGAAAAGAAAAATTTTGATTTTTTCCATTTCATTAGTGTTTGTGTTTCTGTTGTCGAGCTGCTCAATCCTCGGCAAACAGGTAGAGGTCCGCTCGGTACCAGACACCAGGCAGGCCCCCCAAAACAGCTCTAGCGCGAAGAGATTCAAAGAATCTGCCTCAGAAGGTCCGACGGCGGTAGAATCAGCGATAGAATTGTCCAAAAAATATGCGCAACTTTCTGAAGAAGCTACCGGGCTGAGGCTGAAGAATCAGGACCTTGTCGCCGAGAACCGCCGGCTTAAGGATGAGGCAGGTGTGCTTGAGACCCGATTACAGCAGACGCAAAAAGAATTGACCGAGGCAAATGAGCTTCTCAGGGAAATGCTTATCGAACTGAACAATTGGAAAACCGATGTAATTGGTTTCCGTGAGGAAATGCGGAGCGCGGAAAAAGCCCAGCTGGAAGCCCTCCTTAAAATACTCAAAGTCCTCGGCGGAGAGGTCAAGACAGAACCGGCCCAAGAAGGGGATGCAGCTCCAACTGCGGCATCTGCAAATGAACCGGCAAGACGTTGAACTACGGGTGAACAAAATGGATAGTCTAAAAACGGGATTACTGTTACCGCTGTTAGTTGTCTTTTCAGGCTGCCAGTTTTATAGAGCCCCGGCTCCCCCGGCGGACTGCTATTATCTCAACCCGGATAAGGATTTGTCCCTCATAGGCAGGGTTGCTATTGTCGAGTTGAACAACGATTCGAGTTATCCGCAAATTTCCGCCGACATAACCGAAGCGATTTTCGAAGCATTCCAGAAGAAGCAGATGTTTTCTCTAACTGTTGTTCCTCAAAACGACGCCGCGTGGCGCAGCCTGCAATTGAAATCGGATTCGAGATACAGTCTCGAGCAATTAGCCGCAATCCATAAGACATTGAACTGCGATGCAACATTGATTGGAACCATTACCGAATACCGGCCTTATCCTCATATGGCTATGGGCCTTCGCGCGAAGCTGGTGGACCTAAAGGATGGGCAGCTATTGTGGGCGATTGAGCAGGTCTGGGACACCGCCGATAAGACAACCGAGTATCGAATAAGAAACTATTTCAGAAGGCAAATACGTTCGGGTTTCGAACCTTTGCGTGAACAGTTAGTCGTGGTGAGCCCGCTCAAGTTTCTACAGTTCATAGCCTATGAGATGGGCGAAACATTACATCTGCGCGGCCCGCAAGAAGAAACAATTGCGTTCGGAGTCCCATAACGACAAACTAACGATCGATTTCGTCAAGAGCCGGCACGGACTTTAGAAAAAGAGTGAATGTGGAAAAAACTTTTAAAGTTTTCTCAAAAATGTGCGAAAACAATTGTGAGGTATCAGTCCTGAAAGGGCACTAATGCAATGAAAATAGATACCAATGTAATTCAAGATTTTTTCGGGAAACCGTCATCCGGGCACCTTAACTCCACCAAAGCTCTTTCAAACAATGACGCAGACGCATCTCTGCGAGTCAACTATGCTTTTTTAATTGATAAGGCGATGCAAACCCCCGACACGGAGGCCAACGCCGTCCAACAGGCACAAGAACTCTTGCAGTCCGGCCAGCTTGAAAGTCCGGAAAATATTCAAAAAACCGCGGAAAACATTACAAAGTTCGGTATATAAGAGCCCTAAAAGAAGAAGTGTTTAATTGACAGGCCGACCATGGAGGGTCGAAACAGTACGCCTTAACGGATTATGCAACCCGGCGAGGATGTTGGCTTATTGGTCACCCCCTGTAATCCATCACCTCGCCATTTTTATTTATGCCCACGGCTACATAAGTCGTACCACGCACACCAAGAGCAGTACCGAAAAACCACAAAACAGGACAAATCCGAAGAACCTTCGAAATACTGTGCATTGCACCGGTCAAGCGTAACAGTCAAGAATTTGCTCCGCCAGCCCATCATCGGTTGATAATCTTGCCGTACCGAGCGGGCCTATACAGGCAGCGGAATTGCTTTCCCACGCCCACCGACCACGCCCAAAGCCCTCATCGGCGGTCTTGCGGCACCTACCGTTTGGTGCACGTTCATTCCGCAATGCGCCAGTGCTCTTACTGAGAGGAACAGATCTAACAACCCGACATTGAATCTTCTTTGTCATTTCATCACACCCCAACGAAAACTATGTTAGCAAATTCAAGCAGTTTAATCAAGAAAAAAAACCTGTTGTCTGAAGTGTAGAGCCGATGCTCTTCGTGCCCAAGGCGATAGCGTTTGTGCCAGAGCGATATTATCGGACAAGAAGTGGAAATTTCCTGATAGATATAAATGGGGAATGCGGGTAGAATGTCATTTGTCGGCTCAAAATTCGGAAGGATTGAAAGTCTCAATATTCGGCTCTTGGGGTAAGGAATCTAAATATGCAGATTATCGCCCAATGCCCAAGATGTGGCAGTTCCTGGCTGCTCGATAGCAGCGCTGCCGACCGCAGAGCAAGATGCCGCAAGTGCCAAAGACTATTCAAGATTCCAAAATTGGAGGATGTGCCAAAAGCGGTAAAGATAATACAACAGGCAAGGGGGACGATTTATGTGGATGAAACCGGCAAGACCTATGGCTAAACTCGCCGGCTCCCAGTGATGGCGTAACGAAGGCGGTTTTGTATCGCATTCACTTTCAGAGGGCCAAGCCGACAAAGACTGCTTTAGGGGCTATGCAACAGTCGCTGCGTACTCATGCGTTAACCGACGTTGACAGTTCCTCTGCTTAGTTGAAGAACATATTTAAGGACATCGGGTCTGCTGATAATACCAACCAGCTTGCCCCCTTTGGATATGACGGGGACCCTTCTGAAGTAGTTAATCACCATGAAATCACAAATGGTCTGCAGACTTTCGTTATCGTGATAATAAACGGCGGGCCGTGTCATAAAATCCCCAACCGTCTTGTTCTTTTCTTGGTCCTGGGTATAGAATAATCGCAGTACATCTTTTTCCGTAAGTATCCCCAGTAAAGTCATATCTTCCTCGACAACAGGCACGCCTGTAATTTCGTTGTCTATCAGAAGTTCCACTGCGTCCAGTATGGGCGTATCCTTTTTGACGCTAATTACATCTGTTGTCATTATGTCTCTTGCCTTTAACATCGAAGTCTCCTTTTTTGAGAAAACCCGTGTTACGCGCACAGCGCATTTACATAGCCGGCGGAAAAGATTTTTTCTTCGGGGGTTGTGTGGCCGCTTTTGGCTCGAGGTTCGGCTCGACAGCAGGTGCAGGCTCCTTTAGACCGAGGGCCTTTTCAATCCTCGCCATTCTGTCAGAAAGCTTTGTCAATTTACCGTCTATGGACTCTAATTTCCTGGCAACATTCTCAATATCGGCGCCGATTCTGGTCAGATTGCGCTCGGTCAGGTCCATGTACCGTTCCATCAAACGCTCATAGGCATCTATAGCGCGGGCGGCATCCGTTCTGTATTCGGGCACGCTAATCTGTGGTTCGACCTCGTAAGTTCTCTCGCCGCCCTGAATTGACGTACAAAGCCAGACCAGGACTATGCAGCACACAAAAACAGCCGCAACGACCAATAAACCGTTGTTCATTCTCATCGAGTTAGCTCCTTATGCCTTTCTAAGGTTTGAGAGCCGCAACCTATTTATCGGCAAAAAATCAGGGTAAATAAGAAGTTTTGCAAAATGGAGTCGCGGTTTTCCTATGAAAAACCCGGTAAATGAGCAAATGTGCTCAATTGCTGCGATGGAACCAGACTGTGAGAGAATATGCGCAGGCCGAAGAAATCCGTGCCAAGAGGAAAAAAACCTCAAGGGCCGGCAAAGTATGTCGAAAATAAAGGGGGTGATTGCTGCGGGAGACGAAGACTCCGCGCGGTAATCGTTTTTATCCAGAGAGTTTCGGCTGGTTTCGAGATAGACTGTCAAAAGTAGTTAGGCTTGGTGCATGGCTACATTCCCGACACAGGCTGAGTCGCAAGTCAAGGTTGCGGAAAGAAAACTGGTGCGTTTGGAAACTCTCGTAGAGTTATCGGAACACTCATTCAAAGCTTTCTGCGACGACATTTCCAGCATCCTTGGCGTGGAGATAAAGTGCGGTCAGCAGCAAGCTTCTCCGGAAACTGTCAACAGCCTGCAGAAACGGTTTACAAAGCCGGTAGCCGTCATTTCCATCAAGGCCGAAGGTTCCCTAAACGGGACTTTTCAACTGGTGTTTGAGCATAAAGGGTTATTTGCGCTTTCGGCCGCTATGGTCGCAAACGCTCAAGAGACAATTCCCGAAAACGCCGGCCTCGGTTCGCCCGAAAAGAACGAAAATTTGCCGGAGCCGCTAAATCAAGCGTGTGCCGCCATAGTTGGCTCATGGGACAAGATTCTCCGCCAAGAGCTGGATGGCCACGGCAGCCTCGTTCAAGCCGGCATCTTTATTGGCAATCCCTGGGATAAGCCTGAGGAAAAGATAGGTTTGGCCGGCAATGAAGAATCGGTCTTTGTTCCACACGAGATAACAATTGCCCCCTTCCCTGCCTTTGAATGCGGCGTTATTTTCCCAAAAGCGCTTTTTTCCGATGAATCCGCCCCTGCATCCGAAGAGGCCGTCTCCGCTGAAGAAGGTCAGCAAGAAACTGTGGAGACAGCCACGGCTCCCGACGAGGCCAATCCAGAGAGCTCAAGCCCACAGACCAACGGTGAAAAACCTGAGGCGCAAGAACCAGTTGATGAAAAGGCTTCAATCGAGGAGGCCAAGGTTGTAGAGGCCGCTGCAGAAACGACCGCAGTCGAAGAGGAAGCCTCTGTCGCCGAGCAAGCAAGTCCAAAAGCGGAAGAAGGCGGGCCTGAAGCAGCCGCTGAGCAAGAGGAAAAGGACAATAACGCCAATACAGGTGCCTCCGACAATGTTAATGAAGAAAAAACCGCGACGACAGAGCAGACTTCTGACAGCGGCCCAATCTCTGAGAGCATTCGACAAATGACCCGTTCTGCCGCCGCTCCTTCGGACGAGCCCGGCACATTTGCACCGCAAGAAAAGCCGGTACCTGATGGCGTCAATGAATTCTTAAGAATGCCTGCCAAAGACATTATGCAAAAAGGAGTCCTATGGGCAAATCCTGACGACAGCATCCAGCAGGCCCTTGCCGAGATGGAGCAGCACAATGCCGGTTACATGATGATAGGAAACGATGGCTTTACCGAAGGCATTGTATCAAAGTCCGACCTGAAGGGGGCAATTAGTCCCTACCTGCGACCCGCCTTTGCAAAATGGCGCCGACCGCTGGACGATGCTACGCTGCAAATCAAGCTCAAGTGGGTAATGACCAAGCCCGTCCACACCATAAGCCCGGAAACATCGTTGACAGCCATAATGGAGAACATGTACAGCAGCGGCAGGCGTTGCCTGCCGGTCATGGACAAAGAAAACGATGTTCAGGGTTTGGTAACGGTGTTTGACATCTTCAAAGCTCTGCTAAAAAGCGAGCCGAACGGCTCTGCCGAAAATGAGCCGCCCCAGGCCACCGACTCGGCATAATCTGCTCTTTGTCCGGTTGAAATGCAAACATGCCTAATCGCAGCCGTAAGCAATCACTGACCGACCGCCGAACCGCTGTGCAACTGAATACCCGACAGCACCGTTGCCCTACCCAACCTGTTTCCGTATGCTTGTGTCTTGACTGAATCACAGGCGGGTTTTCTTTTGACCAGATTGAGCGATATCATAGAATGCTTATGCATGATACAAACTGCGAGTACAAGTAAAAGCAGAAGACCCACGGGCAGCAGGATAAGCCCGATTAAAAGACTCGCGTTTCGTACATTTCTGAGTTTGGCGCCGCTTGCCTATTCCGCCGTGGCAATCGCACGGGAAGAGCTTGTAATAAGGTACAGCCACCTCGCCGTACCGGACCCAAATGTGCAGGCTTCGAGTGCACATGCCGCGGTCTTCAAGGCGGAATTGGAGAAACTCTCTGAGGGCAGAATCAAGGTGGATATCTTCCCCAGCGGCCAGTTGGCCGGTCAAGTGTCCTCTGTGCAGCAGGTCAGGAAAGGAACTATACAAATTGCAGATATCAGTTCCGGCGTGCTGGCCTCACTGTACTATCCCCCGCTGGAAGTTTTCGACCTGCCGTTTCTTTTTTCTTCGAGGGCAACTGCAAGAAGCGTCCTCGATAACGACAATCCCTTCACCAGGAAGTTGATAGAAGACTGCGCCCGAAAATGCAGCATCCGAATCCTTGCACTGGCACCTTTCGGTTTCAGGCACATGACAAATAATGTCAGGCCAATACGGGTCCCTGAAGATATGGCGGGCCTTAAAATCAGGACTATGGAGATTGTTCCACATATGAAGCTGATGGAATCCCTCGGCGCAAGGCCTGTTCCCGTGCCCTGGCTGGAGCTTTATACGAGTCTGCAGACAAAAGTGGTTGACGGAGAAGAGACCACCCTCCAGAACATCGTTATGGGAAAGCTGTATCAGGTCCAAAAACATCTGACCCTCACCGGCCATTTGATGGGCGTAGGGGCGTTTCTCTGCAATGAGAAATGGTATCAGTCCCTGCCGGACGACCTGAAGTCGGCCCTTGTTGAAAGTGAAAAGATTGCTCGACAAACCTATGACCGGGTCGGCGAACGACTGGACAACCTGGCCTTGGGGAGACTCAAGTCTTACGGGATGGAAGTCTACTCGCCGACTCGCGAGCAGAGGCAGATGTTCATGAATAGGGCACGCCCCTGTGTGCTGAAATGGATGGAGCAAGAGCACGGCGAGGCATTGGTTTGCGAACTCCTGGCGGCTATCGAAGCGGCCGAGAAAAAATTATCAGAACAAACGGAACCGGCAAATACAGAAATAAATCGTTAGGACATTTGTTGTCGGCACAAGGAGCGGCATATTTGATTTTTAGATATTGGCAGGGCAAAAGATGTGTCGTGAAAAAGCGACACAGATTAAACACGTTTTTTGAATTAACGGGCGAACACGTGGTTTTGACCGAGCAAAAAGGACCTTGAAGGAAATAGCATTGACCGGCGGATATCAAAGATTTGACAGTCTCTTGCTTAAGGCAATCAGGGTAACTACAGGCATTTTGCTTGCCGTGATGTTCGTCATAATCATCTCGGAAGTGGCGTTTCGCTACGTGCTGACCAGGTCTGTCTTCTGGACGGAAGAGCTGGCCAGATACGTAATGTTTTATATGGTTCTTATAGGCAGCTCGGCCGGCGTCAGGCAGAACCGACACCCATCTCTGAGCTTTGTTATCCAAAAGTTCCCC
The DNA here is from genome assembly GCA_035529895.1 of Sedimentisphaerales bacterium. Taxonomy (GTDB): domain Bacteria; phylum Planctomycetota; class Phycisphaerae; order Sedimentisphaerales; family Anaerobacaceae; genus JAUWKC01. Next base: position 126,181 of record DATKVV010000005.1, read on the forward strand.
GCCGGGTTTCAGAGGAAATGGAGCGTCCTTATTGATGGTCTGGTTTTGCTTGTTTTGGTAGTTATTTTTTGGGAGGGGGCTTTTATGGCCGTTGACGAATGGCCGGGCAAAACCGCCGCCTTGAGAATAAGTTTCTTCTGGGTGTACCTCGCCTTGCCAATCGGTGCTTTTTTGATGATGGTTCAGATTGTCGCAGAGTACTTTTTCGCCGGCGGGGCCGCCGACCAAAATGATAATGACATTGCCCCATCAAAAGAGGATTGAAGAGTGAACATCCCCCTGTTATCTATGTTTTGTATATTCACCTTCCTGATGTTTTTCGGTATGCCCCTGTGTTTTTGCATGCTTTTTAGCTCGCTCGTATATCTGCTGGCCGGCGGACAGACGCCCTGGATTATCGTGCATCAGATGTTTTGCGGAATAGACACCTTTACGCTCATGGCCATACCGTTCTTCATGCTGGCAGGCGAATTAATGGTTTACTCCGGAACGGCAGAGAAGCTGCTGGGTTTCGCCAATGTTACCGTCGGTCGCTTCCGGGGGGGATTAGCGTATGTGAATGTCCTGGCAAGTATGCTGTTTGGAGGCTGTTCCGGGTCAGCAATCTCGGACGTGGCCGGACTCGGCCCGCTGGAAATACGGATGATGGAAAAGGGCGGCTACAATAAAGCATTTAGCGCCGCCCTGACGATAAGTTCAGCCATTCAAGGCCCGATTATCCCTCCCAGCATCCCCCTTGTCCTGGTCGGGGCTGTAACCGGCATTTCAATAGGCGGGCTGCTTCTGGGCGGTGCAATACCCGGCGTACTGGTGGGCATCGCACAGTGCTTGGTCATATTCTTGATTTCAAAGAGAAGAAATTTCCCCAGGTTCGAAGCAAAATCAGGCCTTGCAGAAACAGCAAAGATTATGGCTGGGGCCGTACCATTTCTCTTGATGCCCTTCATCATATTGGGCGGCATAATCGGGGGTGTTTGCACTCCGACGGAAGCCTCAGCCGCAGCGGTGCTGTATGGTTTGGTCCTGATTCTGGCATACAAGAGAGGCAGGGTTGACCTAAAGTCCCTGAGCAAGGTCTTCATCAGAGCGGGCGTGCTTTCGGCGTCAATTTTAATGCTCGCAGGCGCATCGAATGTTTTCGGCTGGATTCTGTCGGTCGAGAAGGTCCCGGCCGCATTAGCCAATTTACTTCTGTCCATAACAGACAACCGATGGGTGATACTGCTTATCCTGAATTTTTTTCTGCTGATTTGGGGAATGCTGATGGACAGCCTGCCGGCTATTTTAATTCTCGTTCCGATACTCCACCCCCTTGCCCGGAATGCGGGCATCAGTGAAATCCATTTCGGCGTAATGGTAACACTTAATCTCGCAATAGGCCTGATCACACCCCCCTACGGGGCGGCGCTTTTCACAGGCAGCATAGTCAGCGGCCTGCCAATTGAAAAGATAGTAAAACAGATGCTCCCATTTGTAATTGCCAGCATGTGCGTGCTCTTTATAATTACCTACATTCCAAAAATCGTAACGTGGCTACCGGCATTGTTCGGCCTGCTCTGAGCTTTACGAAACAGTAAGATTTCTCGTATAAACAGAATAGTTTCATGACCGGCAGAGAAAGAGTTACAAGGGCATTGGAATTCAAAAACCCGGACCGTGTCCCAAGACACCTGTGGAGACTGCCGGGAGTAAAGATGTTCAGACAAGAGGATGTGAACCGCGTTTTAGAAAAATATCCGGAAGATATCACGATTTTGGATTTTAAATACGGCAGGGGAATAAAAACGAGAGGGACCAGGTACAAACAGGGTGAGGTCGCAACGGATGAATGGGGCTGTCAGTGGCACGTGGCCGAAGACGGAGTCGCAGGCGAAGTAAAAGAGCCGCCGCTCAAGCATATTTCAGAGGCCCAGAACCTGGCTGCACCCTATGAAATACTGGACGGCGCTGATTTCGCCATGGTGAATAGAATGTGCGCCCAAACCGACGCGTTCACACTGGCCTGGACAACGGTCAGGCCCTTCGAGCGAATGCAGTTTCTATTGGGCACCGAAAAACTGTTTGTTGAGCTTCTGGATGCCTCCAAACACCTTTACCAATTGCGAAATACAGTACATAATTTCTTCATGGAAGAAATAGGAAGGTGGGTGAAAACCGACGTCGACGGCATATCTCTCATGGACGACTGGGGGTCTCAAAGAAACCTGCTCATCTCGCCGCAATTGTGGGAAGATTTTTTCAAGCCTCTGTATAAAGACTACTGTCATTTAATACACTCGGGGAAAAAGTATGCCTTCCTCCATTCGGACGGGAATATTGAGCCGATTTATGCCGGGCTGATAGAGGCCGGTGTGGACGCCGTCAACTCACAATTGTTCTGCATGGATATGGAAGATATTGGCAGGAAATACAGGGGCAGGATAACATTCTGGGGAGAAATTGACAGACAGCACATACTGCCCTTCGGTACAAAGCGGCAGGTGGCCGATGCGGTAAGAAGGGTTAAGGACGCCCTGTGGATGCCGGAAGGGGGAATCATCGCCCAGTGTGAATTTGGACTGAAAGACCCGGTTGAGAACATCGAGGCTGTTTTCGAGACCTGGGAGTCTATTGCATAGGTATTTTCGTAAACCGCCCAACGGCTGAAAGGAGCAGACTATGTTCGACAAAGAGCGCTACGGCAGGATACTTGTCCCAATGATAACGCCTTTCAAGCAGGACCAAAGTGTGGATTATGATGCGGCAGTGAGCGTTGCGGAGAAATTGATTTCAGAGAATAAGGCCGACACGTTGATATTAACCGGCACGACGGGAGAATTTTTCACCATGAATTTCCAGGAGCGGGTCAAGGTCTTTGAGGTCGTGAAAGCCGCTGTGGGCGACAAGGTCACTCTGATAGCGGGCACAGGTGCGGTCTCTACAATTGAAACAATCGCATTAAGCCGCAAAGCGCAAGAGTTAGGCTATGATTTAGTGATGGTGGTTTCCCCCTACTATACGAGGCCGAGCCAAAAGGAGCTATACAACCACTTCAGGAATGTCGCTGAACAAATCAGAATTGATTTGATTATGTATAACATTCCGATATTCACTGGCGTGAATATCAACCCCGAAACGGTGGCCGAGCTTGCCAAAACAGACAACATTGTCGGCATAAAAGAAGAGGCCGAGATAAACCCCAAGCAAATTACCGCTTATCTCAACGCCACGCCCGAAGATTTCATCATATACTGCGGCGATGACGCCATGATTCTGGAGGCGTTTGCACAGGGAGGGGACAAGAGAATAGGCGGCGTCGTGAGCGGCGGCTCCCACTTAATCGGAGACCGATTGAGGAAAATGATTGAGACTTTTCTCGCAGGAAAGATAGAAGAAGCCGCACGAATGCAGCAGGCGTTCCTGCCGTTATTCAGGGCACTGTCGCCCGGTGACCGCAGTAACCCGGCCTGTCTTTTGAAAGACGCCATGAAAATGGTCGGCTATAACGCCGGCATACCGAGACTCCCTCTCACTGGCGGCACAGAGCAGGAAATCGCTGAGGTTAAGAAAATAATGAAAGCACTAAACATCATAAAGTAAAACAAGCGGCACAAAAGGACCAAAGCTATGCCTATGAAACCAAAAGAGTTGAAAGACAAGATAAGAGGCGTGGTCCACCTGGTGATGACCCACTTTGACGAGAACGACCAGTTGGATGAGAAAGCTATCAGGAAATCGGTTAACCACGCAGCAAATGCCCTCCAGGGGGTGGATGCCGTCTTCCTTACAACCGCGAGTACCGCTGAATTCTACGCCATGACCGATGAAGAAAACAAAAAAGCTATCACCATCGTTGTCGAGGAAACAGCGGGCAGGTTCCCGGTAATAGCGGGCACAGGCAGGCCCGGAACAAAATGGACAATAGAGATGAGCCGGTTCGCACAGCAGACCGGGGCAGACGGAGTGCTCATTGTAAATCCCTACTACCAACTCCCCACAGAGCAAGCCTTGTTCAGACACTTCGAGGAAATAGCTGAGAGTATCGACATCGGGATTATGATTTACAACAACCCTGTAACTACCAAGTTATGGATACCGCCGGACCTCATGGCCGGACTATCAAAAATAGAAAATATCATAGCCGACAAAGAAAACTCCTCTAATGCCCTAACATACTACTGGATGCAAAAAGCAATAGACCCGCAAGATATGGTAGTTATATGCGGCATAGGCCAGCTTATGTATCCATTTTACGCCGTTTATGGATGTCCCGCGTTTGTTACAGAATTTGCCAACTTTGCCCCCGAGATTGCTGTCAACCTTTACCAAGCTGCGCAGGAAAGAGACTTTGATAAAATGGCACAACTCTCAGACACAATAGCACCCTATCATCAGTTCCTCGCAAAACTCGCACAAAAACGCGGCGCGGTGCCGTCCCTGCTGCCGTCGCTGGCATCGTCAAATGAGCTCCCTCTGTATCAGAGCGTAATCAAATCGGCTATGAGTCTGGTAGGCCTGCCCGGCGGGCCTGTGCGCGGACCGTCGGAAAACATAACGGCCGAGGAAAAAGAGCAGTTACGCCAGGTCCTGAAAGAAATGGGCGTTTTATAGTCTTACTTCTCAGAAGCATCTTTTCACGCCTCCTCGAGCCGGAAATGGCTGGCGGAAAATAACAATTTCCATTACAATTATCGACCGGTACACAACAGGTGTGAAGGCCAATCAACTGGGTGGTTCTTCGGACTCCTGCCCCTGTTTGGGGACGAAAGCAAAGCTGGTCAAACGTGCAATCCAGCGAAAGAAAGCAAGATGGACAGACGAGATTTTCTTAAAACGACAGGTCTCTTGGCAGGCTCACTGGCTGTTGCAGGTTGTGCGAACTCGCTGAACAAACCAGCCGGCAAGGCTTCGGCAGACAGGCCCAATATTCTGTTTTGCATTTCCGATGACCAATCGTGGCTGCACACCTCCATAAACGGCTGCAAAGCCGTCAAAACACCGAACTTTGACCGCATCGCCAAAGAGGGCGTGCTCTTTACGCATGCTTTCTGTGCCGCCCCATCGTGCACGCCGTCGCGCAGCGCAATTCTGACAGGGCAGGAAATCTGGCGGCTGGAAGAAGGCGGACTGCTGAGGGGCGCGCTGCCCGGCAAGTTCAAGGTCTACACCGACCTGCTGGAGGCCGCCGGCTACCACGTGGGTTATACGCACAAGGGCTGGGACCCCGGCAATTATGAAGCCGGCGGGTGGGACCACAACCCTGCGGGCAGGAAAAAATACAGTGACCGACAAATTACACCGCCAGCCAGCGGAATAAAAACGACCGACTACGCACGCAATTTCGAAGACTTCCTGAAAGACTGCCCTGAAGGACTACCCTTCTGCTTTTGGTATGGGGGCAAAGAGCCGCATCGTGTATACGAAGAAGGTTCGGGCCTGCGGGCGGGCAAGAGGCGGGAGGACGCAAAAGTCCCCGCGTTTCTGCCGGACACACCTGAAATCCGCAGTGACATCCTCGACTACTGTCTCGAAATTGAATGGTTCGACGAACACCTCGGCCGAATGATTCGGCTGCTCGAGGAAAAAGGCAAACTCGACAACACCCTCATTGTCGTCACATCGGATAATGGTATGCCCTTCCCACGGGCCAAGACCAATCTGTACGATTACGGCACGCGCATGCCGCTGGCTATCCGCTGGGCGGCAAAAGTAAAGGGTGGACGCGTGGTTGACGACTTAGTCACCCTGACCGACATGGCTCCAACCTTCTTGGATGCAGCAGGCCTGGAGGTTCCGTATGAAATGACCGGCCGAAGTCTGCTCGGCATTTTGCTTTCGGGCAAATCCGGGCGAGCCGACCCGACCCGCGACCGGATTTTCACTGCAATCGAGCGCCACACCTGGTGTCGGCCCAACGGTGTGGGCTACCCAAGTCGCGCGATCCGCACTTATCGCTGGCTGTACATCCGCAACTACGCCCCCGACCGCCGGCCTGCCGGCGACCCCGATTTTTATTCCGCACACCAGACCATCTACGGTGACATAGACAACGGAGCTACCAAAACCTATATGATTGAGCACAAGAGCGACCCCAGGGTGGCCCTGCTGTTTGAACTTTGCTTTGGCAAACGCCCGGCCGAGGAGTTGTATGACGTCACCAAGGACCCCGACCAGGTCAATAATCTCGCAGCCGACCCTTCCTTTGCCAAGGTCAAAAGAAAACTAAGCGTACAACTTGAGCAGTATCAGCGTGACACAAAAGACCCACGTGTCGAAGGCAAGTCCCCCTGGGACCATTACCCTTACTACTACGGCGACTTCTGGAAGCGTGGCACCCAGCTTACCGGCCGGTCTTCTTGAGATTTGGTATGGGTTTACCCGGTAACGTTACAAAAAAGGGGTTAATGATGAAACGAAGGCTGTCAATGGCATACGTAATCTGTTTCGTGATTGTGCCTCCACCACCAAAGATTGTGCAGGCTGCCGAAGCGCCGATAGAAAAGGAATATACCAACTCTATCGGTATGAAATTCGTTCGCATCGAACCCGGCCGCTTCACCATGGGCTTCGAGGGCAAAACGCTGCCTAATGAACTCTTGACGAGTCCCTCTGTTTTCCCCGCTGGCGACTTTGACGAGCATCCGGCGCATGAGGTCGAAATGACCAAGCCATTCTATATGGGCATGTTCGAAGTAACCAACGCCCAATACGAACTATTCGACCCTTTGCATCGTGAGTTTCGCGGCAAGCTTGGCTTTTCCAAAGCCGACAACGAGGCGGTTGTTTTTGTCAACTGGTACAACGCCGTCACTTTTTGTAAATGGCTGTCTGAGAAAGAGGGTCTGCCCTATCGCCTGCCGACAGAAGCCGAATGGGAATACTGCTGTCGGGCAGGAACCACGTCGGTTTTCAGCACAGGCGAGACACTCCCAAAACCTTTTCACAAGAATGTGATACGAAGCTGGTATCCGGACCCCCGGACCGCAGATGAAATCATTGACCCGAAGTGGGTAAACCGCAAGGAAACGGTTCTCCCTTGTTTGACCGTCGGCCAGACACCGGCCAATCCCTGGGGACTTTACGACATGCACGGCAACGTCGAGGAGTGGTGCTATGGCTCGTACGGCCCTTATGAAGCCAGCTTGCAGGTTGACCCGGTTGGGAGGGCCGAGGGAAACTTCAAAGTCACGCGGGGAGGAAGTCACTCCACGGAGCTCTACTACCTGCGCTGCTGCAACCGAATGGGGACGCTGCCGGAGGACAGGAGCTGGTATGTCGGCTTTAGAATCGTACTCGGTGAGATGCGAAAGACAAAGCCACTGCCTGAAATGGCGCCACAGCGGTATCAGCTTGACGTCAAACAGGAAATCCTTGCCGCCTCAGCCAAGCGGCCGGACGCGAATAAGCCATATTTCAAGGGCCCGCGGCCTTACGTCAAAATCCCTCCCAACTCGAAAGGCCCTCTTTTCTCGAACCACAATCATGACCCGGCCATCGTTGAATGTCCCAACGGCGACCTGCTGGCGATTTGGTATAGCTGCGTCGAGGAAGATGGGCGGGAAGTTGCTCTGGCGGCAAGCCGCCTGCGTTATGGGCAAGAAAAATGGGAGCCGGCCTCACCCTTCTGGGACACACCTGACAGGAATGACCACTGCCCCGGCCTATGGTTTGACGGCCGCGAAACCATTTATCATTTCAACGGGCTTTCGGCCGCCGCCACGTGGGGAAATCTCGCCATCATACTTCGTACATCTAAAGACAATGGTGTCACCTGGTCTCGGGCGCGTTTGATTGTTCCCGAACACGGCTACCGGCAAATGGTGGGCGAGCCGGCCTTCCGCACGCACGATGGCGCCATAGTATTCGGGGCCGATGCAATCTACGGCTCGACCATCTGGATAAGCCGGAATAATGGCCTGACCTGGCAAGACCCGGGCGGCACCCTCAACGGCATCCACGCCGGTATCGTGCAACTCAAAGACGGCCGGCTGATGGCCCTCGGGCGAGGTATGAACGTAGATGGCATGATGCCCAAAAGTATTTCTGTTAACATGGGAAAGACCTGGCAAGCGAGTGCAAGTCCTTTTCCACCGCTCTCAGGCGGCCAGCGCATGGCCCTTATGCGTCTGAAAGAGGGGCCGCTGTTTCTTGCATCCTTTGCCGACAAGATGGCTATTACCGATGCCTCCGGCGCCGAACGCACTGTCTCAGGTCTCTTCGGCGCACTGTCATTTGACGAAGGCCGGACCTGGCCTGTACCACGTCTGATTACCAATGACGGTCCCGCGAAAAAACTCAATGGGGGGGCATGGACGGGTGAATTTATTATGGGCCACAGTACGGCCGAGCCGAAAGGCTACATGTCCGTCTGTCAAACGCCGGACGGCACAATAAACCTGATTTCCAGCGCCCTGCACTACCAGTTCAATATGGCCTGGCTAAAAACACCGATGCCGGCTTTGAACCGCAAAATGGAAAATGAACCTGAATTGAGGAGCAAAAGATGAATCCCCGGAACACCAAACACTGGATTATTTGTGCCGCAATCGCATCGTTAAGTCTGACGGCTTGTCCTGCAGCCTCGGCCCAGATACCAACCGCCGCCGAATACACCAACTCGATTGGGATGAGGCTCGTGCGCATCGAGCGCGGGCGTTTCCAGATGGGCCAACCGAAGACACCGCTGCCCTCCCAGATATTGCCCATGTTTCGCGGCCGGGGAAAGGTCGACTGCCTCACCGAAGGCGACTACGACGAAAAGCCGGTTCACACCGTTACCATTACCAACCCCTTTTATATGGGCGTCTTCGAAGTGACAAACTTTCAATATGAATTGTTCGACCCAGAGCACAAGCGGCTGCGAGGCAAAAACGGCTTTTCCGAAGCCGACGACGAAGCCGTAATCAATGTCAACTGGTACGAAGCCCAGGCTTTCTGTAAATGGCTCTCCGATAAAGAAGGCCTGCCCTACCGCCTCCCCACCGAGGCCGAGTGGGAATACGCCTGCCGAGCGGGGACCGCCACTAATTACTATGCCGGCGATATTCTTCCCGAGCAATTCAGCAAAGGCCGCGGCAAAACTTCCCTTCATGTGGGCAAGACCCCGCCCAATTTCTGGGGCCTCTATGATATGCACGGCAACGTCGAGGAATGGTGCCAGGATTGGTACGGCCCCTACCCGCTCAAACCTCAAACCAATCCCGTCGGGTACAGCGGCGGCAATTTCAAGGTCCTTCGCGGCGGCAGCCACAGCACACCCGACTACTATCTGCGCTCGGCAAACCGAATGGGCCAGTTACCTGAGTGCAAAAACTGGCTGATGGGTTTCCGCGTCGTGTTGGGAGAACTGCCTGACACCAAACCACTGCCGATGCCAAAGCCGCCCCTCTACCGGCAAAACGTAATTCAGCGAAATCCCGCCCACGTCACTAAAGGCCCCGACCCCGACAAGCCCTACTTCCGCGGTCCGTACAAATATGTCAAGATTCCAACCGATGCCATCGGCCCCCTGTTCGCAGCACACAATCACGACCCCGCCATAGTTGAGTGTCCCAATGGGGACCTGTTGACCTGCTGGTACACCTGCGTTGACGAGGGAGCACGCGAGCTGGCTCAGGCGGCCAGCAGACTGCGATGGGGCCAGGTCGAATGGGAGCCCGCCTCGCCATTCTGGGATGCTCCCGACCGCAACGACCACGCACCGGCGATGTGGTTCGATGGAAACGCCATATACCACTTTACAGGCGTGGGTGCCGACGGGGGCCGCGGAAGAATGGTAATGGTTATGCGAACCTCCGAAGACAGCGGCGCTACCTGGTCCGCGCCGAGAGCGATTGTGCCCGACTTCGCCGGCGGACATCAACTCAGCGAGCCGGTCTTCCGTATGCACGATGGCACAATCGTGCTTACTGTCGACGGCCGACGCACCCTCTGGATGAGCCGGGATGAAGGCCTCGCCTGGACCAATCCGGGCGGTGACATAGTCGGTATTCATGCGGGGGTAACGCAGTTGAAGGACGGCAGCATTTTCGCTTTAAGCAGAAGCAACGGCGACAGAAAAACAATGCCAATCAGTATCTCCCGAGACGGCGGAAAGACGTTTACTTACGAGTCAAGTGAGTTTCAACCGATAGGCGGCGGGCAGCGACTTGTGCTGCTCCGGCTAAAAGAAGGCCCGTTGTTTTTCGCTTCGTTCGCCAATCTCGGAGATGGCATGGAAATCACCGACTCGACCGGCAAAAATAGAAATGTTCGGGGGCTTTTCGCGGCCATTTCAGAAGATGAGGGCAAGACGTGGCCATACAAGCGACTTGTCTCGGATGACGGGCCGGGCCAAGCGATTGAGTGCACCGATGGCGGGGCTGTCGTGCTCAGCGCCCGCAGCGCGGAGTATCGCGGCTATCTTGCGGTGTGCCAAAGCACCGATGGCCTGATTCACCTGATAAGCAGCCGCAACCACTATGCCTTCAACCTCAAATGGATAAAGACCGCGCCCCCGCCTCCGCCGGCGCCGCCCGTCAGGGTCAACCGTGTCGTCGAGACCTTCACCGGCCCGCATGACTTCGACAACGAAGGCTGGTTCGAATACAAGGGCTTCACCGGTGGCTTCAACGGCAAAGGCCAATTCACCGTTAACGCCCATGTTCATTATGAGGGTCTTAACCGGATCGTCGGCAAAGGCTCCTTCGAGGCTGTGTTTTCCGTCAGGAATATCCATTACAATCCGCCCGGTCCGAACATCTCAGACGGACTCACGCTGGGCTTTAAGGACGCGTTCAACAAGCACAACCCCACCATGTTCGTCTGGATAAGAGAAGATTCCATAAGCGGCAACCTCTTCAAGGGTGTCCCTCTATCCAGGCCGGCAACCGCTGTCAAACTGAGATTCATCTGGAACGAAAAGACCCTCCAATGGAGGGTCTTCTACGGCTTGAACGGCGACGAACCCAACACGGAAATTCCTGAGAGTAAGGCCGGCATATACTACCAAACCCCGACCAGCGAATCCTATAGCGCGTTTTTCATGATGAGCAACGGCAGTATGGATATAGACCACTTCGAGATAACGCCTCTGGAACCATAAATTGCGACAAGCACCCAACTATCAAGATGAGAAAGGGAAAAAAATGAAGCAAGACCAGCTTCGCAAAGCCGCAGCACCACGCACACATTGGCTTCTGGTTGCGGCAATTGTTTTCTTTGGCCGTAGCAACGCCTTATCGCAAGGTCAGTCGCGGATGCCCACGGAGCGGACTTACACCAATTCTATCGGAATGAAACTCGCTCGCATTGAGCCGGGACATTTCATGATGGGCTTTGGCGACGTGCCGCTGCCCGGACAGCTCATAACCAGACCATCGCACTTTTCCACCGGCGATTTTGATGAGCATCCGACGCACCAGGTCCAAATAACAAAACCCTTCTATCTGGGCGTGTACCCGGTGACTAACGCACAATATGAGCAGCTTGACCCCGCTCACAAACAATGGCGCGGAAGAAACGGTTATTCCAACGCCGATGACGAGGCGGTTATTTTTGTCAGTTGGCACGATGCGGTTCGCTTTTGTGACTGGCTCTCGCAAAAAGAGGGCCTGCACTACCGGCTGCCCACCGAGGCCGAATGGGAATACGCCTGCCGCGCCGGAACCAGCACTCCATTCTATACCGGCGACACGCTGCCGAAGGAATTTATCAAGAGTTCAAAAACACCTCTGACCGTCGGCCAAACATCCCCGAATCCGTGGGGACTGTATGACACGCACGGCAATGTCGAACAGTGGTGTCATGACTGGTACGGTCCATACGAGCCGGTCCCTCAATGGGATCCTGTCGGCCGGGCGGACGGCGACTTCAAAATCACACGGGGCGGAAGCCATTCCGCCGAGCCTTACTACCTCCGCTCGGCAAACCGCAGTGGCTCACTGCCCCAGGACAGACAGTGGTCAATCGGCTTCCGCGTGGTGCTCGGCAAAATGCCACAAACCTCCCCCCTGCCCGCCATAACCGAAAGCCACCAGCGTTACGTAAAGCAGAACATCCCTCTCGATATCACCAAAGGTCCCGACCCCGACAAACCATATTTCAAAGGTCCGCGTCCGTTCGTCAAAATTCCCAAAGACGCAGAAGGACCGCTCTTTGGCTATCATAACCACTTTATCGCCGTTACCGAGTGCCCCAACGGCGACCTGCTGGCCGCATGGTTCAGTTGCATGGAGGAAAAAGGCCGGGAGCTCGCAATCGCCGCCAGCCGGCTGCGTTATGGCCGGCAAGAATGGGAGCCGGCCTCGGTCTTCTGGGACGGACCCGACCGGAACGACCACACCACCGCCTTCTGGAACGATGGCAAGGGCACCATCTACCATTTCAATGGCCTTGGTGCAACCTATGCACATGCAAGCCTGGCAATGCTGCTGCGCAAATCAGGAGACAGCGGCGCAACCTGGTCGAAGCCCCGCCTCATCTTTCCGGACCATAGTCCGTCGCGCGGCGTGGTGGAGTCCGTCTTCAGGACCGCCGGCGGCCAGATATTGTTGCCCAGTGACGGCCGCGGCGGGTCAATCATAGCCCTCAGCGGCGACGAAGGCCGGACCTGGACCGACCCCGGCGGCAACATCCGGGGTATCCACGCCGGGGTCGCCCAGCTTACCGATGGGCGTCTCCTGGCCTTCGGCAGGAGGGGTGAGATCGACGGCAAAATGCCTGTGAGCATCTCAAAGGATATGGGCAAGTCATGGGAGTATTTTGCCGGCGAGTTTCAACCTTTGAACCTGGGCCAGAGGGTAGCCCTGTTGAGGCTCAAGGACGGTCCGCTGTTTTTTGCCTCCTTCTGCAAAAACATGATGATTACGGACGCATCCGGAGGTCGGCGCCCAATATCCGGGCTGTTTGCCGCCGTTTCAACCGACGAAGGGAAAACATGGCCGTACAGGCGTCTTGTCTCGGATGACGGACCAGGGCGTGACATCGAGACAATGGACGGCCACCCTGTCACCATGGACGCACATTACTCTGAATTTGTCGGGTATCTGACCGTGTGCCGGAGCCGTGACAATATCATCCACCTGCTCAGCAGCCGCAACCACTATGCCTTCAACCTGAAGTGGCTGACGACGCGACCGCCGACGGCTTCGCCTGCGCCCCCGATAACCGCGCGACAGTTGCCCGCCAAAGGCGGTTTGCCCAATGTTTTCACGCCTGAGGGACTGCCCACCCAGGATGATTGGGAATGGCAATTCGTGGGCAGCGGCAGTGAAAAAGACACGATTAGTTTTGTGGGTGAAGGGGCCTTGAAAATACGTACCGGCGAAAATCAGCAGTTCTGGTTAAGAAGCGAAAAGAAAGACGTATTCGGCCCGGTCGATCAAAAGAAAGGCTTCACGGCGGAAATAAGGACACAGGTGCTCAGGACATCGCCGGGGCGCCGAGGCGTTGATTTCGAACTCTATGACGGCGCAGGCAGTCGATACGCAATAACCATTACAGATACAGGTGTCTACTGGTATGAGGGTCTGGTCTTGGGCTCGGTCTTTCTGGACTTCGAGCAGTTCACCGCTGTCGCCGAGGGACTGGATAATGCGAATGCGATGCACACTTATCGTCTTGCGGTGCGCGAAGACCGTGTTGTTCAAATATATCGAGACGACAACCTAATCGGCATCAAGCGTTACGAATACCGAACGCCCCGCGACCCTTACATACAATTCGGCGCCGGCCACGGTGTGGAGGCGCTGGTGGAGTACATAGCATATGACCTGAATGGTACGTACCGACCCTAAAACCGCACGCCCCAGGTCTCGTCAATTCGTCTACGGTGGCGTTTGCGGCATTTGTAAGGGCTGACTGTTCGACTGAGGGCCGGTTTCAGGTGCTTGCGAAATCATCGGTCGTCGTTGCAGTAAATATAAGCCAGCAATAAAGACGGCCAGAAGTAAAATCAAAGTCAACAGCAGCCGCCACGGAAAATAATGAACACCCTTGGCACCTTCGGGATACTCGGGCCTTTCCGTGAAGAATCGGCTCTGTTGACGCGTCAACCGCATCCTCGCATTTATCCCCCAGCCGGAGCCTTCGAGTATCGCGCTCAAGTCCCGCCTGCGCAGCTTCACAAAAGCCACAACAGATATTGGTACCATCACGGCAAAAACCGCTCCGATGACCCCCGCCAGTATCCGCCACGGATGAATAGCGGTCAGAGTCTTCGTAATATATGCCAGAGACGAGCCCAAAGCGGCAACCGTGACTCCCGCCCCCATCAGCAGTCCGGCTCGCGATACACCCGCTTGCTGAGTTTGGGACGACGAGGCCGCCACCTGTGCACCGGCCTGATCCACGGCGGAAGACGCCGCCGAATCGAGTTTCTTTTCCGCCGTTGTCGTGATCGACTCAATCTTGCCGACCACCAACCGCCCAAGTCGCTGGAAAGGCGAAAGCAGAGCTTCCCTGAAGCTAATCGGATTCTCAATAATGTCAACTACCCTTGCCTCATACTCCCTGCCGGCTATGTCATAGAAAACTCCTCGCTTGCCTATGCACAGATTTCCCTTGCCACCCGAAGTCACGGGGACAACCACTTCCATTTTGTCGCCTTCCCGAGACGCTATTTCCACATAAAGTACATACATGTACGAATTGCCGGCCACTGATTTGTGCTCACTGCGGCTGCCCGTCCGCACGGAAAGATTGAACCGCCGCCCGTCCATTACCAGACTGCCCATCTCGAACATGGCTCGACTGGCTGTGCTGTAAAGGTCGGGAAAGCTGACAAAATTATTTACAAAGTCTATCATGTAAGCCTGATACAAGATGAGTTTTTCGAGCAAGCGGATTTTGTCAAGTGCAAGAGCGGTGCGCGCGCTGTTGGAAATAAGCGTCCGCACAGCATTTGCGAACCGCTCGTCCAAATAATCCCGCAGTTTTTCTATCCCCAGCGGCTCCACTGCTGCGCCGGCTTTGCTCCCCAGCCACTCCTGGTGAGCAGCGAAAAACGCCTTGATCTCCTGCCACTGTTCCACCGACAGCGTCGTGCCGCTCTCACCAACAAGCGGCCTGATAACTTTTTCGCGGAAACCCTCAAGAGCCGCAGCGTAGTAGGGATTAATCTTGTCGCTAAAATCAAGCGATTGAAAAGGTCTGGCCTTAGCCAGAGGCGCCTTTCTCAACACTTCCTCAATTACCGCGGGGTCATCGAAATCCAGCTCCTCCATTTCGGACTCCGTCCAGCCCATCCGTTGGCTGAACCGCTCGTCCAGCGCCAAGGCCACACACTGGGCAAAGTACTGATCAATCTTATCCCTAATCGCGGCAAAACTCGCAAACGCATCTGAGGTCTCGACACCGAGAGGCATAATAGCCGTTCTCTCCTGTCCGGTCGGAATCTGTCCCTGCTCATGCCAATTCAGATAAGCACTGGCCTGTTCAACAAAGCTCGTTAACTGGGCAGAACCTATGCCTTGGGTTCCACTCGGATGGGCCGTGCCGCCAACGGTTTCGATAATATCAGCGATGAACTGCCGCACCTCGGCATCCGTTGCCGCCTCGGGCAGAACCACCCCGGCCTCACTGACCGGCGTAGCCTCCAGTTGGGCCTTGATCTTGCGAATCTGCTCCAAGCTGACTTCCGCCGCCTCCCTCTCGCCCAGTTTCCTCAAAGCCTTCCTGGCTGCATCCAGCACTTTTTTGCCTTCGGCTGTGTCCGGCTCGACGTCCTCCAGACGCAGCACTGTACTGTGCAAACTTATGCCCGTGTGGTCGCAGAGCACACCCAGGAGCCAGTTAATAGCATCCATGACCTCGTGACACATAATTCGCCCGCTGTTGTCAGTATCAAGCAGACACAGAAAAGTCTTGTCGCAGCTCATACTGTCGACCGGCGAACCTGTCGCCACCCAATGGGCCTCATCAAGCCTGACGACGTTCTCAAGGTCCTCGGCGGTTTCTACCTTAAGGTGAAATGAACGACCGTACCGCTTGAAAATCATATGTGAAGTCTTTGACATTTTATTTCCCCTGTCTTCGTGAGTGCTGCGCACGAAAAAGCCATCTGATCTCCCATAAAGACACAAGATCACTATCAACCATGGGCGGCCTTATTGTACAGAGAAAAGGCACCCAAATAAAGTCTTTACCGGCCGGCTTTCTGATATTGTTACCGTGCCTGCAGCTCTGCTATGCTCGGGCAACCTAACTCCTTCGCAAGGACGGTGAACCTTACTGCTTTTCGCAAATACGGCGTCGTCCGCCACATCGGTGAATAAACTCAGAAACGTTTTGCGTTCACTCTGCAAACCGATCCCGCAGGTCCAATCACAACGACGAAAGTCGCACACGGAAAATTTGCTGGCGCTGTGTTGTGGCTTAAACTACAACTCCGGCTCAGTGGTCGTTAGCCATTCTCTTTATAAGCGCCTCGATATTGGCCAAACGCGCCTGAATCTGCCTGATAGTAGAGGTTCTCGACCTCGTGTAGAGCAAAACAGTGAAAATCACCGCGATTAGTAACAGTGCACGCAATATCACCGGCAAACAGTGCGACCAAATAAGCTCGACCTCATTGAAGTACTGGTCCATTCTGAGACGCTCCACAACTGCTCCGATCACAAAGCATATCACTACCAGCACCCAGGCAATTATGACCTCCCATTTCGTACGTCGCAGGCGGGCTTTCTCTTTTTCAATAATCTTCTGAGCCAGTTCCGCATCCTTCTGACGTTTGCCTTCAGAGGCACTACCCATTTGTCCGAGGAGCCCTTTCTTTATGTCACTTTCTTTTGCCATTGTTCAATTCTCCATTTCTCGCTTAAGAGCGCGCTTCGCATAATGTATGCGCGACCTCACCGTACCGACTTTACAACCGATTACCTGTGATATTTGCTCATACGACATTTGCTCCAAAAACCGCAACAGAAGAACCTCTTTATGTTCCAGCCTCAATCTCTCAAGACATTTGTGAACCTTGGTCGCATCTTCAGCAGAAAAAATGGGTTCCTCATTATCTTCTGGCACTGCCACATCCTCTGCAAGCAGACACAAATGCTTCTTCTTCCTGAGTTCCTTATACACATTGTTGCGAGCGACACGATAAAGCCACGCCGAAAATGTATCGAACTGCCTGAGAGTGTGTATCTTTCTGATAACGGTAAGCCACGTATCCTGCAATATGTCCTCGGCCATCCCCGGATCCTCTAACAATCGAGCCACGAAGTAGCGCAGCGGCCCCTGATATCGCTCGATGAGTTCGGCAAAAGCGCTCCTGTCGCCGATTTGACAGCGAAGCACCAGCACCTGCTCTATCAATCGGTCCCTTAGGCCCATAGGTTATCCTCAACATATAAAGATGCGCTGTAAGCCGGCAAGTTCAAGAAGTCCTAAATTTTTTTCCTTTTTACCAAAAATTCGTGCTTGCGACATTATATCTGCCTCCCCCATCCGACCGTTGGAGGGCGCCCGGTACCGTTATATCGTTTGACATTTCCCCTAAAAGCCTTATCCTATTTCAAAACCATCGACGATTATACGGTCGGATAAGATATGCAAATAAAACTAAAGTTTCTTGGAGCCGCCCAGAACGTTACGGGCTCGCGGCACCTTCTGGAGGCAAACGGTGCACGCATTCTCGTAGATTGCGGACTCTACCAGGAGCGGCAGTTCAGAGAAAGAAACTGGGACCCTTTTCTTGTACCGCCCGATAGTATCGACGCCGTTCTGTTAACACACGCACATTTGGACCATTGCGGCTTACTGCCCAAGCTGGCTCGGGAGGGATTCAAAGGGAAAATATACTGTACCGCCGCTACTGCAGAAATTGCGAAGATTATATTGCTGGACTCGGCCCACTTGCAGGAAGAGGACGCCGAACATAAGCGCAAAAGACACGAGCGGGAGGGCCGAAAGAGCCCGTTCCCGGAAATTCCGCTCTATAGCACCGCCGATGCCGAGGCCTGTTTCCCCCTTTTTTCATCTGTTGAATACAGAGAAGCAACACAACTGGGAAACGGCGTGGAGGCCACCTTTTATGACGCCGGCCACGTCCTCGGCTCTTCCGTCATAAGGGCCAAGGTACGTCAGGACGGCCAGGAGAGAATTATCATATTCTCCGGTGATATGGGCAGACCGAACAGACCCATCGTGTGCGACCCCACTGTCTTCGATGAGGCCGACTACGTTCTGATAGAGTCCACGTATGGGGACAGGGTACACGAGCAAGTCGAAGATGTCAAAAAAGCAATCGGCAACGTAATAAACTCGACAAAAAAAGCCGGCGGCAATATCATCGTCCCCAGTTTCGCTCTCGAACGCTCACAGGAAGTTCTGTATTACATAAATGAGCTGCTCCTCGAAGATGCCATACCGCACATAATGGTCTTTCTGGACAGCCCCATGGCCTCAAAGGTCACCAAAGTCTTCCAGCAGCATCCCGAGCTGTTCAACGATGATATGGCCGAGTTCATCCGGCAGAACGAGTCGCCTTTCAACTTTCCGGGCCTGAAAGTCGTCGAAACAACCAAAGAATCAAAGGCCATAAACAGTATAAGAGGGACCATCATGGTCATAGCCGGCTCCGGGATGTGCACGGGGGGCCGAGTGAAACATCATCTGGTCAACAACATTGCGCGCCCGGAAAGCACGATAATGTTCGTAGGGTATCAGGCTGTCGGCACCTTGGGCAGACAAATCGTTGACGGCCAGGAGCAAGTCAGAATCCTCGGCCAGGAATATCCGGTCAAAGCAAACATAGTGCGAATCCACGGTTTCTCCTCGCACGCCGACAGGGATGAGCTTTTCAACTGGTTAACCAAACTCAAAAAGCCCCCAAAAAAGCTCTTCGTCGTACATGGCGAGCCCGAAAGCGCGACAAGTTTCGCCGACTACGTCCGCGAAAAAACTAACTGGGACGTATCCGTCCCGGCCTACCAGGATGAAGTTGTCCTCAATTAGGCCGCTCACTTACGGGCAGATGCCGGTTGACTTCCGCTTCCGCCGTCTTTAACAATTGAATCAAGCAGGGTTTTCAGTTGGCTAACACTGCTGACCGGCTTCCTGCAAACGTAATTCTCACAAACATACGCCGTCGCCCTGCCGCCTGTTACAGCCTGTCCCTTCAGAAACGGATTTATCCGCTCGATGGCGCTACCTGACTCGCCTGCGCCGTGAAACAGAATAACTGCGTTCGGAAGAAACTTGCTGCGAACCAGCTTCAGCATCTCTTTTGTCCCGGCCTGCTCCGAATCCCCGGCAATAACAATCTCTTGCGTTGGACCAAGCCGGAAATCAAGCGCCGTCAGCATCGCACTCGACGAAGCGGGCGACTTTGATAATTGCGCCGAGAACGCTTCCAACACCTGCTTGCCTCGCTCGGTAAATTGCTCCTGCGCTGTGAATCGTCCGAGCCTCAATAAAACCAGGGCCGCAATCGAATTTCCGCTGGGAACCGCACCATCGTAGCCGGGTTTTTCGCGCGCGAACAACTGCTTACCATCCTTGCCGGCCAGGAAAAAACCGCCGCCGCTCTCGTCGCCGAATTGTTCCACCATCCGCTCAGCCAGATTTCTCGCTTCCAAAAGCCATTTGACATCGAACGTCGCCTCATACAAATCCAACAGCCCCATTATCATAAAAGCATAATCATCGAGAAAAGCTGGACCGACCGCTTTTCCGCCCCGATAGTAACGCATCAGTCGGCCATCACGTCGCAGCCTATTCAATACAAACTCCACAGCTCTCTCTGCAGCGATGACATACTTTCTCTCTTCCAGCACCGCCCCTCCATAGGCCAGAGACGAAACCATCAAACCATTCCAGCCGGCAATAACCTTATCATCCCGATGCGGCCGAATCCTCTTGCCACGATGCTCCAAAAGCCTTGACCGACCTTCGGCAACGATGCCCTCTATCTCGCGTCCCTCTTTCTTAAGCCGTCTTGCCAATTCACCCGCAGAGGCGGTGACATTCAGAATGCTACTGTTATCCTCAAAGTTGCCCTTCTCGTTTACACCGTAATAAGCGCTGAAAATACTGCCCTTTTCCCGCCCCAGAACATTCTCTATCTGGTTCGGCTCCCAAATGTAAAACAACCCCTCCTTCCCTTCACTGTCCGCGTCTTCTGCGCTATAAAACCCACCTTCGCCAGCGGTCATATCACGCCGCACATATTCAAAAACCTCGCGGGCAACCCGGGCATAGTCTTCTTTACCCGTTGCCTGATATGCCTGAATGTAGACTCTGCTCAAAAGCGCCTGGTCATAGAGCATCTTCTCGAAGTGTGGAACAAGCCACTTTGCATCCGTCGAATAGCGGTGAAAACCGCCGCCGATATGGTCATAAATCCCGCCTTTCGCCATCGCATCGAGCGTCGTTTCCACCATAACCAGTGCCTTCGGCTCATCCGTCCTTTGCCAGTAACCGAGTAACATTGAAAGATTGCTCGGCTGCGGAAACTTCGGCGCCCCCCCAAACCCGCCATACGCGCTGTCAAAAACGGACTCGAAGTACGAATAAGCGTTTGTCAAGCTGTCGCCCGAAAGAGTTTCCTGCCGGGCCTGCCCGCTCAACCCCGCCAACACCCCACTGATTTTACCTGCCGACTCAACCAATTCGGCCCGCCTGTCCTTCCACGCCCGGGCAACAGCTAAAAGCATCTTCTCAAAACTTGGCCGGCCGTAAGCATCGTTCGGCGGAAAATATGTCCCGCCATAGAAAGGTTTACCTTCCGGAGTCAAAAACACCGATAAAGGCCACCCCCCGCTGCCGGTCATCATTTGAACGGCATTCATATAGACAGCATCAACATCGGGCCTCTGCTCCCGGTCAACCTTGATGCTCACAAAATGCTCGTTCATTACCTTTGCTATTTGCTCATCGGCGAAGCTCTCCCGCTCCATAACGTGACACCAATGACACGTCGAATAACCTATTGAAAGGAAGATTGGTTTATCCTCTTTCCTGGCCCGCTCAAACGCAGCATCACCCCATGGGTACCAGTCAACAGGATTGTGAGCATGCTGCAGAAGATAGGGACTCGTTTCATTAATAAGCCTGTTGCTGTACCTTACGGACGTGCTTTGCTTTTCCACAGTCTTACCCCCTTGGCCGCTCCCGCTCAGGCCGCGAATAGCCTCAGCGCACCAGACCGATACCAAAAACGTTCCAATAAACTCGCGCAGCGCCGTCATTTTTCTTCCTGCATTACAATTGCGGTCTGCTCTTATTAATACTACGTGGCTAACGATGGCTGGGGTCAGACTATTTATCGCGCAGCTTGCGGAGTATATTCCAGTACGCCCCTCGGGCGCCTTGTCCGATTGCCTGCGTCAAAGCAACATTCTCGTTGTAATTGTGGTCGGTGGATACGGCGCCTTCAGGACTTTCCGGGTCTTCTTCCATCGGCTCAAAGAACCGCTTATCGCCGGCAATCAAGTCCTTTATCACCCGAGCCGGGTTCCGCCCCAGAGTCCGCGATATATAGAAAGTTGGTCTCAGGAAATCCACAGGCCCCGCGTACTTCCGACGAATATTGGGGTTTTCCTCTGACACACCTTCGGCAGTTACTATTCGCGCCATTTCGGTACCCGGATAAACCCTGACGCCAAGCGGCGCACCGGCACAATCCGGGTCAATTTGCTTTATAAACTCGATTGTTTCTGCAACGGTCTCAGGTGTCTCGCCGGGTCCGCCAAACAGCAAATCTATCATAACCCTTATGCCGTTAGCCCGGCACAAACGCACAGCCGAGGCAAGGTCTTCTTTGATATGGGTTTGGCGGTAAGTCTTCAGCATCAGGGGGCACGCGGAGTCGCCCGTAAAATCTATGCCGACACAGCCTGCCTTGCTCATCGCCGCCGCGAGCTCGCCATCAAAAGGCACGACCGCCATATACGTATACCAGCGCAGGCGTTTGCCGAGCGAGCGTCGGTTAAACTCCTCACAGACTGCAAGCGCATGACTTCGAGGAACGTTAAACTCGGAATCGCACAAATGCAGCACGTCTATCCCCTGGGCCAGAAGCGCCTCCGCCTCGTCGGCAACCTCCGACGGTTCCCGCGCCCTGATTGTCGTACCTTTGGACAGAGGGTCGGCGCAGTAAACGCACTGCCGGTTGCAGCCGCGCTTGGTCTCGAGACCGCCCTGCCCCCCTGCCCTGAAGTAACTGACATTATCAATTGAATCACGACGTGTCGGCAGTGACAGCGGCGAAGGCCACGCAGGCCGATTACTGCAAATCTCACCGTCCCGACGCCAGATTAAACCTCCGACACGCTCAAAACTTCTCGACCCTCTCACCTCATTCAGAAGCGACACTATGGCCTGCTCGCCGTCGCCACGAATCCCAAAGTCAACCCCCACGTATTCCACAATTCGCTCGGCAAAAATCGAAAACCCCACACCACCAGTTACTATTGGGGCATCGGTCACGCTTCGCAACGCACTTACGGTCTCGGCCAGCTTCGGCAGGAACCAGTCAGCCTTCGGCCAAAAGCAATCGTCCACGTTGCGAAACGAAAGCCCCACCAACCACGGGTCGTTTGCGGAAAAATAGTCTTTCAGAATCGCCGCAGGGTCATCGGCCAGGCATAAATCGACCACGTCCACTTTGATTCCGGCAGCTCCTGCCGCCCCCGCAATATAGTCCAGACCAAGCGGCCCTATGGGAGGGGTCATCGTATTTGTATTGATTAATGTTAACATACATCCGCCAAAGCCCATACGAGCTAAAAGTGAAAAGTATGCTGTTTCACTTCTGCTTTCCTCTGGCCAGAACCTGCCGGACACGGTCATCCATCCCCTTCTGGTCCGTCGCGAAACTCCTCAAACCGGCCAGATTCATCAGGCTGTCCAGTCCTATCGATTTGTCCGCAAGAGCCTCACGCCAGTGCTCCAGTTTCGGAATCTTACCTTCACTTGTGCTGGTTTCAATCTGAGAACTGCTCCAGCGAACAAGAACGTCCTGGCAATTATGGTCCGCAAAGAAATCAATCAAATCATCCGGCGTAAAACTATCTATGTTCTCTTTCTCCAAAGCGTCAACACAGGTAATAAGCTCCTGTTCAATATCCCAAAGCGTACCAAGTCTTGTTGCATCACGGTCCACGTTCTCATTCACACCCGGCCTGTAGTCCATAGCACTCTTGTCGAGTATCAGGTGCGGTGGAATCGCCATAGAAAGGAATTCCCCTGCAACCTTTGGCGGCATTGTCATCACATCAATGCCCGCCAGGTCTCGAACCTGCCCTCCCGTGCGAAAGCTTGCTCCTATCTGCCGGGTAAGCGTCAGCCTCATCTGACGCAGTTTTCGAACGGCCGCCTGCGAGGCCAGCGCGGCCTTTTCTCCCACGTAGCTGCCGTCGCCAAGCCCGTTGTCCGCCACAAAACTGTTCAGCCGGCCCAGGAACACGTTAACATAAGCCGGCTGGCATAGCCTTGCAATCACGTAATTCTGCCGAGCCGAAAACCCAAGCGTATGGTTCACCGGAATTCCAATGGCTGAGACCCGACGTGTCGCCAAAAGTCCCGCGGGCGTAAACGGTATCTTTATGATAAATCGCTCCGGACAAACTGCGTAATAACGCCGGGCATAATCAACCGCCTGCTCAACGTCGTAGGCGAGCGCCGTATGCTCCTCCACAGAAACATACGCGTCGAATGTCTCCACAAGCCTCAGCCCGTGCCACGCATTGAGAATAAAAGCAATTTCGAGCATACGCTGGTGTTCGGTAAGGTGCGGGTATGCCGAGAGCATCTGAGCCGCCTCACAGACCAGCGAATCGTACCGACCCGTCTGGACCTCCCTGTTGAGCAAAGTATTGTTTGTCGTCAGGGCTGAAAATTCCTGCGTCCAGAGCTGCTGCGAATCTTCGATGCTTCCCGTATCCAGCCACAATTCACTGCCGATCTCCCGAAGTCGCTGCCAGCGCGCATCCTTCCTGAAACCCTCTTGAAGCAGGCCGAATTTAGGCGAAAAACCTCGTCTGACAAACTTATGAATATCCCGCCGAAGGTCGGACTTGCTCTTTTTGCCATTCATACCTTTATAATCCCCCACTTTCAGTCTTTGGTCTCTGCTCCCGACCGGCGCCAGGTCTTGTCGTGCGGCTTGCGCCGCCGCCATTAGCTATCGACAACCGACGATTGGCGCAACTTTTTTCGGCCGGCAAGATAACTCAGCAAGATCCCCAGCTCGTACAACAGATAGAGCGGGATGGCCAATGCTATCTGCGAATACACATCCGGCGGCGTGGCCATGGCCGCCACTATGACAATTACCAGTACAACATATTTTCGCGAACGCTTAAGGGCCTCAATTGAGACCAGGCCTGTCTTGGTTAACAGAAATATGGCCAGTGGCGTCTGAAACGCTATTCCAAACACGAGCATCAGACTGGTAATAAACGAGACGTACATGGGGAAGGTCCAGTTCGGTTGCAGCCCGAGCCACCTATCCACTGCTACCAGGAACCGAAGGCTAAGTCCTGCAATAAAGAATATGAAAAACAGCGCACCGGCAACGAACAAGGCCGCCGAAAACGGAACAGATACACGAACGTACCTCCTCTCATGCGCATATAGACCTGCCGCCACGAACATCCACAGATGGTAGAAGACCCAGGGTGACGTCAGAATAAGCCCCGATATGGTGGCAATTTTGACGTAACTGACAAACCCCTGAGTTGGGGCCAAGGTCTGAAGGTGGGCCTCTTTACCCAGCGCGTCAACGTACGGCCCCTGGATAAAAGCTATGATCCACTTTCCGAAGAACAAACTGACAACAACCCCGACCGCCAGCCCCGCAAGGGCGAGGAGAATCCGCATGCGCAACTCTTCGAGGTGGTCCCCCAGACTCATCGTGGAATCAAAGAGTTCCTCTTTCTGGTTGGTTTTGCCCATTTCAATCCGTACGCTCGAGTCGGAACGAGCCGCTAACCTGATACTCGATTAGTCCTTGTTGTCGATCTCATCAAGACCGGCGGCGTCTTTGGCCTCGCGCGCTATATCATCCCCGGCCTTCTTAACGTCACGCACAAGCTCGTCCTTGGTCTCCTCGGCCTCATGGATACCCTTTTTGAATTCGGTAAGGCTCTTGCCTATGTTGCGGGCGATCTCAGGCAGACGCCTGCCGAATATCAGCAGGGCAACAACAAGAATAACAACAATCTCAAGAGGTCCAGGCGTCCAAAACGCCACATATAATGTATATTCAGCCATTTCTGTCTCCTTCTTCTTTCACGAAAGTATTATAGCATTAATCTTATCATGCCGTCAACGAGCACAACTCATAGAATATTGACAAAAAGACCCTCCGGGACTATAATACGCCCTTGTTTTAGGGTCAAGTATATTACCGTTATTGGGGCCGGCTGATGAGTGCGACGCCCGGGCGAGCAAAACGTCTTGAATCCGCCATAAGTATTTGCCTCTTGGCAATCCTTGTTCTCATCGGCTTCGGAATATTCCTCAAGCAGCGCAGCTCTGACATCAGCCGATTCGGTTTAGATGCAGCCTCGGCCCAACAGTCGGCTCAAGAGTCGCTCTCC
This sequence comes from Sedimentisphaerales bacterium, assembly GCA_035529895.1. Classification (GTDB taxonomy): domain Bacteria; phylum Planctomycetota; class Phycisphaerae; order Sedimentisphaerales; family Anaerobacaceae; genus JAUWKC01. The sequence goes on from DATKVV010000005.1 coordinate 151,683, forward strand.
GCCCTTAACGAAGACCGGGCCTTGGCCTCCTTGGCGCCCCCGGGCTTTGGTGCACTTTCCAAAACCGAGACATATACCGCGGAGAATCTTTACGAGAAAATAAACGGCAAGGCTGATTTTTACGTTGATGCGGGGTTCGAAAGCTTGTCCACTCAGCGTTTCATCAGCAGAGACAACGAAAATCTTTGGATGGAAGTCTATGTTTTTGATATGGGAAACATCAGAAACGCCTTTTCTGTCTACAGCAGGCAAAAAAGACCTGGGGTAGAGGCCCTGCCGGGCATGCAATTCGGATACAAAACGACCAACGCCCTGTATCTGGTCCTCAGCAGGTATTATATCGAGCTGGTCGGCTCTGTCGAATCGGACACACTCTTGGCATCAATGGCGGAAGCAGGGCAAAAAGCAAGGACGGTTTTGCCCGTTAATGATGATGCCCGGATACCTGAACTGAGTTTATTTCCCCCCGAGAATCTCGTCCCTGATAGTGCCAAACTGTATTTGACAGATACCTTCGGTTTCGACGGGCTGACTGACACTTTTGCCGCGCAGTACATTATCGGCAACGAAACAATCACTGCTTTTTTCAGCAAACGCCCGGACACCGCGAATGCCCGAACAGTTGCCGAAGCTTATTTAAATTTCCTGCTTGAAAGCGGAGGCTCGGCCAAACCAACAACGAGCAACATTCTTCAAGCGCTCAACGCCAAAGTCGTTGATTTATACGGGACATCCGAAGTCGTCCTGGCAACAGGACCGTTTGTTGCCGGCGTTCATGAAGCCGACAATCAACAGGCCGCGGAAAAGCTGGCCGAAACCATTGCCCAAAAACTTGGTGAGCCGGCAGAGCGAAAAAGCAATGACTGAACTTAACCGGAAAGAGCTTGCTCGAAGACAGTTTCTGGCGCGAGCTGCGAAGGCCGGAATCTCGATTGCCGCTGCCGGTGCGGCTTCGTATATCCTTTACGACCCTGCAGGGCCAAAGCCGCTCACTGACACCCAACAGCTTGTCACACTGCCCGATTTCTCCGTTCCTGCCAAAGCGGGCCGGACAATGACCATCGTTAAGGGTCCCGACAGAGTTAAGACCGTTGATAAAGCAATAGAACTGCTGGGCGGCATAGAAAGATTCGTCGAGCCGGGCCAAATCGTTGCGATAAAGCCAAATGCCGCCTTTGCGTCTCCCCCGATGCTGGGAGCTACTACCAACCCGGAACTGGTGGCAGAGGTTGTTCGGCTCTGCTACGAAAAAGGCAAGGC
>DATKVV010000006.1:0-3125 GCA_035529895.1 Sedimentisphaerales bacterium
CGAACGACAGATAGCAACACAGGGCTTAACCCGCGGGTCCTTTTGGCAGGCTTGCCCCCGCGAGAGACGCGCGGGGGTCATCCCGACCGAGCGCAGCGAGTGGAGGGACCTGGCCTCCACATATAATCAACCGCCCATTTATATCCCCGCCAGCCCTTTCCACCTCCTCACCGCCAGCCGCCGCCAGCACTACCCGACAGCGTTATTCACCTGGCTTATCTTTCTGCTTGTCAGTTCTCTTTCCCGCAAGAATAGCAACAAGTCCGCCAGTTATAACAGCACCGACAGCCCACTGGATACCCAGCCGGGAAATATCAACCGTGCTGTACCAAACTGTCATACCATCCTTATAGTAACGCTTGGGAATCTCTGGCGGGGTCAGAATCCAGTGGTAGCCACCATTGCTTTGGTTCTTACCGCCCACACAGTCGACCCTCAACAACCAAGGCGGGAAAGCGCCCATAAACGCAATTGCAGCAACCCCTATCAACAAGCAAACCTTTTGTTTCCAACTCACAGCTTAAAATCTCCTCATAAGTCTCCCGATAGGCATAATTGCCTTCTATTCCTTTCCGGCTCTCTCACCCTCTGCAATAAACGGTGGCTCATAATAACCAACGAACAGTACGTCTAAACACGGCCCCTTGGCCATAAACATCGCTGACCCAAAATAGCCTTCGTCATTCTTCGTAAACTGGACCTCTTTGACGTCAGAGATACGCGCAATTACAGCATAATGTGCGAGCCAGTTCTTTCGATTTCTTATTATTGAGTCAACCTGTTCGGACGTACAATCAAGAATAAATCGGATATCATTAGCTGGCGAATGGCGGTTAAACCAAAGCTCGCCAAACTGCACCGAATACCCGTTCTCTTCTTTCATTACATCTACCACATCAGCAATCAATGCTATTGGCCGTCCGTCGGTGCGAACTAATGCCTCCTCAACTTCTATTGTGTATAGGGGAAAAAACATAAGCTCAGATGCGTCATCTAACGTGTGTCTCCAACTTTCTCCCCAATCCCTGGCCGCATTGTACTTGGCACACATCGCTTCTATTTCTTGCCTCGTTTTAGCTGTTTCCTCCAGTTGAGCAGCCTCTTGCTCGGCTTTATCCTCATCGGGCTTGTCGGTATCACAGGCAGACAACAACAAAAGAGTGACCATTACGACCGTGAAAGTGAAAAACTTGTCTACCTTCATAATTCTCCCTTTCAAAAAACCTGTCTTTCACCGCACCAAGTTATCGATTTTTGACCGCCTGATTCATAGCCCGGCAGTTTACCACAAAGTAGGCCAAAAGACAATAATTTTCCGCTTTTTTCCTTGACAGGCAGCAGGGCGACACTGTAGAATCACAGCAGGTATTTAGCGGATTGAGGTGCAAGCCGTTCACACCCCATTCCGCCGGTCTTTGCAACCGTGCTCTTGTGCTTACCATATTGACAACCAAAGGGAGAAAGATGGGGAACGACGTTCGCCAAACAGCACAAGACTGGGCGCAAGCTGCAGACGCCGATGTGACAAAAGCAGCAACCGAAGACTGGGATGATTATTCGCCTTCGCTACAACCCCTAATTCAGGCCGAAATTCATAGGAGGGGTCTGGCAGACAAAGTATTTCGCTTGCCGTTTGTATGTACAGAATGTGACGCAAATAATCTCAACTGCAAAACCGGCAGATGCAGCAACTGCAACGCCGTACCAGCAGATTTCGGTTACTGCAAGACGTGTGACCGATTCTTTTCTGTTCCAGCAGGCAGACTGTGCCCGACCGATGGTACGAAACTAAGCCAAAAAGTGGCGTCAAAACTTACAAGGCTTACTAACGATATTCTTGATATCATCATTTTACGAATACTTGCGTATCCGGCAGGGTTCGTTCTTGGATTTACCCTTGCTCACTATGGGTTCCTTAAGCCCGAATACATCGAGGAGGCAGGACCTGTCTTTGGATTTCTGCTGGGCCTCGCCCTTGTATTTTCTTACTACTTCGTCTTTGAGTCGAGTTGGCAACGGACACCAGCAAAGTTTGTTACGGGAACCAAAGTCATAACGGCCGATGGACGCAAGCCCGCACTTAGCACTATCGCGCTAAGAACCCTCGTGAGGTTTGTTCCTTTCGAGGCACTTTCCTTCCTGAGCGAACGAGCCTACGGTTGGCACGATAAGTGGTCCGGAACATACGTGATAAGAAAGGCGAGGCGGCGAAGGACAGAAGTTGAAGCCGAGAAAGCAACAGCCAAGGTAGTCACTCCTGAGCAAGCACTTGCGGCGAGCGCAAGTATACCGGTGTCAGAAAAGGTGCAGGTAGACCACCCTGGATTCGATGGCCCTCCACCAATTACTACGCTTTTAGAAAGTGAAATGGCTAAAGACAGAGGACTGCGTGTCCGGCCTGTTGGGCACGCCGAACCATCTGCAAAAACCTCGGAAGCCGAGACGCGACCGACTTCTATAGAATCTCAGCCGTTAAGGCAAGGCAGACTGGAAAAATGTGCCAATTGCGACGCGCTGATAGGCAGACTTGAAAGGTCCTGTAGTTTCAAAGGCCACCTGATTTGTGTTGAGTGCTATCAACGACTGAGAAAGCAAGAACGGGCGTTTTAGAAGTGCGCTCTTGCTTTTAACCCTCGGCATGGCGGTCGTGCGAAGGAGAGCCCTTGAGGACATTTGGAACTGCGCCTGCATAAAACCAAGCAAGTTAGCACTGAAAGTATAGGTAAAATTCTTTGCCGTCAGCCACCCGCACAACAAGTACAAAAACCTGACTCTTTCTGACTACATAAGCAATTCGGCAATCGCCTGACCTGCCGGCCCAACGATATCCTTTTCTCTTTGGCTTCTGCTGCGCGTCCCGGCCAGATCACCTCAAAGCCCGTTATCCAAAAGTAATCTCCAAAATGCCTGCAACCTCTCCCTTACTTTTCGCATAACCTATACACATCCACCCCACATCGTCAATCCAATTTCTGACTTTTAATGAGACTGTAGCATCTTTACAGAGTTCTCTTCTATCCTGCTTTTCGTTTTTCACCGCTTCTGCTCCAATGTAACGTGCTTATGGTTTTCTTCAGACCGACGCTATACTCATCACGCTGCATATCAACAGCTATCCGTTGACT
>DATKVV010000007.1:0-5842 GCA_035529895.1 Sedimentisphaerales bacterium
GATATGGAACGACCGTTGTCAAGTCGATAAACTTAAATTATTTTTTCTTTTTTCTACATTTTTTTATGACACATCCAGGTGCAGGCTACTTCGACGATGAATCAGTCTGATATACGTGGATTATCCATTATGGACAGAGCCGACATTGATATTCTCCGTCATGAGCTATGCTTTCTATAAACGCGAGTTCAGCAGCAAAACTGCCTATCGCAAGGTTTGGTCGCATATCACTCTTATCGTGCCTGCACCTGTCAGTGCCAACCTTATTTCCAATTTTCAAGTATCAAAGAACAACTTCGGAGGAAGGGTGATAAAAGAAATATTTTCGTTAAGCCGCTTTCCTCTTTTTTCGCGCCTCATATTCTATCAATGCTGACCATATGAATCCTGCTAACTCTCTGGCCACCGCCGTCACTGCTTTGCAAGGCAGCTTGCCCCGATGGATAAGCCTACGATAACGCCTGCGTAGTCGTATCCCTGCTCTTTCTGCAATGTCAATAGCCCATTGAGGCTGACCCTCTCTTCGTTTACGCAATACGTTGCTTACACCATAAGCATGGCGATGATGCCAGGCGACTTCGGTCAGCAACCGTCGGACTCTCTTGTTGCCTGTTTTAGTGATCGGCCCCTTATGTTCCTTTTCTCCGCTGGAAGATTCTGAAGGTGTCAAACCGAGATAACTCATGAAATCGCGAGCCGACGCAAATCGACTAAAATCAAATACTTCAGCGATTATGGAAATTGCGGTCAGCGTCTTTATGCCGTAGAAACAGCACAAAATACCCACCACTTCTCTGTAATCTTCACTTTGAGCCAGTTTTTCCAGCTCTTTGTCTAACGTCTGGACGCGTTGCAGACAATGCCGCATCTCTGTAAAGTAACAGTCAAATACTTCCTGAAGCAATGGCTGGTCAAATTGAATAGCTTCCAACCATCGATAATGCTTTTGCGTCCAGTGTTGGCCATCAGTGAATACATATCCATGACGGACAAGCATTTTCTGCAGTTGATGGCGAATTCTTTTGAGATTCTCCTGTGCTGCCTCTCTACACCGAGTCAGTTCACGAGCTGCCTCCTGTTGCTCGTTTGGTGGGTAGACCTCAGTTAACATATCCGCCATAAACAAACCAAGTAATTTCTTGGCATCTCGACGGTCAGTTTTCTTTCTCTCGCCTGGCTTGCGGGGAGTCAGCGATGGAGCGATTACGCTGCATTTGCACCCCAACGCCTCAATTCTTCGTTGTAGTGTGAATCCGCATACCCCGGCTTCATAACAGAACCTTATTTCACCTGGAGCATTCCTTTTGATCTTCCTGACCATCTTTCTGATCTCTGGGGGCGTATTCTTCACTGAGAATTCGACGATCACTTCATCATTCGGATACGCTATAGCAACCCTATGTTGTTTTTTGTGTGTATCCATTGCTACGTATGTTATACTGTTGTTCACGATCGGCTCCTTTCGATTGTATGCGGCTCTGTTGCCGCGAGGTAATAACCCGCGATTATAGGTGGTTACGCACCACCATGTCGCATAAGCTTTATCGACTTATGACGACCTTTACAACCAGGGGCCGGTCGTTCCATATTTTCTATATCGGCGCGGTCGTGAAGTTGCAGGATCACTACACTATTCGTCCTGACAGGCTCTCGGAGAAGCAGGTTCAGCAGTACGTTCTCTGGCTGCGTGATGAAAAGAGGGTGGCTAAAGGCACCTTCCAGACGAGCTGGTACGGACTCAGATTCTTCTACTACCGCACCCTCGGCGTCGACTGGTCGCTCTTCACGCGTAAAAAAGTCCGCCAACCCCGCCGCAAACGACTGCCGGTGGCCATTGCCTGGAATGACGGGCACAGGCTGATTGCAGCCCTCCGGAAGCCCGGCTACCGGCTTTGCTGTTCCTTCATGCTTGCTTTGGGTTTGCGTATCGGCGATGTCCTTGCTCTGACCGTGCAATCCATTAATTCGACACAGATGATCGTACGCGTCATTGGCAAGGGAAACAAGGAACGGATTCTGCCGCTGCCGCAGACATTGCTTGTGGCCTTGCGCAGCTTCTGGACAACCCACCGTCATCCGCACTTGCTCTTCCCAAACCGCAACGGCACATCGCCGCTCTGCGAGAAGTCGTTGCGCCGCGCCTTCAATGAGGCCCGCGATTCGCTCGGCATCAACAAGAACATTACGCCTCATTCTCTGCGTCACGGGTTTGCTACACATCTGCTGGAAAACGGCGTCGACATCCGTGTCGTACAAATGTTGCTCGGCCACGCCAGCATCGGCTCGACTCAGATCTACACTCACTTGACTAAGCCCATGTGTGACGATCTGCGCAACCGGCTTAACGACATGTTCTCCGGCATGTTCACGGAAGGGGGCGGCCATGAATAAGCCACAACTCGAACTTGCCGATGTCGTACGCCGCTTCGTCGGTCCCTATAAGGAACAGTTTGGTCATCTCATGCTGCCGTCGCACCACCGGGCGCTTCAGGATATTGCCGGGTGCATGACGGAGGCCATGGGCGGTGGGCGCTACCACTGTCATGACTGTAGTGAAACCTTCTGGAGCTACCACGGCTGCCGCAATCGGTCGTGCCCTAAATGCCACGGTCGACAGATTGTGGATTGGTTGAAGTGCCGGTCCGCCGAGATCCTGCCCTGCAGGTATTTCCACCTCGTCGCTACTGTCCCCAGCGAGTTGCGCAGACTGTTTCTGCGGCATCAGAAGACGCTCTATGGTCTGCTGATGAAGACTGCTGCTGATGCAGTACGTGATCTGGCCGCCGAGAAACGCTACGTCGGCGCCGAGGTGGGCATCCTGGCGGTCTTGCACACATGGACAGGCCGACTGCATCATCACCCGCATGTGCATATGTTGGTTACCGGCGGCGGCGTGACCGATGACGGGACCGCCTGGCACGATGCTCCGAACGAATTTCTCGTACCGGTAAAAAGACTCTCGCCCATGATTGCCAGACGGTTCGCTGAGGCGCTGCAGAAGGGACATCCCGACCTCTTCAAGCAGATCCCGGCTAAAGTCTGGAATCGAGAGTGGTGCTCGTACTGCAAACCTTACGGAACAGGTAAGGACGCTGTCCTGCAATACCTTGCCCGTTACGTTTTTCGGATCGCTATCACCAATCACCGGCTGATTTCCATGGACGAAAGCCACGTTACGCTACAATACAAGGACCATGACACGGGCCAGTGGAAGACTGAACGGGTAGAGGGTGTTCAGTTCCTCCGCCGCTTCCTTTTTCATGTACTGCCGAAAGGCTTGCACAAGGTGCGCTATTACGGTCTCTGGCATCCCTGCAAAAAAGATCGGCAAGCCCAGGCCCGCCTGCTGCTTAAACTCACTACTGCTCCTGTCGCGGACAACGATGTGCCCCTCGTGGGTGATCTTGCCGCCGAGGCGCTCGGACAAAGCAGCCTGGAATCCCACGATCACAGGGTGAAATGTCCAAAGTGCGGCGGCACGAACGTCCTTCTGTTCGAGAAGATCCGCCGCGGAAAGGCTGACATGGTTACATGGCCAACGGGCGGCAGTGAGGATTCGCCTCTCCGCTCGCCCCTTAATCCATCAGAGACGTAAGACGGCGTGATTGATATCGGCTACCCGCGCTGTCAAACCATCGCGTTTTCGGCAATCGCCGTAAGCCTACGGTGACGGTACGGCCTTTTGGGCTATAATCTCAGTTTCACAACACCTTCACGCCGCCAAAACCAACCTGATCACCTCCGAAAGCCCCTCCGAAGCTCTTTCCAGATGCCTGCATTTTGACCCACGCTCAGTCCAATATGGTTTCACCCATCGGCTTCGCGACGGGAAAAACCATATCTATTTTATTTAATTTCAGCCCGTCTAAAGCTCGCTTTTTGGCTGGAAAACGCTATTTTTATTATCAATATCGGATTCAATGACCGTGTATAAAAAAGGAAGAGTTCACAACTTTTTAAGGCTGTAAGCTCTTCGACGATATTGGGCATTCTGTTTCTTTATGGGAGTGATTATGGGCTTACGGCCCGATTATAAATCCGGACATCATCAATCAGGCCGGAGAAGAATGTTCCTTCATCAAGAGCTTGTCTGAAATGAGCCCCATCCGAAGTACCCACAGAGAAATTGATATACACACCCGACAAATCAATTGTATTGTTGGATCCCGAGCAGGGAAAGTTCCTGGAGCCACTCGGAAGATCCGTAACTATATAGTTGCCCGGCTTCAAAACAATCTATTGATCACTTTTCTGCACTACCTCACCCAATTCTGATAATGTGGAGACATTCACCGCGGCGTGAGCAGACAATTTAGCCTTTACTTGTCCAATTTGGGTTACCTTGTTATTTGTTCCATTATCAGTGACTTTACCGAAACTGACGACGGTATTTCCACTCGCTGACGATTGAAGAATAATAGGGTATTCTGTTTCATTTCTGATGGTAGAATTATCACCCTCCACTACGATCGGACGAAGGTCTGTGTCAATGGGGCCTTCGGACCGGTGAAAAATAATGTTATGATTACTTCCTAAAATGTCAGCGACATTATGAGACCCTACGGCATTGGGCGATGGAAGTATCGTCAATTCGATATCCTGTTTTGATTTCGATAATCTAAAATCACTTAAAGGAGCGTAGGCGAAATTCCCGCCTGAACCTGTAATCTTCCCTCCACCAGGCAAATTAAAATTCGTTGAACCACAATCAATAGCCGTAGAGTTGGTAACGGTGGCACTACTGGCCAAATATAACCTTATACCGCCTCTCATTTTTTTTACGATACAATTTTCCACTGTAACACTCCCGCCACGAGTGTACACCCTGATGCCATCCTCTGAAAGAGGTAACATAACGTCCTTGGGAATGGGCTTGTTTCCGCTACGAGGCAATTTATAATTAGATCTAGCTGGTAAGTCCTTAGGGTCTGTTTCCAGATATAAATCCTTGCTTGGTCGCATCCGACCCTCTACGAGGGTGTTTTTTATCATCGTTTTATTGGCTGGACTTTGCATATAGATTCCATGACCAAAAGCCCTTTGCTGAAGTTCACAGCCGTCTATCGTATTGCTTTGACCTTTAATCACTATGCCGCAGCGCTTATCTAAACCGTATACATTATCACTACCAATGCCATATATACTTCCATACCCGTAGGGAAAGGAACCCCTTATAGTTAATTTTGTGCTAACAACCCTATTGTTATCTCCGGTAACCCCCAAAACAGCGCTACCCCTCAGGCCCCTGGCCAAAGTAGACCGGTTCTGATTGTAACTACTGAAATCCGTTACCTCTTTAAGGCCGCTCTGGTAGGTATCTTCGAAGGTACCGCCTCTGAGAATATTGTTATTACCCGAAATAGTGATGTAGCTTCTTCTCGTGGTACCTACGGGGACATTTACATAGATCCCTGACAGATCAATCATGTTATTGGATCCCGAACAAGGAAAGTTTCTGGAGCCATCTGGAAGGTCCGTAAGCTTATAGCTGCCCGACTTCATAACAATAGTTTGATCGCTTTTTTGTACCGCCTCGCGTAATTCTTGCAATGTGGACACATTCACCGTGGTTTGAGCAGACGATTTAACCTTTACTTGTCCAATTTGGGTTACCTTGTTGTTTGTTCCAAGATCTTCGACATATCCCTTGGGGTAAACAGGTAAATTTTGATACATAAGGCTTTGTCCAACAGGGAATTTTATATACCACTTTTGGGGTCTAACTTTGTCCAAAACTTGCTTCGTATAAGGCATTTCCATTCCCATGCGGTCGTGATAATGGTGGTAGACCTTTTCCCACATGGGATAGAATGATCCTCTGCCCCTTCTGGAAATCTTATTG
>DATKVV010000008.1:0-181947 GCA_035529895.1 Sedimentisphaerales bacterium
ACCAGTTCAACCAGTTGTATTCGTTCTTCACTTGTCAATTCTACTACATATTTCTTTTGCATTTTGTGGTCTCCTTACCGACTTTTTTTATTCATATCGGCAAAAAAACCACTATGCCTGCATCTTATAAGTTACAGACTAGTAGGTTGGTAAAGATTTTTTCCTACAGGAAAGGCAATTCTTATGCCACACCTACCTACAAACAACAGATGCACCCCCGGCACAGCATCTGTGAGCCGGCAGACAAGAGCCCCACCCATAAGGCGGGGTCATAAACGGTTTGATTTTTTGCGCGATTTTATTTTGGCACTTTCAGCACCACGAGCTGGCTGTAGGTTCCATCGCTGACTACAAGCAGGACTCTTCCGGCCTTGGCGGCCTTTTCCATAGCCTCGTTAAACTCTTTCGTGTTTTTGACAGGCTTGCGGTCCACTTCCGTAATGAGCATTCCGGCGGCGATACCCTTGCGCGCAGCTTCGGAGGCAGGCTCAACGGAACCGACAAGAACGCCCGTCTGGTCCTTATAACCAAGACGCTCAGCCAAATCAGGCGTAAGGTTTTGCACTACAAGACCCAACTGCTTCACGGTGTCGGCGGCGGCGGTGGTGGTCTGTCCTTCTGAGGAACGCTCGCCGAGTTCGGCAGTGATTGTTCTCCTTTTGCCGTTGCGAATAATAAGCATTTTTACCGTTGTACCGGGCTTGAGCATCGCCACACGGTTCTTCAGGTCATTAGCCTTTTCGACCTTCTCACCGTTAAGTTCGATGACAACGTCGTACCGTTCGAGGCCGGCCTTTGCAGCCGCAGAGTCGTCGAGAACCTGCGTGATTACAGCCCCTCTCGTATCCTCAAGGCCCAACGACGCCGCTAGGTCCGAGTCGACGTCGTCGATAAGAACTCCAAGGACGCCACGCACAATGGGTTCGCCCTTAATCAGCTTGTTATAAACGAATTTGGCCATGTTGATGGGGATGGCAAAACCAATACCGATGTTCCCGCCGGGGCCGATGGTTGCAGTGTTGATTCCGACTACCTTTCCATCGAGATTAAGCAGAGGCCCTCCGGAATTACCGGGGTTTATGGCGGCATCGGTCTGAATAAAATCCTCAAGCTCGGCCAGGCCTATCCGGCTTCTGCCTTTGGCGCTAACGATGCCAGCGGTAACTGTGTGGCTCAGGCCGAACGGATTGCCAATTGCAATTACCCATTCGCCGACTTCGAGGGTGTCGGAGTCGGCCAGCTCCAGGGCGTGGAGGTTGCGCTCTTCGATTCTGATAACAGCAACCTCGGTATCGGGGTCGGTGCCGATTACCTTCGCTTCAGCTTCCCGGCCGTCGGCGAGTTTGACCGTGATGTCCTCGGCATCCTTGACGACGTGGTTATTTGTGAGTATATAGCCATCGGATGAGACGATGAAGCCGGAGCCCTGTACCGGCCGGTAAGATTTTCGCTGGGGCACGCGCCGCTGACGGAAACCGCGCCCGAAGAAACGTTCGAAAAAGTCTTCATCGAACTGGTCGCCGAACGGCCACTCAGGCATTACTGAGTATTCCTGCGTGACGACCTGGTTTGCCCTGATTCCGACCACGGCGGGCGAAGCCTGCTCTGCAATCTTGGCAAAGGCCTTACCGACCTGCCGCAATATTTGCAGGCTGTCTGTATCCTTGTCTTGCGCAGCAGCCTGCAACGGGCCAATAAGGAGCATGAATATAAGTAAACTTGTGATTACGTAATACTTTGATACCGTCTTATTTGATTTGAAAACGCACGTCGGCATCTTTTTGACCTCCCAAATCGTTTTAGATACCCGGATCGGCTGCAACGCCGGCAGCTTGACAGCTAAAATTACCAACCCACTTTTATACGATTTTAACAGCGGCAAGTTCGCGAAGCCAATCTTTTTTTGACAAACATACGGGAAAGCTCATATAAGGCACGCGCTCCAAACCAATGAGGCCGACCTTATTGCCAAATTTTGTGCCGGATGTCTATATTAGCTGATGCAGCACCCTGCAGGCGCTTATGCCTTGTGCCCGCACCGGTTACACCCAGTCAGACGATACCGGAAAAGTGCGGGTAAATTTGTGTGGAACTTTGCCCCTTGTCAGTTGTATAACAAGACAGGAGTACTTGCCGCTAAGTCGGACCATATATAAATGGCACTGGAAACAGAGGTTATACGCCGGATACTGGAAGGCGATATTGAATCGTTCAGATTTTTGCTGGAAAGGTACGAAAAGCCGGTCATCAGCATGATAAGAAGCATAACTGATGACAGGGAATCGTGTGAGGACATCGCCCAGGATGTATTCTTCACAGTTTATAAGAAACTGGCGTCTTTTGACCCCGCCCGCAGTGATTTTTCGACGTGGCTGTTTACTATTGCCAGGAACAAAAGTCTGAATGCACTAAAGAAAAAGAGAGTATTTTCGGCGAGTGAATTGCCGGAAAGAACCGACCAGACGAACCCATCGGACTGTTTGACCCAAAAGGAACTTTTCGAGAGGCTGGACGGGGAATTGCAGGTCCTGCCTTCCAGACAGAGGCGAGCCTTTGTCATGGCTGAAATTGAGAAATTGTCGTACGAACAGATTGCGCAGATTGAAGGTGCAAGGCTCGGGACAATCAAGTCAAGAATCAACAGAGCCAAAAAGAAGCTGCGCTCGGCTCTCGCAGAGCTTGATGGAGAAGCTGTATGAAAAGTGAAGAGATTTACCATGCCTGGAAAGAGCAAAAAAGCCGGGTTGAGGTTGGCGCCGACTTTTGCGACAGTGTGATGGACCAGATATATAGATATGAGGGGGGGAAAAAAATGTCACTGTTCAAAAGCTATCGGCTTATTGAGGTGGTATCTGCATATCCCGTCGCAAAGGCGGCGGTGATTGCAGCAGGTGCTTTGATAGGTCTGGGCAGGGTTGCGTTTATGGTTCACATATTGCTTTTTACATGACAGAGGAGATGAAAATGTCTGAAGCGACGACGAACGTTAAAAACAGAAGGCATTCGTGGCTGGCGGTTATGCTCTCTTTGATTATGCCCGGCCTTGGGCACATATATTGCGGCAGAATAGTAAAGGGATTAGTCCTGGCCTTCCTTTCGGGCATACTCGTCCCGGTTATTTTTGGCGCTTTGTCGGTAAGCCGTTCTTCTGTTCACATGGTGGTCATGATCCCGGCATTGCTTGCATATCTGGCGGTATGGCTTATTGCAATCATTGACTCATGGTATACGGCAAGACACACAGCCAGCGCTTACATACTCAAGGACTATAACAGGTGGTACGTATACGTGATTCTGTTGGCGATGAGTATGGCGGGCTCGACCCAAATATCTTTTAATATCCGGTCAAGCCTTCTTGAAGCATTCCGCATTCCCAAGAGCGCAGGTTCAATGTATCCAACTATTGCGCCCGGGGATAGATTTCTGGCAAACAAAATCGGTTACCGGAACACCGACCCCAAGATAGGTGATGTAGTGGTTTTTGTCTGTCCGGAGAACCGGCGCTGGAACCACGTCAAAAGGGTGGTTGCAGTGGCGGGTGATACGGTCGAAATGAAAGACAACGACTTGTACATAAACGGGCAAAAACTTGAAGGGACGAGCTTGGGCAGGACGGCACTCCAAACGGAGAAAAAGAAGGTCGAGGGGGAAGTCTTTCTTGAAAAAAACAGCGACGCGAAATACAGAATCTTTTTATCCGACGCGGATGACAGCAACGACCGCAAGATTGCCGACCTTGAGCGAATAACGGTTCCCGAACACCACTGCTATGTCATCGGTGATAATCGCAACAGCTCGTGTGACAGCAGGCATTACGGCCCCGTCAACATGGGATTAATCAAAGGCAGGGCCGACTATCTGTACTGGCCTGCCAAAGGCTGGGAGGGATTTGGAAGAATCAAATAGTAAAAAACCCCGGCTTGAATCCAGGGGCTAAGTTTAACGCGTCCTTTTCTGGAATCGAAACATCGACTACAGTCTCTTATCCGATTTCGTCATCGATCCAGCCGGTTAGTTCTTTAATCTCGTCGAGAGTTATATCCCCCATGTGAGCGATGCGGAAGGTTTCCTCTTTAAGCTTGCCGTAGCCGTTTCCAAAGACGGTATTATGCTTTTTCTGTATGGCGTTAATCACCTCGCCGACGTTGATACCGCGTGTGTTTTTCACCGCTGTAAGGGTATTGGAAGCATATTGTTCCTCACAGAAAAGGCCGAATTTCTCTTTCGCCCAGGCCCTTGTGAAATCACCCATTTCCTTATGCCGCTGCCAGACCTTGTCCATACCTTCGGCCAGCAGCTTGTGGCACTGGTAGTTCAGGGCCATAATGTGAGGGATGCTCGGCGTCGTCGGGGTCTGGCTCTTTTCATTCGATTTTGCAAAGCCCTGAAAGTCGAAGTAATAGCCGCGGCCGGGGACAGCCTTGCTTTTACCCAGCGCCCGGTTACTGACCGCGACGACTGCCAGGCCCGGCGGAATTGCAAAGGCTTTCTGCACCGACGCAAGCACCACATCCCAGCCGAGCTCGTCGAAATGCAAGGGCAGGCCGACCATAGCACTCACAGCATCCACAAAAACCAGCACATCGGGATATTTCTTCTTCATCATTTCGGCGGTTTCGTAGAGCGGATTCATCAGGCCGGTGCTGGTTTCGTTGTAGATAAGTGTGACCGCGGCGTAGTTGCCCGTTGCGAGTCTTTCGTCAACCATTTCGGTCAGAACGGGCCTGCCCCAATCGACCTTTAGCTCGTCAACGTTCCTGCCGCACGCTCTGGCAACGTCGGCCCACTTGTCACTGAAGGCCCCGCAGCAGGTGCACAGGAGGGTTTCATCGAAACCGACGCAGTTGCGGACAGCCGCCTCCCAGCCGCCGGAACCCGAGGACGTGAAGAGGAAAACGTTTTGCCGGGTAAAGAGTATTTTTTTGAGCATATCGACCGTCTCGGCCTGCAACTGAGCGTACTCTTTGCCGCGATGGGCCAGTGTCGGGCGCGCCAGCTCCTGGAGGACGTCGTCGTTGACCTTTACCGGTCCCGGGATAAACAATCTCGGCGGGTTTTTCCAATCTACCATAGTTATCCACTCCTACGCAATAAGAAGTCACAGTTTGCTAATTGTCAAACCTGTATACACCTTCGGATAAAAGTAAGTTGACTTTTGCGGCATTCTTTCACCCTGTTCGGTTACCATTTGTATCTGCTCTATTTTAGTCGGGTTCATGAAGAAGGCAGCCTGTTTTTGCCCGGCGTCAACTCGGGCAATCGAATCGTTGACGGCATCGCTGGTATCTTTGACGTACTGGACGTTGCTCCCGGCCGCCAGCTCCTTCTCGCCGATGCCCAACAATTCTTCGAGAATCAGCTTGTGAAGCACAGGGACATCAAGCGACCTCCAGGCGCGACTCTTTTCCGGCGCGGCCTTGTCCATGGCTTGTCTGTTCTTCAAAACGGCTACATAGAACGCACCGCTGCCGCCGTAAATCCCGAAGGCATTTCTGTTGTCATCGTGCTCTGCTTTCATTTGGGCGAGCATTTTTTGCCGGGCGTCCGTCCTGGTCTGCGGCGAGTCAAAATGATACTCGGTAACCTCGAAGTTTTCCTTAAGGTCTGAAAGCATTTTTTTGAAATCGAAAGAATCCAAGCTGTTTACGAGACGATGTGTGGCTAAAATCACCAGCCCCTCGTGGCGGATGTTGGTAAAGGCGAGCATTTGATACCTGGCTGCCGGGTCGCTGCTCTCTTTGGAGTAGGTCAGACCCGTCGTGTAGCGGTGATGGCCGTCGGCTATAATACAGCTTTTATCCGCCATCATTTGTGCAATCGCGTCAATATCTTCTTTGGCCGTTATTGCAAAGAGCCGGTGGCGCACGCCCTGGTCGTCAACGAAGTCAATAAGCGGTTTGCGCCCGGCGGCGTTTTCAATGATTTTCTCAGCGACGTTGCGCTCATCCTCGTAAAGCATAAAAACCAGCCCGAACCTGGCGCCGGTTGCCCTCTTGAGCTTGAGGCGGTCAATCAAAGGCTCGTTGAGAATCTGTTCGTGCGGCCTGACTACATCGCCGAATTCCTCGAGCTTGCCCAAAGCAACGAAGCTGAATCGCTGATAGTACGTGCCCGCCACCTGGAAGTCCTGGACATAACCGTAGATAGTATCGGCCGAATCCTGCTTCAAGACGCCCTTTTCTATCCAGCTCTTAAGATACGCGGCGGCTCTTGTGTACTGGTTGTTGCCGGCATCGTCAGCAGGGGTCGTCTTACCCTTTGTTATCCGCACAATGTTGTATTCGCTTTTTTGGTAGAGCTGCTCTTGCTCGGCATCGCTTATAACGTCATAAGGCGGAGCGATGCAACTGCCGACATTGCCGACGACACTTTCATCAAACCTGTATGCCCTCAACGGCCTAATTTCCATCGCGACTTACCCTAAACGGTATCATGGTCACAGCAACATCAGGCTCCACGCTATCTTTAGAGGCCTGCAAGAACAATAAAGGCTCATACACTATTGGAAAGACACACGAATGTCAAGCAGTTGAGTTTGCAACTTTGCCGTCAATGACTGCACCAGAAGCCGAACGGCCCCACGGGAGCCACGGCGTGTTCGCCGACAGCTCCACAGGCGCCGGCGCCCTGCGCAACTAACCGGGCAGAGCAGGCTGGGGCGACGGGGCCTGTGTAAAGACGTCAAAAGCCGGACCGAACTGGGCCAAGTAATGCAGGGAGTACGCCCTCATAAAGGCCAGCAGCGGCAGCAGCAGCACTGTGCCGAGGTATGGTATGGCAAGTAAGAAAAACCCGCAACAGCAGGTCAGCAAGCCGAAAGCCACAACAATGGCGCTGGTCGCGGCTGCGATTAATATCTGGAAAAGAATGTAGAGGGTGAATCTGCCCGCGTTGGCTGAAAGCAGTCCACGAAACTGCCTCCACCCTTCGAGACACGTGGACCCACGAAGGTACATAGTCGGGACCACAAAATCGTGCGTAAACTTCCTTCAGAAGCAGTACTGCCGGCAAATATAGTGAATCTATATATGTCTTGGCAAGAAAAATTGGCCGAAGGGCCCGCAAGGCCGGGGGAAGGCTCTGCAGGAAATGCGCAAGCCCTTGGGCAAGAACGACAAAATGCTTGCTAAAGTGGGGCTTGGCCGGTATCGTGGTGGGTTCGAATTCTATCGAGAAGGCTGTTAAGAAGTTTTTATAAGGAATTTACAATGAGCGTATCGGTAAAGAACCCGGGTTTATCCGAACTTGATGAGTTGTGCGTTCAGACTATTCGGTTCTTGTCTATGGAGGCGGTGCAAAAGGCCAATTCGGGGCATCCCGGCATGCCGATGGGTATGGCGCCGGCTGCCTACGTCCTCTGGAGCAGACATCTTCGGTACAATCCGGCTAATCCGAGATGGCATAACCGCGACCGTTTTGTCCTGTCGGCGGGTCATGGGAGCATGCTGCTGTATTCGATGCTGTACCTGACCGGATACGACGTGAGCCTCGAGGAGATAAAGAGCTTCCGCCAATGGGGCAGCAAGACGCCGGGCCATCCCGAATATGCGCCTGATTACGGCGTTGAGGTCACGACCGGGCCACTGGGACAGGGCATTTCGAACGCCGTCGGTATGGCAATAGCCCGGAAGTACCTGGCGGCCTATTTCAACCGCGATGGCTTTCCCGTTATCGACCATAAGGTCTACGTAATCGCGGGTGATGGCTGCCTGGAGGAAGGAGTCTCGTCGGAAGCCAGCTCATTGGCGGGACACCTGGGCCTGGACAACGTGATTGTTATCTACGATGACAACCATATCACTATCGACGGCGACACGGCGCTTACCTTCACGGAAGATACGGCCAAACGCTACAAGGCATACGGCTGGAACGTGCTTGTCGTAGACGGCGACGGCAACGATATGGAGGCCTTCGAAAAGGCCCTGAAGAGGGCCAGGAGAGAGAAGAACCGCCCTACCATTATAAAGCTGCGCACACATATTGCCTACGGCAGCCCCAATCTGCAGGATACGGCCGAGGCACACGGCTCGCCATTGGGCGACGATGAAATCAAACGCATTAAGGAAAGATTCGGCTGGGACCCGGACAAGAGCTTCTTTGTGCCCGATGAGGTCCTGGCCCATACTCGCAAAGCCATCGACAGAGGCAAGAGAGTGGAATCGGCCTGGAACAGGATGTTTAAGAAATACGCACAGGCCCATCCCGAACTTGCCCGGCAGTTCGAGGAGGCCGCTGAGGGCAGGCTGCCGGTAAATCTCGATGATATTCTGCCGAAGTTTGAGGCGGGAAGCTCTGTTGCCACGCGAAAGGCATCTGAGAAAGTGCTGAATGTCTTGATGCCGAAGCTGCCGCTGGTTTTGGGCGGCTCGGCGGATTTGACGCCTTCCAACAATACGCGGTGGGCCGACGCGAAGGATTTTCAAAAGGGTGCCCGCGACGGCAGGTACATACACTACGGTATCCGGGAGCACGCGATGGCTGCGATAATGAACGGCATTTCCGTAAGCGGCCTTGTCCGGGCATACGGCGGGACTTTTCTGGTCTTTTCCGACTATATGCGGCCGGCGGTTCGCGTCGCGGCTTTGTCTAAATATCCAACAATCTTTGTGTTCACTCACGACAGCATCGGCATCGGCGAAGACGGCCCCACCCACCAGCCGGTCGAGCACTTCGCGGCCCTGCGGGCGATTCCGAATCTGCTTGTCATCCGCCCTGCCGACGCAAATGAGACCGCGCAGGCCTGGAAGTTTGCGCTGGAACACCGCGATGGGCCGGTGGCTTTGGCCCTGACCCGCCAGGGATTACCTGTCCTCGACCAGAGCAGGTATGGCTCGGCGGTAAACCTGAGCAGGGGCGCTTATGTTCTGCTGCCGGCCGAAAAGCCTGATGTGCTGCTGCTGGCGACAGGCTCGGAAGTCTCGCTTGCTCTGCAGGCGGCGGAGAAACTGGCGGCTGAGGGGATTAGCGCGCAAGTGGTCAGCATGCCCTGCTGGGAGCTGTTCGAAAAGCAGAGCCAGGAGTATAAAGATTCGGTGCTGCCGCCTGATGTGAAGGCAAGGGTTGGCATCGAAGCCGGCGTCGAGCAGGGCTGGAGCAAATGGCTCGGCGACAACGGCGTCTTTATCGGCATGTCGTCCTTCGGCGCCTCCGCCCCGGCCAAGGTCTGCTTCGAAAAATTCGGCATCACTGTAGAAAACGTAGTACAAGCCGCCAAAAAAGTTGTGGCCGGCTCTTGATACCTAAAGCCCAAGACACTTGTGGATTCTTATGGAGCTTGGGCGGGATAGAACGGTTGCCGAAATAATCTCCCGGCTTGAGGCCGCTCGCGGTGAGGGGGTGGTCAAAGTCGAGGGGACATGGGGGTCGTTTGCGCACTTGCTGGCCGGTTACATATCCGAGAAATCAGGCAGGCCGATACTGTATATCTGTCCGCACATCGACGACGCCGACAAGGCTGCCGACGACCTGCACACCTTCGGGGCCCGACAGGTTGAGCCTCTGGCGGCGTGGGAAGGCGAGGAGGCCCTGGCCGATGCCACCGATGAAATAAGGGCCGAAAGGCTTAAGCTCGTATCCCGCATCTCGCATCTCGTGTCCGGCTCGGAGAACGGGCAGCTTATTATGCCGGCGTCGATACAGGCGTTGTGTCAGCCGATACCAAAGCCGCAAGCCCTGGCGAAAAGCTGTCTCGGCCTGCACGTTAATGAAACGATGTCGCCGGAAGAGGTGGTCGGCTGGCTGGCCGACAATAATTTCGAGCGAGTCGAAGCCGTTGACCTGCCGGGCCAGTTTGCGCGCCGCGGCGGAATCGTGGATATTTATGCGCCGCTGGCTATGGAAAAGGTGCTCTCCGATGGAAAGCAGACAGAGCCGGCCGCGCGTGGCGCTGAGGCTGTAAGGGTTGAGTTTTTCGGCGACACAATAGAGAGCATCCGCGAAATCGACCTCGATACGCATCGGTCCAGCGGGGAATTGGACGGCATCGCAATAGTCTCGGCGGTCTGCGGCGGGGCCGAAGAAGACAGAGAGCTTTTCGTAAATATCCTGCCCCGCGACTGCATAATAATCCTTGACGAGCCAACGGATATCGAAGAGGTGGCAAAGGTATTTCGGGAGCGGGTGGAGGATTCGAGCCGGCTTTATAGCTGGGGCGATATCTACGCGGGCCTGAAAAACTTCACGCAACTGCATGTCTGCCGGTTTGCGACCTCCGGGACAGGCGATTTTCTCAAGGTCGATGTAAAAAGCGTGCAGCAATTCCAGCATAAGGCCGCTTCTTTATGGACGGGACACAAAGCCGCACTGGAGGAGCTGGCGACCGAGGCCAAACAGGGCAAGAAGGTCCTGCTTTACTGCGAAAGCCCCGCTGAAATCAAGCGCGTCACTGAGATTGTTCAGCAAAGTGAAAACAGGCTGCCCGCGAATTTCAAGCTGCTCGAGGGTTTTATCCATCAGGGCTTTATCATAGATTCGCTCAATACCATCGTGATAAGCCATCACGAGCTTTTCGGGCAGTATGCGCTTGTCAGAAGAAAGCCTCGCGCGATGCGGGTGAGTTCGCCGGTGGATACGCTTTCTGATTTGCAGCCCGGCGACTATGTTGTTCACATCTCATACGGCATAGGCAAGTTTCTCGGTATTGAAACGATTGAGGAAAAGACAGGCAAGGGCGAGTATCTGACGATTGGATATGCCGACGGGGCAAAGATACACGTATCGGTGCGAAATATTGCGCTGGTGCAGAAGTACATCGGGACAAGCCCGCGCCGACCGAAGCTCAGCAAGGTCGGCTCAAAAAGATGGGAGAAGCAGAAGCAAAAAGTCTCCCGCTCCGTCCAGGATCTCGCGGCCGAGCTTTTGGAAATTCAGGCCAGACGCCAGGCCATTGGCGGCATCGCGTTCGGTCCTGATTCGAACTGGCAGGCCGAATTCGAAGAGTCGTTCGCTTATCAGGAAACGCCCGACCAGACGACCGCCGGCGAGCAGATAAAGGCGGATATGCATGAACCGGTGGCGATGGACAGACTTCTGTGCGGGGACGTGGGCTACGGCAAAACCGAATTAGCCATGCGCGCGGCGTTCAAGGCGGTGGAGAACGGCAAACAGGTCGCGGTACTTGTCCCGACGACCGTGTTATGCGTGCAGCACGGCAGGACCTTTACCGAGCGGTTCGCCGATTTCCCGATTTGCATTGAGGTGCTGAACCGCTTCAGGACGCCGAGGGAAGCCAAGGATATAATAGCGCGAACAAGGGCAGGCAAGGTCGACATACTTATCGGCACGCACCGCCTCTTAAGCGGCGACCTCGGATTCAAAGACCTCGGGCTGTTGATAATCGACGAGGAGCAGCGGTTCGGCGTCGAACACAAGGAAAAGCTCAAGAAACTGCGCATCAACGTTGACGTTCTTACCATGACCGCCACGCCGATTCCGCGAACGCTGCACATGGCGCTGCTCGGGCTGCGTGACATAAGCTCGCTTGCCACGCCGCCGCTGGACAGGCGGAGCATCGTGACCACAGTCACCGGCTACAACAATGAGCTTATAAGAAGGGCTGTCTACCGCGAGCTGAATCGCCAGGGGCAGGTCTTTTTCGTGCATAACCGCGTGCAATCCATCGAGAAAAAAGCATGGGAGCTTCAAAAGCTGGTCGGCGACGCAAAGATTGCCATCGCCCACGGGCAGATGGCCAAGACCGAGCTTGAAAAGGCAATGATAGAGTTCGTATTGGGCGACGTTGACGTGCTTGTATGTACGACCATTATCGAATCGGGCCTCGACATTCCGAACGCCAACACCATTCTCATAAATGACGCCGACAGGTTCGGCCTGGCCGAGATGCACCAGCTTCGCGGGCGGGTCGGCAGGTACAAGCACCGGGCCTACGCCTATATGCTGCTGCCGACCTCAAGACCTGTTTCACCAATAGCAGCCAGACGGCTAAAGGCCATCGAGGAATATTCCCATTTGGGGGCCGGCTTCAGAATCGCCCTGCGGGACCTCGAGATTCGCGGCGCCGGCAATATCTTAGGCCCCGAGCAGTCCGGCCATATCCAGCTCGTCGGTTACCAGATGTACTGCGAGCTGCTGGCCGATGCCGTCAAGAGATTGAAAAACCAGCCCATCGAGGCGATACCGACCGCCACCATCGATTTGGGATTTACGACATATATACCGAAAAATTACATACCAATCGACCGGCACCGGCTGGACGTTTACCGCAAGATAGCGGTGGCAAGAAGCGACGACGACCTCAAGCAAATCGAGAGCGAGCTGGACGATATCTACGGCCCTCTGCCCGAGGAGGTCGGGTTGCTGCTCGAATTGGCCGAACTGCGGATTAAAGCGAGCAAATTGGAGATAAAAAGTATTGTCGCTTCCGGAGCGGATTTGGTATTCTCATTTACCAAGGACGCAGACGTACAGGCGGATTCCTTGTTTGCCAAGACCGGCGGGAAAATCAGAATCCCCGACGCCAGGACCGTATATCTGCGTCTGAAGGAGAATTATTTTGAACCGCGAACGCTGATGAGTGTTCTGCGAAAAATCCTGGGCCAGAACAAGTGAGCGAGACGAATAACACTTCACAACGTCAAAGACGGACAGGTTTTCTGAAAAAAATCCTGGTGATTGTAGTGGCAGTGCTTTCGGTTTTGGTCGTACTTGGTCTTATGCTATACAGCACGGGGCGGCAAGCGGCCCGTCAAATGATATGCGGCGCAAATCTGAGCAGGCTCGGTCAGGCGATGGCGGCTTACGCCAACGATACCGGCCGCGGGAGCTATCCTGCCCCGGACAAATGGTGTGACTTGCTCCTGGGGGGCGATTACGCAGGCGGAAAATGCGTCTTCGTTGGCCCCGCCCCGGGGGCTGGCGGATGTCAGTACGCCATGAATCCGAATTGTGAGCCCAACTCTCCGCCAGACATCGTCCTGCTTTTTGAAACCAAGGGCGGCCGCAACCGGTCCGGCGGGCCGGAAATACTAACCACCGACAATCACGGAGGCAAGGGCTGCAATGTGCTTTTCAACGATGGCGGCGTGAAATTTATCCCCACGGACAAGCTAAGTAAGCTAAAATGGAAAGTGGAGGGCAGCAACAATGAGCGAAATGCCAAATAATTTACTGAGCAAAGATTCAGACATCGTTAAACGGACCGCACTGCCGCGTGTGTGCACCGTCATGTTTGCACTCTTTATGTTCCTCACCCTCGTTCTATCTCTGTCGTGCAGGCCAAGCTCGAAAGGAAGGTTCTGCGGTACGAACTTGGCAGGTCTGCAAAAGGGTCTGATAGTCTATGCCTATGACCATGATAGCAGATACCCACCGGCCGACAAATGGTGTGATTTATTGATACAGGACGACATTGCGACTCCAAAAGTGTTTGTGTGCCCCCAGTCGGATGCCAAAATTGGTGAATCGAGTTATGCCATGAACGAAAACGTGGGAGGTAGAAAACCTTCTGAGCTGCCCCCGGACATCGTCGTTCTCTTTGAAGCCAAAAGGGGCTGGAACCGGTCAGGCGGGCCGGAAATCTTAACCACCGAAAATCACGAAGACGAGGGCTGCTGGGTGACATGCAACGACACCAGTGTAAGATTTGTAAGAACGGGTGAGCTTGGTAGGCTAAAATGGAAAGTGGAGAGCAGCAACAATGGGCGAAATGCCAAATAGTTTAGCGAGCAAAGATTCAGAAATCGTTAAACGGAGCGCACTGCCGCGTGTGTGCACCGTCATGTTTGCACTCTCTATGTTCCTCACCCTCGTTCTATCTCCATCGTGCAGGCAAAGATCGACAGCGATTAGAATGGTCTGCGGCGGGAACTTGAAAGGACTGCAAATTGCTTTGACAGGCTATGCCCATGACCATGACGGCAGATACCCGCCGGCCGACAAATGGTGCGATTTATTGATACATGACCGCAGGGCCATTCCAAAACAGTTTGTGTGCAGCCAGTCGGATGCCAAAATTGGTGAATCGAGTTATGCCATGAACGAAAACGTGGGAGGCAGAAAACCTTCTGAGCTGCCCCCGGACATCGTCGTCCTCTTTGAAACCAAAAGGGGCTGGAACCAGTCAGGCGGGCCGGAAATCTTAACCACCGAAAACCACCGCGGCAAGGGCTGCAACGTGGTATTCAACGACGGTAACGTCAACTTCGTGCGAGCAGAACACCTCGGCCAGTTGAAATGGAAAACCGAAGACGTGAAGCAATGAGCGAAGCAGAAACACCAAAACAGAGGCAAGAAGTTGAGACGTCGGAAGCTGCGAAGTGGTCGCTTGGCCTCGCGCTCATAAGTGTTCTGAGCATAGTTAGCCTCGTTATCGTTCCCAATTGCGTTAGTGTTCTTGCCCTATTGATTAGCACAGTGCTTGCAACAATTCTTGGTGTTGTTGCCATCCGGCAAATAAAGAGAAGTAACGGCAGGGTGAAAGGTACGGCTTTGGCGGTCACCGGAATCACGTTTCATCTGGTTCTGGCTGCGGTGGTAACGTACGGACTTTTTGCGGTGAGAAGTGCGTCTTTTCGTGTGTTCTGCCGAACACAATTATCCAGCTTGGGCAAGGCACTTAGCTCCTACGCTGAAAGCCATAACGCCAAATATCCCTCCGCGTGCGATTGGTGCGACTTGCTCATTCAAAGCGAACTTGCAGGTGACATACAGTTTTTCTGCAAAGAAGCTATGGTAAGGGGCGATATCCAGCGATGCAACTATGCGATGAATCCGGAGTGTGAGCCTGATTCCCCGGGGGATGTGGTGCTCTTGTTCGAGACGAAGGCTGGCTGGAACCAGGCCGGCGGGCCGGAAATCTTAACCACCGAAAATCACGAAGACGAGGGCTGCTGGGTGACATGCAACGACACCAGTGTAAGATTTGTAAGAACGGGTGAGCTTGGTAGGCTAAAATGGAAAGTTGAAGAGACAAGTAGCGTCGAATGAAAGGGAAATCGCGATGTCGTACGGAACAAAAAGGCCCTCGTTACTGATTTTGGCAGGATTATTCATAGCAAGCTGTTTCGCGGCGTCTGACTCAAAGGAGGGCAAGTCGCCGCTGGATGAATTGCCGCCGTGGATAACGCGCGTGACGCACTTCGGCCAGCGGGCGGACTGGTCGCACGACGGCAGCCGCATACTGTTTATCGAAAAGACTTTCGGCGATGTTTACGAAGTGGAGCTTCAGACCAGGATAATCCGTCCGATGACGCATCATTACTACCATGAGGGCTACACGCGGGCGCTGTATCTGGCCAACGGCGATATACTGCTTTCGGGCGCGAGGAAATTCGACGTGGACAACCCGCGGGCCAGCCGGAATGAGAAGAACGCCGAGCTGTGGGTGTTGAAGAAAGACCTGTCCGGCCCCCCTGCCGCTTTGGGAGAGCACTGCAGCGAAGGTCCGGCCGTTTCCCGAAAGCGAATGACCATTGCCTGGACGCAGCAGGACGCGTTCTGGATGGCCGATATTGTCTACGAAAACGGCACGCCCAAACTGGCCAGCAAGAAAAAGATTATGGATAGAAAGGACCTGCCCTTCAAGGCCGGCATCGAGACGCAAAATTTTCGCCCGCCGGATGAGAAGGAGCTTATCTTCAGCGCGTACGGCTACCAGGGTTCGGAAGTGGCCGGCCTCAACATCGCCACGGGCAAGGTCGTCAATTACTCCAACGCCCCGGACCAGTACGACGAGCCGGAAGGCATCTTCCCCGACGGCAAATACACCACCGTCGAGTGCGACCGGCACAATCCCAAAGGCATCCATTACAACGACATCTACAAGCTGGCCCTGGATGGCTCCGGCCAAATGGAGAGGCTGACCTTCTTCGCTGACTATCCCGGCTACAAAACCACCAACCCCGTCATCAGCGACGACGGCCGGTTTATGGCCTTCCAGTACGCGAAAAAAGGCGACTGGGCCGGCGTCGGAAGAGGCATTCTCATATTCGACCTGCAAATGTATGAAAAGAAGAAAAAAAAGCCAGAGAGAATTAGATAATAGGCTGCAGCCGGACAGAATAAACAGTCCATACTCGAAACGTCTATGGACTCTTCCGAGAGTTTACCTTAGAATTCGTGTTTTTGCAGCGGTTATTGCTTTGGCAAGATTGAGCTATGCGTAAATGCACATTCTGTTTGGTTCTGGCCGGGTTGCTGGCGGTCGGCTGCGGGAACAAGGACCCGGAGGTGTCTCTTGCCGTGAGTGCCGCCAGGAAAGACGCCCTCGTGGTAGCGGGCCAGGTCATTACCGCCGACGAGATAATCCAGCCGCTGACCAAGCCTCTGGCGCCGGCTGCCCAGGCGAGCGACCTTGAAAAGTTCAAACAGGAGGCCCGCCCGGCCGTAGAGCAGGCGCTGAAGGACCGAATTTCCTATGTTTTGCTTCATGAGCAGGTCAAGAAAGAAGTGGGTGACAAAATCGACGAGGCTCTCGACAGGGGCGCCGAGAGGGAGATTCGAAACTTCCTTGTCGGCTTTGGCGGCGACTATGCCAGGGCCCAGGAGTACCTCACGCAGCAGGGTATGGACTGGGACGGTTTCAGGAAACACCAGAAGAAGATGATTCTCGTATCGTCGCAGATGCCGCAGAGCAGGCCCATTACTTACAGCGAATTGCTGGACCGGTACAACCAGACGAAGGACGAACTGTTTGCCACTGAGGGGACAATCACGCTTCGCCTGATCGATATTGAAGTCGCCAAACTGGAGGCTGGCCCAAACCCTACTCAACTCGAAAAGGCCAGAGGCCTGGCCAATGAATTGGTGAAACGCATACAGGCGGGCGAAGACTTTGGCGCGCTGGCAGGCCGGTATTCGCATGGCTACAGGCGCGAGTTTGGCGGACTGTGGAAGCCGCGCCGGCCGGAATCATTGGCACCGCCCTACGATGTCCTTGCCGCCGAGGCCGAGAAAATGGAGCCGGGACAGGTTGCAGGACCTATTGAAACTAAAAACCCAACGCATGTTTTCATAATGAAGCTCGAAGACAAACAGCCAAAGACCTACGAGCCGTTTGAGCAGGTGCAAAGAGAAATGGAGGGCAGAATAGCTTTTGAGCGCCGCCTGCAGGCAGCGGCGGAGATTGACGCGAAACTTGCGCAGCGGGTGCGACTCGAACAAAGCGCCGAATTCATAGATTTCTGCCTCGAAAAAATTTACCGCACGAGCAAACAATAGTGTATCGCTGTCGGCGCATATCGCTGAGGGTGGACGAATGAATATTATAGCGCATGGCATAGACCTTGTAGACCGTCCGCGGATAGAAGAAATGGTAGAACGGCACGGTGAGAGATTCTTAAACAGGGTCTTTACCGCAAAGGAGCAGGCCTATGCCGAGGCGAACAAGGACAAAATGGAGAAGCTGGCCGGACGGTTTGCAGCAAAAGAGGCTATTCTTAAACTTATGGGGACGGGGTGGCGGGGCAAGATTGCCTGGACGGACATCGAGGTGGTAAACAACCCGACAGGCCAGCCGGAGGTTACTCTGTCCGGCGAGGTGGAAAAACTGGCCCAGAAGCTCGGCATCAAACATATAAGCGTCAGCATCACACACACGGCGAATTTCGCAATCGCGTCGGCGGTTGCGTTGGCAGAATCCGATGGGGGCGGTTAAGCCGCATATTTTATAGCGGCTATAACGACAGTATAAGTAGGGCTTATGGGGTCTTTTGGTTTGGGGAGGTAAAAACAGTTCTGCGGGGAGAGTTGCTGGTTTTTTGGGGCTGAAAATGGGGGTTGAGGGGTTAATTTGTAGCGTCTGGGTAAGATAGCGAAGAAAGAAGCGCGAAAAATGGGGGTAGAAATTTACAAAAGTTTGCAGGTTTTGAACAGTTCTGAACACCTTTTGACAGAAGTTGATAGGAATTGAACGTTTTTGCGCAGTTGTTGCGCGGTGATTTTTGGGGAAGGATTAGATGTTTTGCTTATAGTCGGCGGGCCGGGAGGTTGGTGCTCCCGGCCCTTGATTGTCCGATTAGAGCCGGCGACCAAACTCTTAAAGACTCTCCAGCCAGTTATCACAAAGTACTGCCAGGTCCCGCCAATCGATAAAATCGTCAGGCGGGTCACTGACGTCGTATAGCGGATCCCATTCAGGGTTGGCCGGCTGTGTGAACCAGGCACGGGAGAGGGCGGCATAATCTTTGAAGTCCACGTCGTAGTCCAGATTGAAGTCTGCAATATTCAATATCGGTCCCTCGTAGACATACTGAGCGTAGACAGTCTGATCGTCGCGCAAGTACGGGTCCGGCGTAAAGGACACTGGCAGCGTTAAGTCGTACCCCAGAGTATAATCCGCCTCATCGATCCACTTTTCGAATCTCCAGTTGCCATAAATCTTGGGTGCCGTAACATAAACGTCCGGCGTCAGCCACCAGTCGTAAATCCTGTAGAAATCGCCTATTCCGTCCTCCCGGCCCGACTCATCAGCCGTGTCGACCAGGAAGTAAGGCAGTAATTCGTACGTTGATAACCCGGGCGGGATGTTCGGCTCAGTTGCCACTCGCAGAGTCTGAAGGTCACCCTGCTTGAAAAAGTAGTCGTATTCCACGAGAAGCCTCAGTTTCTCGATGTCCATCCGGCAAGCCGGGCTATCCGGATAATTCTCTTTAGTGATCACGATATCGGCCCACAGGCCCGGCCTGGAATAGATCATGCCGTGAGGGCACTGCGCCTCACTGAGAAGAGTACACAGCAGCGTTTCACCTGCGGGACTGGGCCGCGACTGATAGAGTCCGCCGGTTAGGGGGTAATAGTCCACCGTCCATTGTTCCCCGAGCGGCGCTTTTGTATCCTCCGCAAGGTGCCTGAACAGGTAGATGTTATCTTTCCACTGGAGCTTCGAAACAGACGGATGGTGCATCGTTAAAACAACCTTGGGGTTTGTGCCGCAATTTCCCGTGACGACGACGTTTATGTCCACGGCCACGTTCATGTCTATGATCCGAATGTTCTCTCTGCCGGATGGAAAGTCGCCCTCTTCCAACAGATTGACCGTGACTACTTCCGCATTCAGTTGGCTCATCTGTTCTTGAGACAGGACATACTCTCCCGGAGTTCTCTGCTCCTTGGCGTGATTCAGATAGAAAGTCAGGATATCTTGGGTCAGCGTGCTGAGTTGCTCTTCATAGACGGCTTTGAGGGCATCAAAATCATCAGGTCCGAGACGGCCGTCGACCGTACAAGGGTCTAAAGGTGTTGCGGCGATGTCTTTTATCTTACTGAACATTGCATCGATATTCAAGTCGCCTGGATAGGGCTCAAGCAGGCGGTATTCGTACGCCTTGGCCATGTAGTAGTGATATTTCCGCAGCCTGGCCAGGGCCCTGCGCTCCATATCCTTCAGGTACATTAGAGCTTTGGGGTCGACAATTCGGTTCAAGTGGCTTTCATTGCGGTTCATGGCGTCGATGGCCAGCACATTGTTGGTCATCGAGTTGGACAGGGTCGCTACCTCCTGCATGGCGGCGGCGAGCTGGCAATTGAACAGCTGCTTTTGGACCATCAGCTCGGTAACATCATCGACGAGTCTGTTGAATGTAGGGTCGGTTGCCTTTATCTCTTTGAGCTTTGCCTCGACCTCCTCGTTATCTAAAGACGTCGTCTTGAGGGCCTCTTTGACGTCCCACAATCCGTCGGACATACCGGCTGCGGCCTCTTCCAGGGTTTGCAGATAGACGTCCGCTCCGTTGGCTTCTATGTCGCCCTTTTCAATATCGTTAAAGTTTTCTATCCATCCTTCGGTCGCCTGGTCGAAATCTATGCTGCTGAACTGCTTGGCAACGTCGGTGCGCATGCTTGCTTGCGGCCAGGGATTGGGGTTCATAATAGAATCGTCGGTCAGTACGCTGATACTACCGATAACTCCCCCTGCGAGCGCCCCGGCGGCAGCCCCTTTTGGTCCCTTTGTCGTCCCTGCCGATGCGCCCTTGAACATGGAGGTGCCAATCGTGGCAAGGGCGCGCCCTGCTGTCTTCCACCAGGGCACCTTGTTGGCTTCATGAACGTCTCTTTTGGCGCGTTCGAGAAGCGATTCCTCCTTTTGCTTCAGGTCGCACAGCAGACCATAGCATCCTCCCCCATCGGCCCTTCCGATTCTATTTGCAATGCTGTCGGCCCGGGCCTTCAGAGGACCGATAAGGTCTCTGCAGCCATTGTAGTCGGTTTTGGCTTGCACGGTATCGTCCCACAGTTGGTCGCGACAATTCTTGAGAGCCCGGTCCTTCTTGGATATGTCGTCGGCCTTATTCTGCAGCCAGTAGGATAGATACATTACGCGAATAGCACGGCCGATTTCTTGCTCGTACACGCTATACAAGACCTCGAACGAGAGCGCCGGGACCCAGTTAAGTGGATTGCCGAAGTAATCCAGTCCGTTATCGATCCGGTGCAGCAGGGTGATGATTTCCTGGTGCATCTGCCCGAACTCGTACTGCCACCGCTCATCCAGTTGCTCCCATTCCGGCAGGGCCCGGTAGGTATTCAGCAGCGCATCGTATTCGGAGAGGATATCATGTGTTTCGGCTGTGTAACGGTAAAGGTATGTATCCCTGGCGCGGGCTATCACCATCTTGAGCGAGTAGGGGCTAAGCCAAGCAAATGGTTGAGGATTGTCCAGCGTGCAGGTCAGGACACCATCGTCACCGGGCGAGCCGCCATAGTAGCCTTTGGTGCCATTCATAATAAAGCACCCGTTAAGCCCGCCCGCGGCCTCGTATGATTCTATGTACAGGCTGATATTGCCGGCACGCAGGCCGTCTGTCTTCACGCCTTCCGGGATGGCCCTTAAGTCTACGGGCGTTGTGTTGATGTCCGTTATGCTGCCGGGCCGGTCCTCGAAGATTACTTTGCAGGCGTAGATGGTTACATCGGTCTGCGGCAGACTAAGCCGGTCGCGGATGATGAGGGTATCGGTGCAAATGGTCAGGTCGTTTACGTCCAGGTCGTCGTTATAGACATATACCGGATTACCAGGGACATCCTCTATGAAAATCAGCTCGCCTGCGATTGTGACGGACCTGACGTCTCTGAGTTCGCCGTTCAGTTCTTTCTGTGAGTCGCTAAGGATTTCATTGACGAAGATGTAGTCACAGGGGTCCGGAATCCCGTAAACCCCGGGGATGGGCTCGCTGAAGATTTCATACTCCAGCGGCAGGTCGGGGATGGGTGTGATCCTAACCGCCTGCTCGTTGGCATCGGCGCCGGACTCTGCCCTGAAGGTGACGGTAAATGCCGTTCGGTCATTGGCATCGTTGGGCTCGTAGGTGAACAGGCCCGAGACAGGGTCAATCAAAATCGGCCCCTCGGGCTCGGGATAGTTGGGATCGAAGGTCGTTGTAAATGAAAATGACACATCGTCGCCCAGCCAGTTCGCGTCCATTCGGAATTCCAGTGTTCTGCCGTGCGGGGCATCCCGGGGCGGTATCTGACCGATATCGAAGAGGGGCAGCGGCTTATACTCGGCTATCGCAACGGCATTCACATCCCCGATGACCCTTACCCAGAGGGTTTGCTGCGGAACATAATAGTTTGAATCCACGGTGTCGTATCCGACAAGAAGCGTTTCCGGCTCAAACCAATCCGGCAGCTCGTTGACCTCCACCTCGTAGTATCCCGGCGTAAGGGTGACAACGTCGCCGCTGTCATACCACTGGTCGCCGCCCCGAACCTTCCATTTAGCGCCGGCATCAATAACCTCGTTGGGTTCGACTGTGACCGCAAGCGTCCCAAGCCCAACCTTGAACAGGCCGGGCTCCAGTTCATAAACACCCATATCCACGACAGAATTGCCGTCCCCGTCCCCGTCTATGACCCGCGGGTTCCCATCCAGGTCGGTTGCCGGCAGACCGGGCGCACTGTTGTCGCCGGCATCCACGCACGGTGAGTACCAGTTCAGTCTGAAATCACCTGCGCCGGCATCGACGAAGAGCGGGGATATATCGATGTTACCTTCACCGGGCCAGCCGCCATGAACGTCGCTGTAGGTAACGGCCGCCCAGCTGGTCGCATCATCGTATATCTCGTCCGGGATGTCGCCCCAGAGGATACAGTTGGTCACCTCGGCGGTGCTGTGGTATCTGTTGTAGATCCCGGCGCCGCTGTCGTCGGCCGAGTTGCCCCGGAAAAAGCAGTTGGTAACCGTCGCCCTGTTCTGGTAGTTGTACATCCCGCCGCCGCCAGAGTTGCTCGTATTGCCCGTGAAGGTGCAGTTGGTCACGGTCGGCGTGCTGTTATTCCAGTTGCACATCCCGCCTCCGTACGCCCCAGCCGAGTTGCCGGTGAAGTTGCAGTTTGTCACCAGGGCGCTGCCGGAGTTCCCCATCCCGCCGCCATAGCCGGTTGCCGAGTTGCCGCTGAAGCTGCAACTGGTCACCGTCGGGCTGCCGGCGCCGTTGGACATCCCGCCGCCGCCCGACGCCGTATTGGCGGTGAACGTGCAGTTGGTCACCGCGGGGCTGCTGTTATTGTAGTTGTGCATCCCGCCGCCGTTCAAGGCGGCCGTATTGCCGCTGAAGCTGCAGTTGGTCACCGTCGGGCTGCTGGCGGTGTTGTACATCCCGCCGCCGCCGAAGTATTCGCTGGTTGTTGTATTGCCCGTGAAGTTGCAGTCGGTAACGGTCGGGCTGCTGTTCTCGTTGTACATCCCGCCGCCCTTGTAATCGGCCGAATTGCCGCTGAAGGTAGAGTTGGTCACTGTCGGGTTGCACCAACTGATGTTAGACATCCCGCCTCCACCGGGCGCCGAATTATTGGTGAAGTCGCAGTTTTTCACCGTCGGGCTGCTGCCGGAGTTGTACATCCCGCCGCCGTACAACTCTGCCCGGTTGCCGCTGAACGTGCAGTTTTTCACCGTCGGGCTGGCGCCGGAGTTGTACATCCCGCCGCCATACCAGTTGGGCCATATGGCGTTGCCGCCAGTGATGGTAAAGCCCGCTAAGATGGTATTGGGGCCTTCGCTGCTTATGCACTGGACGACGTGATAATGGCCAGTTCCGTCGATGACCGTGGCTGCCATGATGCTCGGGTCGTTGGGGTCGGTGCTCCGGAGGGTTATTGCCTTGCCATTGAAATTGATGGCCTCCTGGTAAATGCCCGGCGCCACCTCGATTTCCTCGCCGGCACCGGCACCGTCGATGGCCGCCTGAATCTGCAAATAGTAAAATCCCCCGGTAACGTTGCGAATTGGCCCCACCGAGTTGATTTGGCGTTCATAGGCCCCCATGTCGACGATCGGAGATGGTCCTTCGCCGGTGTCCCGAAAACCCGTGTCGTCCACAAAACGCGGATTACCGTCAAGGTCCGTGCTCACACCCCCCGGCACAGCATTGTTATTGCCCGCGTCCACACAGGGTGAGCAAGCCCCCAGGCGCAGGTTGCCGCCGACCGCGTCCACAAACGACGGGTTGGCATCGATGTTTCCCGCGCCGGTGTAGCCGCCTTGAACGTCGCTGTAGGTGACCATCGCTGTACTGTTGACATCGTCGACCTCATCCGGCGCATCGCCCCAGAGGATGCAGTTGGTCAGCGTCGGGCTGCTGGCGCTGTTGTACATCCCGCCGCCGTTCAAGGCGGCCGTATTGCCGCTGAAGGTGCAGTTGGTCACCGCCGGGCTGCTGGCCCCGTTGTACACCGCACCGCCATATCCGGCTGCCTGATTGCCGCTGAAGATGCAGTTGGTCACATTAGGATTGCTACCGCTGGCGTTGATCATCCCGCCGCCGCTGGCCGCCGAGTTGCCGCTGAAGGTGCAGTCGGTCACGGTCGGGCTGCTTATATAGTTCCGCATCGCTCCGCCGGAGCCGACAGCCTGGTTGTTGATGAACGTGCAGTTTGTCAGGTTATGGCCACACCTATCGTTGAACATCCCGCCGCCATTACCACCGCCGATATTGCCCCTGAAGGAGCAGTTGATAATGGTCGAGCTGCTGCTGCCGCTCCACATTCCGCCACCATTCTCCGTGGAGGTGTTTTGGCTCAACAAGCAATTCGCCAACGTCGGGCTGCCGAGGTAGCTGTACATCCCGCCGCCCCGGCCGAGGGTACCTGAGCCGCTGGCGTTGCCGCCGGTGATGGTAAAGCCGTCGAGGATGGCGGTGGCGTCGGTGCCGCTGCCCACGACAACATGATAGCAGTTGTCGGTTATGACACCTGGCGTTCCGATATCGCCGCTGAGAGTTGTTTCGTTGGCGTCGAAATCACGCCCTGCCAGGTCAAAGGTGGAGGGGTCCTCGTAGCCGGCAAATCCGCCGTAAATGGCGACACCGTTTTTCATCTGGAATGAGTCTGTGCGCACCGCCCCGGGCTTGTAAGCTCCCGCGGCCACCCAAATCTGGTCCCCGCTGCCTGCTGCGGTCAGGCCGGATTGCAGACTCGTGTAGGCATCGTTCCAACTGGTCCCGTTATTGGCCCCGCCTGCGTCGTCATTGACGTAAATGGTTGCACCCGCCGCCGGCCCTGCCAGTACCGCCACAAACGCGCAGACGGCCAGTACCACGTGAAGATTTTTTCCCCCGTTCATTTTCCTGCCTCCTCAAAAAGGTTATTGACCTTATTGCAGAAAACACAATTGCCTGCAACACAGTACGCACCACACGTGGGACTGCCCCTGGCCGGGTTCTTGCGATGCTTTCCTGAAATGCCCCTCGAGAATGGCTGGTGGCCGAGCGCTGCCCCATATTTTCCTCTCCGCCGCTCCTCGCATCGTCCTAACATAGAACATACAAAGATGCTCCTGCCCCCAAATTCGCCGCCGGCCAAAACTTCGCCGCGGCTGATATAAAAAAACTCTACGTAGCGGGAGAAAAGGTCAGGGCGCAAATATGACCTACAGATATGACCTGTTGGGTGCTGATTCTTCTCCCGCTCCCGCGTCCGCCGGCACGAAAGGCGGGTGAGTACCGTTTCGTCTAAACGACAGACCCCGAAGCGGCCATTTGAAACCTACAGCATCCTGACCCGCCTGTCAAGGGAAATCCCCTTTTTTTTTCAGTAGGAATCGTCACACAGCTATGCATTAATCCCGTGAAGTATCCGGGTTAGAGGTTACAATGATAAGAAATTGTAGTGGTATCAGGCTGGGTCTAACCGGATGAAAGCAAATGAATTTGACTGCATCGTAATAGGTGGGGGCCACGCGGGCGTTGAAGCCGCTCATGCCGCTGCTAAAATGGGCGTCAAAACGGCCCTTATCACCATAAGCAAGGGTACGATAGCCAGGATGAGCTGCAACCCGGCTATCGGCGGCCTCGCAAAAGGACAGATTGCCCGCGAGGTGGATGCCCTGGGCGGGCTAATGGGTCTGGCCATCGACGCGACAGGAATCCAGTTCCGACTGCTGAATCGCTCGAAAGGCCCGGCCGTCCAATCGCCGCGGGCCCAGGCCGATAAACACAGGTACGCGGCCTGGATGCGCGAAGAACTGGAGCGGATGGAAAATTTGACAATTATCGAAGGGATGGCGGCGGACATCCTAACCGAGGGCGAAGATGTGCGCGCCGCCATCTGTTTGGATGGGACCACATATCAGGCCCGGACGGTTGTGGTGACAACAGGCACTTTTCTGCGCGGTCTAATTCACGTGGGCGGGGAGCAGCTTACCGGAGGGCGTATCGGCGAACCGGCCAGCGAGCAGCTCTCGGAATCGCTGAGGCGGCTCGGCCTCCAACTGGGCCGGTTGAAAACAGGTACGCCGCCCCGGCTCGACGCCTCCACCGTGGACCTAAATAAGCTCGAAATACAATATGGGGACACTTCGCCGAGCCCGTTTTCCTTTGTGACCGACAGAATAGAGCGGCAGCAGATACCGTGCTGGATCACCTACACCAACGATAAGATACACAAGCTGCTCACGGATAATCTCGACAAAGCGCCTTTATACTCCGGACAAATCAAATCAGTCGGGCCGAGGTATTGCCCGAGCATCGAAACCAAGGTGGTTCGCTTCCCCGACAAGAATCGCCACCAGGTTTTTCTTGAGCCGGAGGAGGCGGAGATTTCGGTCATCTATTGCAACGGCATCAGCACATCGGTTCCAAAGGACGTCCAGCAGCGGATGCTCAGACTCCTGCCGGGCACGGAAAACGCGAGGATAATCCATTACGGGTACGCCATTGAGTACGACTACTGCCCTCCGATACAACTGCGAAGCAGTCTGGAGACAAGAAAAATCTCCGGTCTGTTTCTGGCCGGTCAAATCAACGGAACCAGCGGTTACGAGGAAGCGGCGGGACAGGGCATTCTGGCAGGGATAAACGCCGCCAGGAAAATACAGAATAAGGAGCCGATTGTGCTCGGCAGAGAACAGGCGTACATCGGCGTGATGATAGATGATTTGCTCACCAAAGGTATCGACGAGCCTTACCGGATGTTTACGTCACGGGCGGAGTATCGATTGTCCCTGAGAGCAGACAACGCCGACCGAAGGCTCACTCAGCTTGGCCGGGACGTCGGACTGGTGGATGACAGTCGGTGGGCCAGGTTTCAGGACAAGCTCAGCGGTATCGACAGGCTTAAGAGCTACCTGCAGGATACGCGTTCGGAAGGTTCGAGCTTGTGGGAACAGTTGCGAAAGCCCAATAACTCTCTGGCCGAAACATTGGGGAACAAGCCGGAGGTAACAAAAATGAATCTGCGCGATGACGCAATCGAGGCGGTAATTATTGATGCCAAGTACGAAGGTTACCTGGCCAAACAGGAGCGATTAGTGGCCGGTTTCAGAAGCCTGGAAAAGCAAAGGATTCCGCCCGATTTGGACGTCAACAGGGTTACCCACCTTCGCGCCGAGGCCAGAGAGAAGTTGCTGGCTTTCAGACCCGCTACGCTCGGGCAAGCCGCACGAATAAGCGGCATCACGCCGGCCGACATTACGGTGCTGCAGATTCATTTGAAGAAATACCATTAGCAAGTGTTTTTGTGGCAGGTGGTCTGAGAAAATGAACCGGCTTTCGGACAACGTTTACAATAAGGGGCTGGCTCGCAATGAGCCGAAGTTCAAGCTTTGGAGCAGTGCCGGGTTGCTCTTGACCTACAAATGCAACTGTGCGTGCGAATTTTGCTATTATAACTGCTCCCCAGAACAAGGCAGCCTGATGACCGTTGAGACGGCCATCTCGGCCTGGCGGTCGTTGGAAAAACTCGCCGGCGCCAGCGCAAGGGTCCACATCACCGGCGGCGAACCCTTTCTATACTGGGAACGGCTTTGTGAAATCCTCAGGCAGGCAAAGAAGGAAAAACTCAGACCGGCTGACTTGATAGAGACAAACGCGTTCTGGGCAACCAACGAAAGAATCACCCGGCAAAGGCTCAAAGCCCTCGACGCGTTTGGTATGCGCCGATTGAAAATTAGCTGCGACCCGTTTCATCACGAATACGTTGAGGCCCGATTGGTCCGGTGCCTGGCGGATATTGCAACCGCTGTGCTGGGACCCGAGCGAGTGCTGGTCCGCTGGAGAAAGTACCTTGACGAATCGACAGACACCCAAGCGTTGTCGGGGCGGGAAAAAGACTCGCGCTATGTTGGGGCCATGAAGGATTATCCGTGCCGCTTTACGGGTCGAGCCGCCCAACGACTGGCAGTGCTTGTTGCTTCGAGGCCGATAGAGGCCCTGACCTCGGCAAATTGCAAAGCTGCATTCCTCGGCGCAAAGGGCGTGCATATTGACCCCTGCGGCAACGTCTTCAACGGAACCTGCAGCGGCATAGTCTTCGGTAACGTCAACAAGACGGCTCTGGAGCATATTTGGGAACAATTTCAGCCGAAAACCGACGAACTAATTGAAACGCTGTTCAGCCTCGGCCCCGCCGGATTGCTCGATGAGGCTTCAAAGCTCGGCTACAAGAAGTTAGCCGTGTACACGGACAAATGCCATCTCTGCACCAGTATCCGGCAGTTCTTCTTCGAAAAAGGCCTTCATAGCTCGACAATCGGCCCCGCGCAATGTTACGACACAGCCAGGTCACTAAAAGCCAAAACGAAAGACGGAGGCCTACATTCAACAAAGTGAGTGTAGGCCCCGTATTGTGCACTGCTGTCAATGCTACTAACACCGACTATTCGCCCGGCCAGAACCCTTCCTTGAGCCAGTTATCCGCCAGGACTGCATAATCCTTGAGGTTCATGTCACCATCGTGGTACAAGTCTATTTCAGCCGGAACAGAATCCAGCCAGTTGTCCGCAATTACCCTAAGGTCCGCCATATCAACGATGCAATTGTCGCTCAAATCGGCAATCGGTTTCAGACGCGAGGGAATGCATCTGGGCAGATACAGCCGGATGTCGTCAAAATACACGCCGCCCCAGCCGCCGGGCGTCACATGATTGTCCCGGTCGCCAAACCCGATATACATCCTCTTTACAGCCGTCAAGGTGATTCCCGAGAAGTCTGTCAGAGCGATATTCCACTCCTGCCACTCTTGCTTCTTAATGTCACTCATATCTTCACCGGGATAGTCGCCATACTTAACCACCGCGTTACTGTCGGCATCTCCGAGGGCCACATACATCTGCTCCGTCGCATTTGCATCGTTGTTCGGATCCCCATAGAAATACAGCGTCAGTGCTTTTGCATCCGACGCCGTCCAATCAGAGCCGGTCTCCAAATCGGCAGCACTTGCCTCGACCTCTGAATAATAGCCCGCGCCCACATCAACCGCATTGAAGTAAAAGAATATCATTGACTGCCGGCCCCCATGCAGCGGGTCTGCCCACTCAAACGTTCCAAGGTAGACTACCGACCCCGTCCCGTTCCCGGAACCATCGCGCCACGTATAGGATATCGGGTTCGTGGCGTCGTTGTAGTCTTCAAAATCGTCCACAACAAGATAATGCGCGGTCGTAAAGGTCCACACATCACCTTTCCACGGACTGCTGGGATGTGCCGCATTGACCTGGTCGATCCGCCAATAGTAGGTGCGCCCCAATTCAGGCGGCCCATAATGATACCACGGCTCATAGCCGGTATTTCCACCCGAGGGCAAGGTGGTCTGATATATCCCTGTTGTATCAGTTGTGTCGGCGTCGTTTACATCGCCGAAGCTCGTCCCGAAGTACACATCGTGCAAATAATCCGCTCCATAACCGGGCTTCCAGCTCAAGGTCACATCGATGCCAGCATCTTGCCCACCGCTTTCAGGGGCCGGACAACAGGCCTTGTGCCCACCGGTAGTGAATGTCCAGACTATACCTTTGTGCGTTACCGGATTTCCCCCTTCGTTCGGGTCGTTCACATCGACCCGCCAGAAGTAGCTGGTATCAAGCTCCAGCTCAGGCAGAGCCGGGAAATTGGGTTCGTTGGTCTCGCCTTGGTACTCTGCCGAGAATCTATTGGCATCGTAAACCCCGTCAAAATCTGTGCCGAAATAAACGTGGAACGTAGGGTCCAAAATCCCCACCGGACCAATCCAAGTCAGAATCAGAACCGGGCTAACATGCCAGGACCCATCCGGTGGACCTGGCGACGTCGCTGCGGCCGCCGTCTGCCCACAGCAGTCAGCACCAAAAACCTTGTCGAACGGGAAAGTCTGACGCCCGTTGGCTGCCGGAGCGGCTGTGAAACTTGTTATTGAAGCGCCCGCGACGGTGGCATTGCCGTACCTTTCGGGCTCCTGGTCACAATCGATTTCAAATTTGAAATTGCCCTCCCAAGGCCCATTGTGCTCGAACTCCACGCGGTCCGCAAATATCTTCGGCGTCCAGTCGCCGGGCCCCACATCGCGCGCCCCCAGAATTCCACGAAAATAGAGCGTCACCTTAGGTTTGCCGACGAAACACGCAACCGTACCGCGATACGTCCAAGTCATGCCTGTTTGTGTCAGGCCATGGTGCTTGGCCGCCTTGTTATAAAGGTTCGTCGCCAAGCGCGTTTCAAGCTCACCGGTAACAATGGCACTTGAACCCGAACAGCCCCAGAGCCACTCGGCCCCGTGGATAGTGTCATTGTCTAACACCGTCACCCACGTCTGCATGACATTGTCACCCTTGGTGCGGGTATCGGGCAAAGGACCAGAAGCAAGACCGTGATCGCAGAAGTCTTCCCCTTCCATAGGATCCACCTTTGTGGTTGGGTACAGATCCCCGAGTCCGAGGACATGACCCCACTCATGCAGTATGATGTACGCAAAGTCATTGCGACCTGCTGCTTGTGACCAGTCCGTATAGTAAGGATTAACCCGGATAAGCGTTTTGGTAAGTGTAACACCCACAAATTCACTCTCAATCGTGTCTGCTCCAGCGGGACCGGCCACGAACCTGATAAGCACATCCGCTGCAGCCAGGTTAGCTGCCTCGGAAAAGCTGGCCCGAATCCACAACGCCCATTTGTCCAACTCCGGCTGTATCCTGGCTTTCAGAGCCGCAAACTCCGCATCGTTACAGTCGGCTACCGGAAGCTCGCCACGGTCCAGATACCACGTAAGCACATCCTTATCCCAGGAA
This sequence comes from Sedimentisphaerales bacterium, assembly GCA_035529895.1. Classification (GTDB taxonomy): domain Bacteria; phylum Planctomycetota; class Phycisphaerae; order Sedimentisphaerales; family Anaerobacaceae; genus JAUWKC01. The sequence goes on from DATKVV010000008.1 coordinate 30,428, forward strand.
TACCTGAAATCATGATTGCCCACCGTACCCGTATCCACACCGGCCCGCCCCAGTCGTCCGCCAAAGCGAACAAAGTTATAGGCCGATGCACTCGGGACCAGCAAGGTTGTCACGACACTGATTAACAGCACCAGCGCCATCCAATTATCCCGTCCGGAAACAGTTTTGCTCAGGAACTTGTACATGATTCTAAATCCTTTATCTAAGAAGCTGCATTCGCAGCATCAACCCCTACTTCTTGCTCTTTTCCTCATCGGCCTTGGTCTTGATAATCTGTTCTTTTTGGATTTGCACCTTGCGCTGATAATCCATTTCCGCCTCTATTATTTCCTGTTCTGTTGGCATCAGGGTCCAGCGTATCTGCTTTGCTGGAGAAAGTTCGTGCGCCGCCCAAGCAAAATCCTCCGGAATGTCCGTGGGGTCATACGCCCCCTCACGCACTGGTTCAATATCACGCGTCAGCCGCGTCAGCGATGCTATGTCATGCACCAGATCGCTGTATGCTCTCCCGATAAGAGTAAGCGACCGCATTTGGCCCTTTGCGTTTCGCACCAGCAGCAGCGGCGGATCGTCGCACGTGGCATAAGGCTCATCGTTCCGTTCGACCGACATGTCCAGCACGTTCTCCGCACGGATTCTCTCGATCACCTGGGCAGCCTCTCTAATAGCACCCTTAACCTTGAATTTGCGTTCGATAGTGTCGACAGAGCGGTCTCGACGCACAGCCATAATCACAATATCGCCGCTGCCGGAGATATAAAACTCCTGTGATCCAAACAGAGGCGAAGACTGCCGAAGCACAATGGCCACTTTCTCGGGCTGGCCCAAAAAGCCATCCGTGGCATTCATCGGTCCTCTTTCCGCCCACGCCAGCCAACTACTCACCACTACACAAACCACTGCCATTCCGACCGGCAATCGTTTCCAGTATCTGGTTTTCATGTTAACCTCCAATCAATAACATTAAGAATAGGCCCTGCTCGCATTTGCAGCATTAAACTGCACAGACCAAGCACTGTTCACCCTCCGCCCCCGCGCAGCACAACAGACCTGAGTTGCACATCCCTTTTTATCTCTTACCAACTGCCGGCCGCCTCATACTTCGCCTTTCCACCCTCAAACTCCCCATATTGGAGAGTTCATCCTTTGCCGGGCAAACCCGGCCAAGCAAAAACATTCAGATTTCTGCAAGCCTCTTCCCTGGCTTCCTGACGACTGTTCTATAACCATCAAGGCTAATGTGTCAATTGTTTTATGGGACTTTCTTCTGATTTTTTACATTTTGTCCTAATTTACTACAAATAAAGCCCTTAAAGCCTGACAACATAGTCTGCGGTAAGCGGAGCGCCTGCCAGCACCAGGCCAAGCAACCCCGGGAAAAAATGGATGAAGACCCCCTCCTTTAGCTCGGTTGGTCAGACCCGCATTTAGTGTAAGATTACTGGTTAACCATCAACGAAGTTTACTGCGAGGGCGGCCACAGTATCGTTGACAGCCAATTTTCTGCCATTACGTCGTAGTCCCGGAAGTTGACCTGCTTGGTCCGGCGCTCAGGTCCGTTAACGTCGTACACATGATCAACTATATTTGCGGGCGATATCAACTTATAATAACACGATAATCCCTGGCAACCTCTGGCCTCGTTAGCCAGGTAACATACCTCATCCGGTAAGAGGACGCGGTTATAGATTCGGACGCTGTTAATGTCGCCGTCGAAACCGCCGGCAGTGTTTACATCGGGGAAATCAGAATTCAATGAATTACCGATGCAGACCACATCCTGCTCGATATGGGGAATGCAGGGGTCGAACTGCCCTTTCCATATCGAATTGCCGTCGATATACAGGCAGTGGGTATTAGTGTTAGCGTCATAAGTGACCGCCGCGTGATGCCACTCGTTATCAAGGGGGTTAACCTCCTTATCGTCTCCTGCAACCGTATTGACATAGTAGTTGCCGCAGACCACTGCGGCCCGAACCACCGTGCCCTTTCGAGAGAGCGTATCGGTCACGAAAACTGCCATAGGATGGCTAAACGAGTCATTGTTCCTCGTTGAGCTAATGAGGATTCCCGGCTCACTTGTCCGGAACGCTATGGAGATGGAGAAATCGCTCGAACCGTCAAAGGGGTTGACCTCGTTGAAATCGGGCGGGTCCACATACACATTACCAGAACCGCCAAGGTGGAGAACTCCGCCAGAAACGTACGCATCGCCCCAAAGCGCACCGTTGTAGGCGTTGCCGGACGTATCGCTGCAATCAGAGTCGAAGGTATATTCGACGAGCAGATTGGGGTCGCTATTATAATAGTGTGGCGGCGGCAGAGGCTGAACGTCAAGGTCGCTCTTGAGCCAGTCCCAGCCTATTATCGTGTGGTCTTTAAAATCAACGAAGCAATCGCCGTCGAAATCGCCGCCGTCGAAACGAGACATCTCGGGCCGGCACCTGGGCGGATACAGTCTGATATCGTCAAACCATACGGTCCCTGTGCCGCCGGGCAGCAGCGGATCAAGGGGATTAATGGGAAACAGCTTACTGGGGTCGCCGAAGCCAATGTATATCTTCGTGATATTCGCCAAATTCACGTGGCCTTCGAACTTTTGCAGGTCAAGATTGACCTCGTTCACGTCACTCGCCTTCTTATCACATTTTTCCGCCCACACAGATATGTTATCTTGCAGCGCCACATACATCCACTCATCACCGTTGAGGGGCTTGTTCGGTTCACCGTAGAATTGCAGGACCAATGCCTTAGTGTTACAGGCGGTCCAATCGCCGCCGATTTCGGCTGCAACCGCTTTTGCTCCGACAGTATTCGCTTCGATCTCAGAAAAATAATTCAGGTCGGGCTGATTGTTGTCGTAGTCATATCTGACCGATTGTTGGCCGCCGTGGACATAGTCGGCGTTCGTCTCGAGGACAATATTTGCTCCGCTAACGACGCCCGGCCTGCCAAGCCCGGCCGTCCAGGTACCTTCTACCTTGTTCACTTCAGTATCGTATCGCTCAAAATCATCGACGACCACGTGACCTGCCGTGAACTGCCAGACCGGGCCTTTCCACGGGTCCGTGACTCTGCTCTCGTAGGTATCATTTACCTCATCCACCCGCCAATAATAAGTCGTGGGCAACAAACTGGCGCGTTCACCTTCGGGAATCTGATAGCTATTGGCGTCCACTGGGCCATTATGTACCAGGCCTGCCGTGGATGTATCGGCCTCATTGACATCGTCGTAATCAGTACCAAGGTACAAATGATGGCCGCCGGTGGTTGTTACACAGGCTCCCTTCTTCCAGATAAGGCGCACGTTCCTCGGCTCATCCGGGGCGTCCTCGACGGGCCACGGCTCCGAGGCGCAGCAGCCGACGGTCCTGAAACTCCAGGTTCTGCCCGTCCAGGGACTGTCGGGGTGAGAATCATTAACCTCATCGACGCGCCAGTGGTACATGACGCAGTCTCCAAGGTCTCCGAAGTACTCACAGGGGTCAAAGCTGGCGTCAGCGAGAGGCTGTGGGCCCATGTAGACCTCGGCGTTAGTATCGGCGTTGCTCACTTGGTCATAATCCGTGCCGAAGTATACATCGTGCCAAACCGCGTGCTCTCCCGCCCACCAGCTAAGCGTAGGCAGCTTGCCGGTCTTATCCATTCGGTCGTCCGGAAAAGGCTCCGTCGCCTTGGCCCGGTAGAATACGGCATGGAGCGTATGGAACATATCGTTGCTGCCGCTGTCGAACTCTACCACGTAGTTGCTATCGCTAATCGGATTGTCGCCGTCTCCGTCCAATATCCAATAGTCAAATTCATAATTTGGGTCGGTTACAGTCACCGCATTGACGTCAACCCTCAAAGGCGCATTTGTATCATTCCACGTGTGTGTGGCGGCAACCGGAAGCTCACCCGGGGCGCAGTCCAGTGTGATCTGGTTGACGTTATTTGGATGCACGGCGGGAGCCGGGTCGCTAATCGCCCCGTAAGATGAAGTAATCACCAGGTCATACGAAGGCACAAAGTTCAATCTGTGACTGAAGTCGAGGTCTACTGTGCCCAAAGCCAGCTTCCAGGGCAGGGCAAAAGTGGACACGCAGTAATCCCACTCGTATATAAACACCTCGACTTCTACACAGATGTCCGGGTAAAAAGTAAGGACCATCTGCATCTCTAAATGCTCATCATAGTCAGCCAGGGCAAGATAATCTCCGTGTTCGCCCACATTTACATCGCACAAGTCACAGACGGGTGTAAACTTGCAGTATTCTTGTGCGGAATTGGCATCTCCGGGAACTGGCCCGGTGGTAATTGACTCTGCCCACATTTCGGCCGAGATCTCCATCTCCGCCTTCAGATTCACCGTGACGTCGGCTATCTTCGGAATTCCCGTTACGGGCGCTGAGAACAGTGTTTGGGGCTCGATACTATCGGCCACGCGCACAGGATTGTCAGGAGAAGGAAAATAGCCTTCGAATGAGTTAAAATCATAACATCTCAAATCGAAATTGGGAGCGTACGGGATATTAAACTTAAAGTCCACCTCCTTCATCCCCAAATCCACGTTCACGCGTCCCCGAGTCTTTGCTTCCACGCCAAAATTCATCTCAAGGTCCCCCTGGCCGGAACCATTTAGCATCAGGTTTGCATCATCAGGGTTGCTGGTGTCGTATTCGAGTCTGAATTCGCCACCCCAGACCGAAGCGCACAACCAGGCGGCTGCATCGGCCTCAAAACGGAACTGGACGGGACTGTGTCTCGGCTTCCAGCCCGTGTCGTAACTCGATTCAAAACCCCACTCCGGCCAGAACGTGGAAAACGAAGCGGGCTCGGTCTTGACATTCGTAGTAGCGCCGGAAGCAACGACGGACTCTGTATCCTCTGAACGGGACGCCTTGGTGCTAATTCGGCCGGGAGGCAGGCTTCCACGAGGTTCTTGGGGCAGCTCTTGAGGCGGTCCTTCCTGAACGGAAGAAAGCCCCTCCGGCCTTTCATCAAGGTACTCAAAAACCTGGACTATGCTCCAGTTTCTCTGGGGAAGGCGGATGTGGATGAAACTCGGCCAGTGCTGCTTTCCGGATGGCGACAGCCTTTCGTGAATAGTATTTACCGCTGCGAGCTTGCTATCCTCGTATATGTCGCACAATAGAGGTGAGCGAACAGACTCAGGCAGCACCCACTGCAGACGAGCATTCTGCTCCGCAATTGCCGTCGTCGCTCTACCACGGCCCTTCATCTGCAAAGCCCCGAGTTGTTTCTGCCTGGCCAGATGGCTCCTCGCTTTTACCGTCAGGCCCGGTGGATAACCGTATTCTTCGGAACCAAGGCGGATTATCCAACGCTCTGCCTGCTTTTCAGGACCATCCGATTCCAGAAACATCAGTACCTCTTCGCTTCCCTGCTCACGCGCAATGGCTTTTAATTCATCCACAGATGCATCCAGTTCGTCCGGTATCTTTGCGCTAAAAACCCTCGCATAAGCAAATTCTTCAGCGTTTGAAGACGGAGGTCCGACCGCGTTTGCCTGTTCGTGCGGGACGAACCCAAAAATGGCCAAAAGCAATATAAGCACAAATATAGTGTGGGTTCCGTTTGAAGCGCGATAATACCCCATTATTCCACCTCCTGGGCTTCTCACCTCGTATTCAGCAGCCATTACTTGCCGGTTTTGACCAATATGTGCCTTTCCACGCATCCTCCTCGTGTGCGGTGTGTGGGAGTGCTTTGCCCTTCACAAGCATGGCCGATCCAAGCTACAATACTCGAGAAGTTTCTCGTAGGACGGGAAGACTCGGCAGGCAAGGGAAGATGAATTTGTCTTCGTCCTATCACGCTTTGTATTCACTTGTTTTGGTTATTGTAGATAATCAGCGTGACGATGTCAAGGTAAAAATTATAGGACTTTACTGTTTTTTCTCGTTGTTCTTGCCAAGTTGGGGCAAATAAAGCCCTTGACGCCGAAAAACACAGTCCCCGGTAAGCAGGGCGCCTGCCAGCGCCAAGGCCAAGCAGGTCCGGTAGGTCCCCTCGCCCCGTAAGACTTAGCCCTTTACATGCCGATATTACACGTTAGAATGAGTACCGCTTAAACGATTGAAATTGGAATTGGTGTGTTTGTCGGACATAATCGTGGAGAAGATAAAACTTTACGACACGACTCTACGCGACGGCATGCAGGCCGAGGGCGTGAGTTTTTCGCTTGAGGACAAGCTCGCCATCGCCCGATGCCTCGACGAGCTCGGCCTCGACTATATCGAAGGCGGCTATGCCGGCTCCAACCCCAAGGAGACGCAGTTCTTTGAAGAGGTGGCCAAACTGAAGTTGAAGAATTCACGAGTTGTCGCGTTCGGCAGCACCCGCAGGGCCAATGCCACCGTCTCCGACGACGCTTCGCTCAACGCCATCCTTGCCTGCAAAACGCCGGCAGCAACCATTGTCGGCAAATGTTGGGAACTCCACGTGACCGACGTGCTTGGCTGCTCCCTCGACGAAAACCTCGCCATCTGTGCCGACTCCGTCAAATACCTCAAGAACCACGGTCTTGAAACCATCTTTGACGCCGAGCATGTTTTCGATGCCTATAGGCAGAACCCTGAGTACACAATCAAGGTTCTGACGGTTGCCGCCGAGGCCGGGGCCGACGTGCTCGTGCTTTGCGACACCAACGGCGGCTCACTGCCAAACGAAGTATACGAAATCACCAGGGCCGTCCGCGAAACCCTCAGCCCGATGCTCATCGGAATTCACACCCACAACGACAGCGATTGTGCCGCCGCCAATGCGCTGGCGGCCGTTCGCGCCGGGGCCCGACACGTCCAGGGAACAATGAATGGAATCGGCGAACGATGCGGCAATGCGAATTTATGCACGCTAATACCTAACCTCGCCTTCAAGATGGGTTTCGAAGTGTTCAGCGCCGAAAAGCTCAAGACGCTTACCGAAGTATCGCGTTTCGTTTTTGAAATTCTAAACCTGGCGCCGGTCGTGAACATGCCCTATGTGGGCGAGAGCGCATTTGCGCACAAGGCCGGTCTTCACGTCGATGCCCTCCGCAAGAATAAACGGACCTACGAGCACATCGACCCGGCCCTTATCGGCAACGAACGCCGCTTCCTCATTTCCGAGCTCAGCGGCAAATCCAACGTCCTCGCCGAGCTCGAAAAGGCAAAGATTGCCGAAGACAAGAAACTTGCCCGCCAGATTCTCAAGCGAGTTCAGGAGCTGGAAAACGAGGGCTACCAGTTCGAGGCCGCTGACGGCAGCTTCGACCTGCTGGTAAGAAAGGTCATGGGTACGTATAAGCGTTCTTTTGAGCTTATAAAGTATTACGTAACCACGGAAAAACGCGCCTCCGGCGAGCTTGTCACCGAGGCCACCGTCAAACTGAAGGTCGGCGATAAAATCCAGCATGTCGTAGGCGAGGGTGACGGCCCCGTCAATGCCCTTGACGCCGCCCTGCGAAAGTCGCTGGAGAACGTCTATCCGACCATCAAGGACATCCACTTGATTGATTATAAGGTCCGCGTCGTCAACGCCCGTGCCGGCACCGCCGCCCGCGTCCGCGTCATAATCGAATCGCGCGACAAGAACTCCATCTGGGGAACCGTCGGCGTCTCGGAAAACGTCATCGAAGCCTCCTGGCAGGCCCTCGTGGACTCCGTCGAATACAAGCTGCAAAAAGATGCACAATGATATTCGGGCCAAAAGCTTAGGCGTTGACCTCACTGGCGACCATCTGCCGGGTTCTTTTGCGCCGGTTGACGGTCTGCCTGTCCAGCCGCGGCTCGAGCGGCCGCTCCTCTGAAGCCGCTTGAACAGCCTTGACGGCCGTCTCGGCAAATAAATCGGCCCCTATTTCCTCCCAAAGTCCTTCCGCACGATTAAACACCCCGCCCGACACCATTACCCGCATATTGGGCCAGGCGCCGACCGACCTTATTGTGTCGATCAGTCGCCTGATATCCGGCGCCTGCTTTGCCACTGCGCCATAGATTAGCAGAACGTCCGGCCCATATTCATTCACGAACCCGAGCAGGTCGTCATCGGTTAGCCCGCCACCGAGGAACCTTACCTCCCAGCCGTCGCTGTCGAACAGGTCCGCCATTATTTGGCCCCCAAGCTCCTCAAGCTCGGTTGGGCCGCAGCAGACAACAATCTTCTTGCCCTTGCTGGGTCTGCGCGGCAGCTTGTTCTGCAGTTGATCCGTGATGTTTCGGCTGATTCGTGTCGCGAGGTGTTCCTCAACCGGCGAAATTCTGCCGGCGCGCAACAAATCACCCACCTCAACCATGATTGGCCATATTATATCGCCGTAGACGGCATTGGCCGGGATTCCCCTCTGTAATGCTTCTTCTATAACCAACCGGGCCGCCCCCCTCGTCCCGCGTAATAGTGCCTCCAAATACCGCTCAAGAATTCCATCCTCTGCCATAATCCTAACTCCAAGAACTCTACTCGAAACTCCATTTTATTTTATCCAAACTCGCAGGGGAGAATGAATACCTATCGCAAATGTTAAAATAGGCAATATAGCTATCGGTACACGCCCTTCCAAAACTTTACTAAAAATCCAGAATTCCAGCCGCTGCAAAGAGGGGCTACTGAGCCCACCATTGCGCAATGCCGTTACCATCAAGGGATTATGGTTCCTGACGTATTGGGCTGTCTGACCTTCTCCACGCATTTATGCCGGGCGTGCACCACCCTTTGGCGTCGTCTTCACGTCAAATGTGCTTTGCCTGCGCACGTTTCGCCTGAGTGGACCACTGGGTAGCTCGGCCGAAGGCACCCGAGGGGGCGCCGGCCCGCACACAGGGAAAACGACCGGGGAGGCGCGCGCCTCTGGCTGGAGGCAAAACAAAGGCCAGTAGGGCAAACATGAGAATATATGGCTGCGGTTAGGTCCTGTGCTGGCGCGGCAGGCTCGCACAGAAGGCAGGACTCTGCTCGTGGCCCCTCTGCGGGTGGGTCCGTGAGTGGCGTTTCAGGCTCGGACGCGGGCAGCCGTTGCGTCGGTGTCCGTGATAAGGCGGGGCCTCTACAGGACGGTATTCAATAGCTGCGCAGGGTTTTTGGCGGATATTCTTGTTACCTTGTACACCTTGGTTGCCTCTTAGGGGTGGAATGCAGTATAATTGGGAGTGATTAGCTTGCGACAAGATGTGGAGAGTAACCGTGTAGCGAACAACTTGACTCAGATGTTAGCGGCACAACTGTCTTGGTCGGCGAGTTGAATGGGAGGCCTGTATGGGATTTGCCGTTGGGCGGAAATTGCATTGGTTTTCTAAATGGCATCCGCCTCGGTTTAGTTACTGAGTGCATCACATATTTAACGGAGGTCAACTGGTATGGCGACAAACACAAACAAACTGGTTACGGGTTTCGTCTCGGCAATCTTGCTGTTAGCTATAGCGTCCGGAGAACTTTGCACGGCGCTCGGTGCAGGGAAAAAACCACGGAAGACTCCGGAGAGGGAGACGATTACAAAGTTTTTATCCTCACTGGAGCTCGGCCCGGGGCCGTACGATTTCGACCACGATGCGGACGGCGTCGTTGATATGTGTATTTACCCCCTGCTGACAAGCGAGCCCGACTTAGAGAGCAAGTATGTTACGCTGCAGGAGGTAGTGAGGAGAAAGGACGTTATTCTGAAGGAGAATCTTACTAATCGCAGCTCTAACAAGAAGGATCCGCCAAGCAGTTACGGCATAGTTGCGCAGCTCATAGGCGGCAGGCAAGGGTATGGTTATGGGTCCGGCTACGGAGGTTCCAGCTACGGCTACGGTTCTCGTTATGGGTCCGGCTACGGGTCCAGCTCCGGCTACGGATCCAGCTCCGGTTACGGGTCCGGCTATGGCAACTCCGTTTATTATCAGCGTGGCGGTATGCTCGGCGGCGGCTGGCAAGGCAGAGGGCTGGGTATGAGCGGCATTCTGGGAGGTGGGGGATACGGGTCGTATCAAGGAGGGTACGGAAGATACCCGGGATATGGGAAGGCCGGCGAAGGCTGGCTTGAACACGACGGTTTTAAGCATGATTACTTGGCCAGAACCGTGGCCTTGGCACAGTTTGATGCTGTGCGTGCCAGGCCCGCATCGGTGCAAGAAGCCGGCAGCTCGAAGTCCACAGAGGCAACCGAAGTCAGCCTGAGCACTTTTTGTTTCGAAAAGTGGCGCCTGATAGAAGAGTCAAGGAGGATGGGGGAGCCCGAGTATTTTACGTATGTAGGCATGGCGAGTCCCTATGTCAGGAAAGAGCTTGTTCTGTTCGCCAACCAGGTCAACGTTGACAAGATTATCGCGAAGGAACTCAGAAAGTTGCGCGTGTTCAGCAAAACCAGCGCCCTTGCCGACGTTTTGACGAATGATGAGATCAGAAAGATTATTACTTATTATACGGCTAACTCGGCGAAGGTACTTAGTGATAACAAAATGATATCGGGCATGGTTGTAACAAGCGGCAGCGCAATCCTGTGTGCCGACGTTTATTCTTCCCCCGATTTATTCAGGAGAATGTTCCCTCAGCTTATACAAAGTGCCGCTATTGGAGTGTGCCGAACAGACGATAAGGGCAGAAAGCACGAAGGGCAAGACGAAGTCGAAGGGTTCGTGAACGGTCTGAGACAGATTGAGAAACTTAAGAAGGAGTCGCCCCAGACGTACAGGCTTTTCTATCCCAAAATCATAGGCGGCGCCGAGGTTGTTTCCGACGAAGCTGGAACAAAGGTTGTTCACCTGGAAGCGTATCCCCGTTGATAATCGCATTCAGGCGTTCTGACCTTAGCGAGTCTGACGCTGCGGTTCCAGTAGTAACTTCTTGATTCCCTGGGTTGGTATTTGTCGCAGCCGTGCTGCGCGCTGCAAAGCGGTTGTTTAGCGGTGGATCGAGAATTGGACCCGGTGATTTGGCGTAGGCAAGAAGGTTCTTTTGCCACTGTTTTCATCTTACCATTTTGTTGTTTCCAATATTCAGGTGCAGCATACGCTCCTGCCGCGGCCGCTGCTGGGAGCAGAGATTCTGCCCTGGTCAAACATTCCGACAGCCACACCCGCCTGAGGAATTAGTATCGGCGGCAGCTTGCCTATTTTGGTTAGACACATGGGCGCCGATATGGTATATTCAGATGTGAAACAATAAAGACGGAAGGTTTGCAGCCGCAGTGAGAGTGCACTGATTAGTGTTCTATAAGGCCTGGCACATGGAAATGGGTATGTATGAACTGGTGGAAAGGATTCTGCACGGTGTAAGCTTTATTGCCATTGGGGGAACATTGGCACTGATATTTTTCTTTGTGTTCGCGCCGAGTATCCTGGGTTCGAGGACGATATACAAACAGCTTGAGGGCCTCCGGAAACAAACCGAACAGATGAATAAGCAGCTTGGCCAAATATCGCAGCATCTGCAGAAGCAAAAAGAAAATCCCGAAAAGGGACATTGAGCCTGGTGCTCAAGACCGAATTGGGGTGGATTCGGACTTCGCAGGAATCGGGTACTAATTTTTTAATTCGTGGCCGGCAATTGCCGACCTTGAGGCGGGAGAGAGGTGGGAATTGATTATTGACAGTTAACGGCGTATAGGTGATAGTTGGAAGTTGGCTGCAAGTAGGACAAAGAATATTTAGTAAGCGTTTTCGGAGTTAAATGTTATGATTGCATCGCTTGGCGCCAGGACTATAGAGGACATAAATAACCTCGGGCGGTTTGGGAGATTTGTCTGGCGGGCTATAATTACATCTTTGCGGAGCTGTCTCAACAGCAGGACATATCCGCTTATCTGGATGCAAATGAATATGATCGGCGTTCGCAGCGTGCCGGTCATAATGATAACCGGTGCGTTTGTCGGAATGACGCTGGCGGTTCAGGCATACGACCAGCTTGCAGGTATGGGGCTGGAAGAGCACCTGGGTGTTCTGATAAACATTTCGGTAGTGAAGGAGCTGGGCCCCGTGCTGGCGGCGGTGATGCTGGCGGGGCGAATCGGCGGGGCTTTGACCGCGGAACTGGGAACAATGAATGTTACCGAGCAGATTGATGCGGTCAGGAGTATGGGCACCGACCCTGTCCGATATCTGGTTGCGCCGCGGATTCTGGCGTGTCTTTTCCTTACGCCCTTTCTGATTATCTATGCGGATTTTCTGGGGATTCTCGGAGGGTACTTCGTGAGCGTTATTCAACTTGGTATCAACAGCAAGGCTTATTGGAGCTTCAGCGCCTCCGGCGTCGAATTATGGGATGTCACTATCGGTGTCATAAAAGGTTTCTTCTTCGGAGTTGCCATAGCGATTATAAGCTGTTATAAGGGCTTTACGTGCAAGGAAGGGGCGCACGGCGTCGGTCAGGCGTGCACGGAAGCATTTGTAATGAGCTTTATTTCGATATTGGCGCTGGATTTTGCTTTGGCGGTGATTTTCAAGGCGCTTTACAGCACGTTTTGGCCGCTTAAAAGCCTGGTCTAACGACAACGCATACCAGAGAGCGTACGCAGCACAATGTGTTAAGAGAGTAAGAAGTGGAAAATGCCAGCCAGACAAACGAGGCTCAGGTAAATAACGGGGAGGCCATACTTGTCATTAAGAACCTGACGAAGAAGTTTGGGGACAATGTTGTCCTCGATAGTATTTCTCTGTCGATAGAGGAGGGAAAAACCACTGTGGTGATCGGGCCGAGCGGGTGCGGCAAGACGGTTTTAATAAAGCATTTCATTGTGTTGTTGCGTCCGACTGCCGGAGAGGTCTATTTCAAGAAAAGCCGAGTCGATAACCTTAGCGAACGGGAGCTGAATAAGGTCCGCACTCATTTTGGATATCTTTTTCAGGGTGGAGCATTATTCGACAGTCTGAGCGTTGCCGAGAACATAATGTTTCCGATTCTCCAGCACACCAAGGTAGCGGACCGTCGGGCACTCGAGGAGCTTGTGAAGGCCAAGCTGGCTATGGTCGGTCTTGACGGATTTCAGAATTTTTTCCCGGCCAGTCTTTCGGGGGGACAGCGCAAGCGGGTGGCTTTGGCCAGGGCCATTGCGCTGAATCCGGAGGTGATTCTGTATGATGAGCCGACGACAGGACTTGACCCCATTCGTTCGGATATAATAAACGAGCTTATCCTTAAGCTCCAGAGAGAGCTTGGCGAGACCACAGTTGTCGTTACGCACGATATGAAAAGCGCGTACAAGATAGCCGACCGTATCGTTATGCTGCATCACGGCAAGATTATCGCCGACGGCAACGCCGACCATATTCGTAACCATCCCCATCCGGTTGTTCAACAGTTCATCCACGGTCAGGTCAGCGAAGACGACCTTGCCGTTTTGCGTGCGGGCGGCGATATGACGCAGGCGCAGTTCCTGCCTCGCGATTTTGAGGAATAGCGCAAGCGATGCGGGAGACGCCGGATAAAGTTGCGACCGACCTGGCCAGAATTATAAAGGGCGAAGTTTTTCCCGACATACTTCACAGGGCCGCCTATAGTTGCGATGCGAGCATTTACCAGATAGTCCCCGGTTGTGTTGTTGCGCCGCGTGACGCTGCCGATGTGGCCGCGGTTGTCAAGTACGCTGCTTATAATGGCATACCGGTGGTCGCACGTGGCGCCGGCAGCGGAGTGGCCGGCGAGTCGCTCTGCAGCGGCATAGTGTTCGATATGACCCGGTACATGAACAAGATCATCGGTGTGGCCGATGAGGGGGCGACGGCGGCATGCGAGCCGGGCGTAGTACTGGATGATTTGAATAAACTTCTTTCCGGATATGACAGAAAGGTCGGGCCGGACCCATCTACCAGCAACCGGGCAACCATAGGAGGCTGTGTAGCCAATAACTCAACAGGCGCTCACTCGCTCGAATACGGCTACATCGGGGATTATGTGGAAAGCATAACCGCTATTTTGGCTGACGGCAGTACGGCAGAGTTTACGAATGATTTCGACCCCGCCAGGGCGTTGGATGATAAAGTCAGCTCAATCGCAAAGAGCTGCCTCGCCCTGCTGTCGGATAAAGAGGCGGTTATCCAAAGTGCGCTGCCCGGGACCAGGCGGAATCGCAGCGGATATACAATCGCCGGTATTTGTCATAACGGCAGAATAGATTTGGCCCGGCTGCTTGCTGGCTCGGAAGGGACGCTGGCAATTTTTACGAAAATCACGCTTAAGACCGTCAAGCTTCCGGCGGCGAAAGCCCTTCTTCAGCTTGAGTTTGAATCGCTTGAAAAAGCGGCAGAGGCCGTGCCGATTATTGTTGATAGCGGCGCATCGGCGTGCGAGCTGATGGATAAAACTTTACTTGATATGGCGCGTGAGGGTCTGCCGCCGTACCGTGACATTTTGCCGGCCAGTGCGGCGGCGGTTCTTCTGGTTGAGCATACGGGCCAAACACAAGAAGAGACAAAACAAAAGATTGAAAAGACCAACCTGGTTGTTGGGCCAATGGCGAGCGGGCGAAGGGTCGTTCTTGACCCGATTGAGCAGAGTCGGCTGTGGAAATCGCGCAAGGACGCGGTGCCGTTGCTGGACAGGAAAAAGGGCAGGAAGCATCCTGTGCCGTTTATTGAGGACGTTTCGGTCGGAAATAACCGCCTTGGCGAATACATTTCGGGTATGAGGAAGATTGCTGCGCAGTATCAGATTCCAATGTCTTTCTACGGTCATGCGGGCGATGGCGAGCTGCACGTACGTCCGTATCTGGATTTGAGCGACCCGGCTGAAGTGGAGAAGATGCGGTCGATTGCGAACGACGTTTTCTCACTGGCCTGGTCGCTGAGCGGCTCAATCAGCGGCGAGCATGCGGATGGTCTGGTACGGGCCGCGTTTATAAGACAACAGTATGGCGACGAGTTTTATGAACTGTTGTGCCAGATTAAAGAGATATTTGACCCGCGCAACTTAATGAACCCGGGCAAAATCATCACCGATGACGTTAACGTGATGGTTAAGAATTTGAGGGCGGAGCATCGTATCTTGCCCGAACGGACCAAATCGGATTTGCTGTTCGAGGAGGATGAGCTTGCCATGGAGCTTGGGCAGTGTAACGGCTGCGGCGTCTGCCTCAGCACGGAAACCAATCTGCGCATGTGCCCGGTGTTCCGAGCGCTGGGTGAAGAGATGGGCAGCTCCCGCGCCAAAGCGAATATACTTCGTTTCTGGGCCACGGGGCAGTTGGACGAAAAGGCTTTTGAGTCGCCCGACTTCAGGAAGTTCCTGGATTTGTGCGTTAATTGCAGGGCGTGTTCGGTGGAATGTCCCTCGGGCGTGGATGTTTCCAAGCTTATTGTGGCGGCGCGGGCAGGGTATGTCAAACCTAAGCGATTAAGACGCGCCGAGTATGTTCTGAGTCACAACCGTTATCTTAGTGTGTTAGCAAGTGCTTTCCGCCCTCTTTCGAACTTTGCGATGCGGCTGCCGGTTACCAAGTGGTTTCTTGAGCAGATGGCGGGACTTGATAAGCGCAGGGACATGCCGGAGTTTGCGAGCAGGTCATTTCTGAAGGCCGGGCGGAAATATTTGGCGTCCTGTGAGCCGATAGCCAGGCCCGGCGATAAAGTGGCCTATTTTGTGGATACGTACGCAAACTATAACGACCACGAGCTGGGATTTGCCGTGCTTGAAGTTTTGAGGCACAACAATATTGAGGTGATTCTGCCGAAGCAGAGGCCCACCCCCCTGCCGGCTATTGTGTACGGTGACGTTAAGACGGCCCGCCGAGATTTGGCGTACAACGTCAAGCACCTTGCCCGAGTGGTTCGCGAGGGCTACAAAATAATCTGTTCCGAGCCGAGCGCGGCACTGTGTCTGCAGCAGGAGTTGCGACATTTTGTGGCGAATGAAGATGCCAAGGTGGTCTCGGCGAATACTTTTGAGCTGATGAGCTATCTTCTGCAATTATTCAGGCAAGGTAAGTTGAAACCTGCGGCAAGGGCCGTGTCGCAGGAGTACGTTTATCATTGCCCCTGTCATTTGTGCGCCATCGGTGTTGTGGGGGCGAGTATCGAGCTTTTGGAAAAACTGTGTTCTGCTTCAGTTGTCGATCTCCAAAGCGGCTGCTGCGGGCTTGCGGGGACATTCGGCATGCAGAAGAAGAACTACGATTTGTCGTCGAAAATCTCAGAAGCATTGACGCAGGCGATTGAACGGGCACAGATCAAGTACGTAGTGACCGAGTGCAGCGCCTGCAAAATGCAGATAGAGCATATAAGCAACTGCATTGTCAGTCACCCCATTAAGATTTTGGCGGAAGCCTATGCGTCAGAAAAGCGATAGAATGCCTCTGAGCGACAAAGCGCGTGAGCAGAACCAAGCTTTGCCCAACAGCAAAAATTCGGCAAATCTTATGGCGGGCATTTTGCGCAGATGGAGCGGAAGAGGGTGGTGCTGAGGTAGCGCTCGCCGCGGTCGGGCAGGATAGCGACAATAGTGCCGGAGGTCATTTCCTTGGCTATGTGCAAGGCCGCTGCGACGGCTGCGCCGCTTGACATTCCGACGAAAATTCCCTCGGCGGCAGCCAGCAGCCTGGTGGTTTCAAAGGCCTCGCCGTCCTCAATAGTAACCTTTTCGTCCAGCATCTGCGGATTGTATATATCCGGCACAATGGACTCGGTCATATTTTTGAGGCCCTGTATCGTATGTCCCTGTGTAGGCTCAACTCCCACGATTCGGACCTAAGGTTTTTTCTCCTTGAAATACCTTTTTACGCCCATGAGCGTTCCTGTTGTCCCCATGCCGGCCACAAATACATCAATCTCACCGTTGGTCTGGGTCAATATCTCAGGGCCGGTCGTCTCGTAATGAGCAAGGACGTTACTTTCATTGCAGAACTGGTTGGGCATATAGTACTTCTCGGGCTCGGCATCGAGAAGCTGATGTGCCCTTCTGATAGCGCCGTCGGTGCCCTCTCTTGCAGGGGTAAGAACAACTTCAGCGCCCAGAGCCTGCAATATATGCTGTCTTTCCGTACTGACGCATTCAGGCATGCATAGCTTCACGCGATAGCCCTTCGCCGCCCCAATCATAGCCAGGGCAATGCCGGTGTTTCCCGATGTGGGTTCGAGGATAATCTTGCCTTTGGTTAGTTCGCCTGCTTCCTCGGCTCTTTTTATCATCCAAAAGGCGGGCCGGTCCTTGACGGAGCCACCGGGGTTACTTCCTTCAAGTTTTCCGAGAATTCTGACCCTGGGCTTCTTACTGTTCAGCTTATTCAGCTCGACGAGCGGCGTATTTCCAATTGCAGCCAATATGCTCATAATAGTATACCTCTGCTCTGACGCCGCCTGCGAATATTCGGCTCGTGCCGGCGAGCATTTCAGATATTCGTTGATTTTGCCGTGCATATTCTATATAGTTGACCGCCGAAAGTAAAACGCAATCCAACGCGAAAGTCAAATATGGAACCGGGGAAAGAGAATCTGAAGCAAGCCGTGCTGTGGGAGCCCTCTTCGGACGGGAATAAGAAGGTTCGGTGCAAATTATGTGCGCATCGGTGTGCGATTGGCGAGGGGAAACTCGGCAGGTGCTGTGTGCGGCAAAACATGGACGGTGTGCTTTATTCGCTGAACTATTATAAGGTCTGTTCGGCCAATCCCGACCCGATAGAAAAGAAGCCGCTGTTTCACTTTCAGCCCGGCACAAGCAGCTTTTCCATCGCGACGATGGGCTGTAATTTTCGCTGCGATTTTTGCCAGAACTGGCAGATAAGCCAGGCGGCCATCGAGGACGGGCGAATCGACGGCCAGGCCGTAAGCCCGGAGCAGATTGTCAGGGCCGCTGTGCGCAGTGGATGCAGCAGCATTGCTTATACCTATACCGAGCCGACGGTTTTTATGGAATTGTGCGCTGATTGCGGCCGGTTGGCAAAAGAGCACGGGCTGACAAATGTCTTCGTCAGCAACGGCTTTATGACACGCGAGGCGATTGATTTTGCCCGGGAATGGCTGGACGGGATAAACGTGGACCTGAAAGCCTTCAGCGAAAACTACTACAAAAGGTTGTGTAAAGCAAGGCTCCAGCCGGTACTTGAGACTATCGGCTACATTGCTAAGCAGACGGATATCTGGATTGAGATTACCACTCTGCTTCTTCCGGGCGAAAACGACTCCGACGAGGAGTTAAAGCAACTGGCCGATTTTATTGTCTCCGGGGCCGGCGCCGATGTCCCGTGGCATATCAGCCGATTTCGTCCGGAGTATAAGTACCTCGATTCGGTTCCTACGCCGGTCAGCAGCCTCGAGCGTGCCGAGCAGATTGGCAGGCAAGCCGGGTTGCATTATGTCTACTCAGGCAACGTACCGGGCGCAAAGTCAGAGAGCACGTTCTGCTACAACTGCGGGAGGATGTTGATTGAGCGGTTTGGCTATCGCATAGCCGCTAACCATATTAAGGATTCATGCTGCCCCGATTGCGGCGCGAAGATAGCGGGCTTTGATTTGTAGTCTATGCAATCCAGTTATGTCTGTGGGTTGTGGCCATGGCCTCTGCGCTGGCGGCCGCGGCAGCCGCCGAAGCCGCCTCGAAAGCGGTGTGGGGGCTCAGGTATTATGGTAGCCGCGTCGAGCTCAAAGGAGCCCCCTTCGATGGCAAGAGCCTTTGCGTTGACGAGGGCATCAGCAATTTTTTTGTGCGCGGATTCGAGAATTCGCCCAAACGTTTGGCGGGAAACTTTCATCTTCTCCGCCGCTTGCTCCTGATACAGTCCCTGAAGGTCGGCCAGCCGGATGGCCTCGAGCTCATCAACCGTCAAGGTGACGTGTTGCAGGATGGATAGAGGAACTCCTCTCGGTTTGTAGTAGGTACTCTGGGGCAGGCACATTACCCGTCTGCAATGTCGCGGTCTTGGCATAGCGATGTTCCTTTTTAGTGCGGACTCTTAATGGTCACAGATATTCTGTCCGCACTGAAGCCGGCCTTCCAAGTACTGCAGGGCCAATTTCTCAGGGGGATTATCGGCTGCGCCGATTACTACGTCAATGTTGTTTTGCGAAAACAGTTCTTGAGCCCTGCGTCCCATACCTCCGGCAATAACCAGATCGACGCACAGTCCGCTCAGCCATTTGGGTAGCACTCCGGGCTCGTGGGCCGGCGGAGTAAGCAGCTCTGTGTTCGTTACCTGTTTTGAATGGGGGTCGGCGTCAACGATGGCGAACTGTTCACAATGTCCGAAATGTGTTGAGAGTCTTCCGTTTGTTACAGGGATTGCAATTCTCATTTTATCTTTGTCCTCCATAGCAGGTTCAAGTTCGTTCAGTTTCGCAAAGAGGGATTGAAATACGGTTGCGAGGGCTTGGGCTGCCCGGTTTCGCTTTTCAAAGCAGATGAAGGGTTGACCGGCATCGCCGGCGATGGTCATAGTCGAATCTATGGGAACGGCTCCCAGAAACGGCACACCAAAGTCGGCCGCCATTTGCTCGCCCCCGCCGGCCTTGAATACGTCCGTTGTGCGATTGCAATGGGGACACACAAAGCCGCTCATGTTCTCAATAACGCCCAAGACGGGCAAGTTCAATTGCCTGCAGAACGTGATGCACTTTTTGACATCTGCTACAGCGAGTTGCTGAGGTGTTGTAACGATAACCGCCGCTGTGGGGCCTTTTTCGCAAGTTTCTGTCCGGTCGCCCTGGGGCTTGATGACACCCAATAAATGGGCGATTGAAAGCGGTTCGTCCCCGGTACCGGGTGGGCAGTCGACTACCAAATAGTCCAAATTGCCCCAGCTAACCCCGGTTACAAACTGTCGAATAAGGTTGTGCTTCATTGGGCCACGCCAAATGACCGCATCCGCGTCGCTGCCCAGCAGAAGCCCTATGCTCAGCACGCTCAGTCTCTCGCTGTAACAGGCGGGCTTAATTGCGTTTCCATCGGCCTCGACTCGGCGGCCCTCAAGGTTCAGAAGCTTGGGAATGCTGGGCCCGTGTATATCGATGTCCAAGAGGCCAACGCGTTTGTCCCGCATCGACAGCCACACCGCCAGGTTCGCGGCAATAGTACTTTTGCCGACGCCACCTTTGCCGCTCAAAACCAGAAGGTTATATGTCTTGTTCGGCGTCATTTTGAAGGCTCCTCATTTACTATTCCTTCACCATATCAAGCACAGATTCCCAAAGTGAGACTATTTGCTCTTTCAAATGTCCGTCCGAATATTCCACGATGCTTGTGCCTGCAACCTGAGCCTCTGTTACGACGTTATCATAGTCGATTCTCCCAATCACCTTCAAGTTTTCCTGTTGCGCACGCTTTTCAATCGTCCCTGCAATCGCAGGATTGAGGTCGTACTTGTTGATACAAACCACCGTTGGAATACCGAAATGTGTGGTGAGCGCAAGCACCCTGTTCAGGTCATGTCTTCCTGAAACGGTCGGTTCGGTCACAATAAGAACCAAGTCCACGCCGGCGATGGACGCTATAACCGGACAGCCAATACCGGGGGCTCCATCTACGATTATGATGTCTTTCTGTTGCTCACCGGCCAACCGTCCAGCCTGTTTGCGAATGAGGGACACCAGCTTGCCGCTGTTTTCCTGTGCGATGCCAAGCCTGGCATGAACCATCGGTCCGAATCTCGTTTGCGATATGAACCATTGGCCGTTAATGGCGTCTTTGAATTCTATTGCATCAGCGGGGCAGAACCGGACACATACACCGCATCCTTCGCACGCGATAGAATCAATCACATAAGTTTTTCCAACCACATCGTTGGCAGGGCCGGCGAGAACAGCAGCGTCGAAATTGCACACCTCTTCACACCTGCCACAGCCTATGCACTTTTCCGTAATAACAGACGCCAGCTTGCCGCCGCTGAAATCGTGTGTTTGCTTTATGTCCGGCTGCAATACGAGATGCAAGTCTGCGGCGTCAACGTCGCAGTCGGCAAACACGGCATTGATTGCGAGCGCGGCAAACGAGGCAACGATGCTGGTCTTTCCTGTGCCCCCTTTACCGCTTATGACGACTATTTCTTTCAACTTTCTGTTTCCTTCACAGCTATTGCTTCTTTTTTCCTTTTATGACGTAAAGGGCTGCCAAATTCGGATCAACGGTGTTGAAGATTTCGCGGCCCCGAATTCCCAGGAAATATTCGGTTTGCACGCAAAAATACTCTGCAATTGCCGTCTCAATCTCTGCGGGGTCTGTGTGCTTAATTTTGGTTACGTAAGAGCCGGGATTGTGGACTTTCTCTATAAAAAACTCGGAAGCTGGGTTGAGTAGCATAGCCAGGAGTCTTCCGTTCGGTCTGAGGACACGCGCGGTCTGTTTAATAGCTTGCTTATATTTCTCAATAAACTGTAAAGAGGCAACATAGATAATGGCATCAAAAGAGCAGTCTGCAAAGTTCATATCTTCCGCCGAGCCTGCCACGGTTCTTATGCTGTCCGGCGCCTGGTTTAGAGCTTCCTTGGAAATATCCAGGCCGGTGACATTGAAACCATGCTGGCTTAAAGCCCTCTCTATAATCGCGGGGCCGCAGCCAACGCTTAGGATTTCTTGAGCGCCTTTTAACTCTTTCAAAATATAGTCTGCCTCGGCTTCGAAAACGTTCTGCCAGAATTCGGTCCTGCAAGACTGCAGATACTTCTCCATATCATCCAATCCTGTATTCACTCGAAAAACTTATCACGCCACCAAAGGAAGTGTCCCCAGAGATTATCGAGTTGATATCTTTCATCTTCCGGGACGCCCGACCAGGATCTGATTTCGTCCAACACCATTTGAGATGGTTTATCTTCTGCCAGGAGTTCATACGCGCATTTGACCAGCAGGAACTTCTTTTCTGCATCTGCGTCGTGAGGATTATGATCCGGATGGTACTTTAGTGACCCCTGCCTGTAGGCTCTTTTCAGGTCTTGCCCGCCTGCATCCTCCGTAACTCCAAGGATTTTTCGTGCCGCTCTGCGAGCCCGGAGGTCACGAGATATTCTTTCTCCGAATTCGTAATCGTCTCTTTTCATAAAGTTGTTCCTTTGCGGTTTGCAGATGTTCGCAGAGTTTTTCAAACCGCTTTCTATATTCGGCAAATATGTTCACTATCATCCGGCCGGAAGAGTATTCCTCGGCGATTCGGCGGTCATCGGGCAGCCTCATGACAATTTCTATGTTTTGGGCTTTGCAGTATTTTTCCACTTCGTCGTTGCCGATGCCACAGCGGTTAATCACAACACCGAAGGGCAGTTTCATTTCCCTGACCAGGCCCACCGCCAGCTTCAGGTCGTTTAACCCGAACGGCGTTGGCTCGGTAACCAGCAGAACAAAGTCAGCGTCCTTTAGGGCCTCAACGACGGGGCAGGAGGTGCCTGGCGGCACATCAACTATTGTCAGATGGCCGTCTTGAATGTATTTTTTTACTTCTTTTATCAGGGACACTGTTCGGACGCTGCCGATACGCAGTCTGCCGCCGACGAAGTGGACGTCGCCGGCGCTGCCAAGCTCAATTTCGCCGATATTGAGCGGCCTGGGTCGGATTGCATCGGCGGGGCAGATGCGCCAACACCCGGCGCAAGAGTGGCAAAGCTCATCAAAGGTCAATACATGTTCCTTGATGCAGATAATCGCGTTGTACTGACAAATTTCGCCACACCTGCCGCACGCGGTGCACTTTTGGGCATCGACGTGTGGTATATCTATACTAACGGGGCAAGTGGCGGTTATCTTCGGCTTTAGAAAAATCTGACCGTTGGGCTCTTCAACGTCGCAGTCAAGATATTGAACCTTTTGGCCGAGCGCTGCCAGATAGTGCGCAAGGTTGGTGGCGACCGTGGTTTTGCCTGTGCCGCCTTTTCCGCTTGCGATGGCGATGACAAACCTGTCTTTCATATTAGCTGTCCATACTAATGTGCGCTTGGACATTCGGCCCGGCAGACTCGTTCAATTTTCCCCTCTTAAAAAGCTCGACGGCCTGCTCAACAGTACCTGTCGCGCCGGGGTATAATTTGACACTGGCGGCGCTTAAGGTACTCTGAGCATTCGGCCCGCAATTTCCGGTCAGGACGGCCTGGGCTCCGGCATCGATTACGAGCTTAGCCGAGCTGATTCCAGCGCCGCCGGCGGCAGCAACATTTTCGTTTTCGATGACGGTGAAATCCGACGTGTCGGTGTCAATGATGACAAAACAAGCTGCCCGGCCAAAGCGGGGGTCAACCTGCGAATCCAAGGTTTTTCCGGTGGACGTAACTGCAATTTTCATAGACTACCTTTCCCTATTGACTCCAGGTAATGGGCGCAAAGTCCAATCGTAGCGCAGGTCGCACTGTTGCGGCAGGGCCCATTTGCTAAAAGACCGCTCTATGCCGGCAGCGGCTCCTACTTCTGCTCTTCCTGTTCCATCTCTTTCATGCGCTCTTTGATTTCGTCAAGGGCACTCTCGAAATACTCGCCTTGCTGTTTTAGCCCGGCAAGCTCCTGCTCGGCTGTTGGGGTCGGTGCCCCCGGCGCTTCATAAGTTCCGTAAGGGTAGCCGGGCCAGCCCGCGGCTGGATACCCGTAGCCCGCTCGCGCCCAGCCGGGCATCCCTGTTGCGTAATACCAGTGGCGCCATCCTCGACCGCCACCGCCGCCCCAAAAGCCTCTGCCCCGGCCCCAGCCCCAGTAGCCTCTCCCGCCAATGGGGTGCATAAAGCCCGGCACCGGATAGCCGGCACAAAAACCGGCAGCTCTGCCTGTCATTGGTCCTGACCCAGCAGGACCTGTTCGATCTCCACGCGGCATAATCAGCCTCCTTTCTTTGTCATGATCTTTAACGTCGTATCAGTCTCTGAGTCCCACGCCTGGTATTATTCCCGGCTGTAAGACTACGGCCTGAAGAAACACCATACTATATTATGGGCATATGCCCATAATAGTTCAAGAGAAATTTTGAAAAAGAAGAAAAAAATTCTGTTTCTTCGCCCCAAGGATCTGCGGAAAGGCATAAAACTGCCTATCGTAGGTGAAAAACCCACGAATGCGGGCAAGCCCCACAGTGGAGCAGGCGTGGGCTCGGTGGTATCCGCAATAGTATTCGGACGGTTCCGGCAGCAAGGTCAGAGAGTACGTTTTGCTATAAATGCGGCAGGCTGCTGATTGAGCGAACGGGCTATAGAATTCTCGCCAATGATATAAG
The DNA here is from genome assembly GCA_035529895.1 of Sedimentisphaerales bacterium. Lineage (GTDB taxonomy): Bacteria > Planctomycetota > Phycisphaerae > Sedimentisphaerales > Anaerobacaceae > JAUWKC01. The sequence goes on from DATKVV010000008.1 coordinate 54,483, forward strand.
AAATTCCTGTTGTCCCGACTGCGGCACGAAAATTGCGGGCGTTGGTTTGTAATACGGACGTCTGTCTTTTATAACCAATCGAGGTTAGCTTTGCCCTTCAGCAGCATTTTGAACACGTCCCGGCCGATAGGTATCGTATAGTCGTGCGAGCTAAGAATTCTCGAATCGCTGACGTTAACGACCCGCACGGTAAGGTAGACCTTGCTCGCTGCGGCGGCATACGTGCCGACGACGACGGCCTGCGCGCGATGCTTAATGCCGATTTCTGACAGTTCCCGCGAGAGGAGGAATTCGCCGGAACCTTCCCTCATGAAAACCGTTGTCCGCAGCTTCATCTCTATAGTAGTGTAGCCGCTCTGCCGGAAACGCGAGGCAATTTGTTCCGACACCACCCTTCCGAACGTCGAGGACTCATTCAAGTTGTCAAGATTAACGAGGCTTGCGACGAGAATCGGGCTGTCTTTTGCGAGTTCGACACGAAGCTTTTTTAGCAGGACGTCCACGGCTTTGTAATTGTGCTCGGTAATATCCGTATCCGGACTTAACGGCACCTGCACATTGCGCTCGACCGCAGTCAGGAGGATTTTGTGTTCAGCGTCCTCCCGCTCAGACTGGTTGCGAATTCTCTTTATCTCGGCCTCGTCTCGGGCCTTGCGCAGCTCGCCGCTTTCATAGAGGTTTTCATAACTCTCGTTGCAGCCGTTAAGCAAGCCACAACCTAACGCCAGTATTATTGACATTATACATCTGTTCATTGGTTGACGACCTCCATTACCCTGCCCTGCATCGCATAATTGCCGTCCCATGGCGGCGTATCAACGTAGTACGTTCCGGTATGGGACATTACGTAGGTATGCCCGCTCTTGACGGACGTCGTAATGACAACCTCATAATCGCCTGCCTGGACCCCCTCGTAAGCTCCGTCCACAGCTCCGGCGACAATTCTGCCCAACTGGTCGATAATGTGGGGACTGCGAACCCGGCGCCCGGGGTGTTTTACTAACTGTATATCAAAAGTCATCAGGAACCTGGCAGAGCAGTAGTCGTCAACCACATTGTAGCCGGCGTCGACCAGCCGCTCAATCAGATAGTTCTGGTAGGCCCTTTTGAACGGTATGGTTGCGAGTCGGTCCGATTCATCCGCAATGGTCAAAGGCTGTTTTGCCGTCCAGATGACAGGGTTTTCCTGATTGTGAAAATAAAACTTGGGATATACCGCCAGCGGGATTTTTTTTGAGACTTTATGGTCCTGCTCCAATTTGCGGATTACATCGCCGGCCAGAACGCTCCAGTGGGACGGAGCCTGCATTTTTTGCTGCTCGGTGTACGGGTAGTTCGTGGGAACCGGTATCTGCGACGTACAGGACATCAGGTAAAAGCAGGCGAGCAGCAATCCGACAGTTAGCGTGTATTTGGCAAGCATAATTCTGTCTCTCCGTTTTGAAACTCAGGTTACTTAAGTGCCCTTCTCCTTGGCGACATAGCCCCAGGCCAAAGACCGTTTTGACTTCCCAATATATGCGGGAAAACTGCTGGCTTGTCAAGCTCTTTTTTGGAAAGCCTGCATCTGAACACTCGAACTGGCACAGGCGCCCCCGGATGAAACGCTCAAAACGCCAAAAATGTGTGCAAATGGCGCAAAATGCCGCTAAAATAGCGAGTTAATGAAGATAGTGGCAGATGAAAACATTCCGTTTGTAGCTGAGTGCTTCTGCTCTATAGGCGATGTTGAGGTTATGCCGGGCCGCGCAATAGCGCCGGATGTTGTCGCGGATGCCAGCGTCCTGCTGGTTCGCAGTATAACTCGGGTGGATGCCGACCTTTTGGCGGGCAGTAAGGTCCGTTTTGTAGCTACCGCGACCATCGGTTTCGAGCATGTGGATGTCGATTATCTCGCCCAAAACAATATCGGCTTTGCATCTGCGCCGGGCTCGAACGCCAACAGCGTGGCTGAATATATTGTGGCCGCCCTGCTTTCCGTCGGGAAAAAGCACAGAATCGAGCTTCCAGGCAAATCAATAGGCATTGTCGGCGTGGGTAATGTCGGCAGCCGCGTTGAGAAAAAGGCAAAAGCACTGGGGATGAACGTCTATCTTAATGACCCGCCTCTGCAAAGGCAAACAGGCGACCCAAAGTACCTGCCGCTGGAGCAGCTTTTTAATTGCGATTTTGTGACGCTTCATACGCCTTTGACGTTTGAAGCAATCGACAAGACTTTCCACTTGGCTGACGAGAAATTCTTCAAGTCGCTCAAGACCGGCTGCGTTTTTCTTAACACCGCTCGCGGGGCAGTGGTCGATACAGGTGCTCTTAAGGCGGCCGTCAAATCGGGCAAACTGGCAGCCGCTGTGCTCGACGTCTGGGAGAACGAGCCGAATATCGATGTCGAGCTGCTGCGAATGGTTGATTTGTCCACTCCGCATATTGCCGGCTATTCGCTGGACGGCAAAATTGCCGGCATGATTATGATTTACGAAGCGGCGTGTAAATACTTCGGGCTCAAAGCCAAATATAGTATGGAGGATTTTGTGCCCGAGCCTCCACTGCCGCAGATAACAATTGACACGGCTGTTAATAGCGACCAGGAAATCCTGCACGAAACCGTACAGCGTGTTTATTGCATCAACAGGGACGATTTTAACACACGCGAAATCGCGATGGTTGCCCCGGAGAAACGCGGCAAATTCTTTGACGACCTGCGAAAGAACTACCCTATTCGCCGGGAATTTCAGACTACAGAGGTTGTTCTGGACGCTCCCTGTGAATCCCTTGCCAAAACGCTGGCGGGTATTGGTTTCAAGGTGTCGAGTGGCCCGAAGTAGTGATAAACATATTGTTGAGTGGCCGTCAGGACGGCTGGATTTTTCGTCGGGCTGCATTGTGATGGGGATTTTGAATGTCACGCCGGATTCCTTTAGTGACGGCGGGCAGTTCTTCGATACGGACCAGGCCATCGGGCAGGGAATCAGAATGGCGAGCGAGGGCGCTGCGATAATAGACGTTGGGCCTGAGTCGACGCGCCCGGGGGCAGAATCCGTATCGACGGATGACCAGCTCAGGCGGGCCATTCCCGTCATAGAAACACTCGCCAAGAAGATAAGTGTGCCGATTAGTATCGACACTTACAACTTCCAGGTCGCCAAAGTCGCGTTGAAGGCCGGTGCAGCGATGATGAACGACATTACTGCCCTGGCAGATGACCGCATGGCTCAATTAGCGGCCGAGCAGCAAGTTCCGGTTGTCCTGATGCACATGCAGGGCACGCCGGCAACGATGCAGATTGAGCCGAGATACGATGATGTGGTTGGGGAAGTGCTGGAGTTTCTATTGCGAAGAGCGAGACGGGCGGAGCGATTCGGCATACCGAAAGAAAGGATTTTCATCGACCCCGGCGTCGGCTTCGGCAAGACGTTAGAGCATAACCTTGAGCTTCTGAGGAATATTGATATGTTTGTGGAAACAGGCTACCGCGTGCTGGTCGGCACGAGCAGAAAAAGCTTTATCGGCAGGATAACCGGCAAAGAGAACCCCGCCGACCGAATTTTCGGTACCGCGGCTACTGTGGCATTATGCGTCGCTGCCGGCGTCTCAATCGTCCGTGTCCACGACGTGGCTGAGATGGCAGACGTGGTGAAGGTGGTCAATAAACTAAGAATTCAAAGCTAAGAGCGTTGACTATCCACGGCGCAGAATCTATAATGGCAGTCAAATTCCGAGAATACAATGCTATGATAACAAAAGAAGAAATCCTTAAAACTCTCGCTAAAGACAAGCCACAACTGCGAAAACAGTTTAAAGTCCGTAAATTGGCTCTATTCGGGTCGTACGCAAGAGGCGACCAGCGTCAGGACAGCGACGTGGATATACTCGTCGAGGTTGACCCGTCAATAGGCCTGGAATTCGTAACCCTTGCCGAAAGCCTCGAAAGATCACTCAAGGTACCTGTTGACCTCGTCTCAAGCCGAGCAGTCACTCCGCAGGCATTTAAATTCATTGAGCCGGAACTGATTTATGTCTAAAAGACCCATTGAGTTACTGCTCAATGACATCCGTCAGGCCATCGACAGAATCGAACAATATATCGAAAATCTGTCGTTTCATGGCTTTTCAGATGACCAGAAGTCTGTTGACGCTGTTGTCAGAAATCTTGAGATTATGGGAGAAGCCGCAAAGCGCCTGCCGGAGGAGTTCAAACAGAGATATTCGGAAATAGAATGGCATAAAGTCGTGGGACTGCGGCACCGGATTGTCCATGAATATTTCGGCATTGACCTTGAGATTATATGGCAAATCCTGCACAAAGACCTGCCTGAGCTGAAAAAGAAAATTGTACAGACCATAAGCGATGAAGGCGGCAGTTGAGTGCTAACCTTGAAGAAGAGCTCGCTTGTCCGCGTCCATGACGTGGCGGAAATGTTTGAAGTGGTTGAAGTTGCCAAGGCTGCCTGCGGAGTGCCAAGAGCTCAGGAGGGGTGAATCGCGTCAGTCTCAGACCATCACAAACTGCAGTAGCAGGTAGAAACCCAGCAGCAGGGGCAGTAGTACCCGCCACGGCGCCTCACGATAACCCTCAGCACCAACCCAAAATATGAAACTCAAAACCGCAAGGCCGAGACCAAGATAGCCAAAAATCAAACCTTTTCGCAAAAGCTCTTCGTGTTTCATTTTTGCCTGCGCCTTTTCACTTTCCGCAACGGTAGCTGACCTCGCAAGAAAGTAGGTAGACTTGGCGCAACATCCTTTTGAAACAAGGTCGCTGCCCAAAGCACAAATAACCAAGACCAAGAACAATATCAGGTATTTTCTTTTAGCCATGAGACACGCCTAATCGGTATCCAGGGCAATCTTCAGGGCCTCGCTTGTGTTTTTGACAAATGCGAATTTGAGTCCTTTTTTGGCCTCGGCGGGGACGTCGGGCAGGTCCTTTTTGTTTCGGCCGGGCAGGATGACGGTCTTTATGCCGGCCTGCTTTGCGGCTAAGATTTTTTCCTTCAGGCCGCCAATGGGCAAAACCAGACCGCGCAACGTAATCTCGCCGGTCATTGCCACATCCGGCCGGGTCGCCTTGCCAAGAAGCAGACTCACCAGCGACGTGAACATCGCTACGCCTGCACTGGGGCCGTCCTTGGGAATTGCGCCGGCGGGGACATGTATGTGGTAATCGAACTTTCTGAATCTTTCAGGGTCAACTTTCAGCTTTTTGGCGTTTGCCTTCACGATGGAAAATGCGGCCTGTGCGCTTTCCTTCATGACATCGCCGATATGGCCGGTAAGCTGCAACTGGCCTTTACCGGGCATAGAGGCGGACTCAATAAAAAGCAGCTCCCCCCCCACCGGCGTATAGGCCAGCGCAGTGGCGACGCCCGCAATGCCGGTCCGCAGGGCCAGTTCCGATTCGAATTGAGCGGGACCGAGGATTTTTGCGAGGTCTGCCTTGTCGATAGTCGCACGCTTCTTTTTGCCCTTGGCGATTTCGGTGGCGACGGCCCTGCAGATGGCGGCTATGTTTCTCTCGAGGCTTCGCACACCCGCCTCGCGGGTATAGGATTGGATTATTGCAAGCAAGGCCTCGTCCTTTATACTCAGGCGGGTCTTGCTCAGGCCGTGCTCTTTGAGCTGGCGCGGGACGAGATACTTTTTTGCGATGCTGAGCTTTTCGGTTTCCGTGTAGCCGGGCAGTTCGATGATTTCCATCCTGTCGTGCAGGGCGGGCGGGATAGGTTCGGCATAGTTTGCTGTGCCGATGAACATAACGGTGGACAGGTCAAAAGGCTCGTCGAGGTAATGGTCGGTGAAGGTGTAGTTTTGTTCGGGGTCGAGCACTTCGAGCAGCGCGCTGGCGGGGTCGCCCCTGAAGTCCGCTCCGATTTTGTCGAGTTCGTCGAGCATAAACACGGGGTTTTTGGCGCCGCATTTCCTAAGTTCCTGCAGGATTCGGCCCGGCAGCGCTCCGATGTAGGTTCTTCGATGTCCCCTGATGTCCGCTTCGTCCCTTATTCCGCCGAGCGAAATACGAATGAATTTTCTGCCCATTGCGCGAGCGATGGATTTTCCGAGCGATGTCTTGCCCACGCCGGGCGGGCCGATAAAACAAAGTATCGGGCTTTTGCCGGTCGGGTTAAGCTTCCGGACGGCCAGGAATTCAAGAATCCGCCTTTTCACCTTTGTCAAATCGTAGTGGTCTTTGTTTAAAACCCGCTGAGCCCCGTTTATATCCAGCCGGTCTTCGGTTTGAATCGACCAGGGCAGCTCGCAAACCCAGTCCAGATATGTTCGGATAACGCTGTATTCGGGCGAGACCGGCGGTATCTTGCTGAGCCTGTCCAGTTCGCGAAGGGCCTCCTGCTCGACCCTGGCTGGCATTTTGGCCTTCTTGATGTTCTCGTTGATTTGCTTGAGCTCTTCGGTGCGCCGGTCTTCCTGACCGAGTTCGGATTGAATCGCTTTTAACTGCTCCTGGAGAAAATATTCCCGCTGATTCTTATCGATGGATTCTCTGACCCGGCCCTGAATCTTGTGACTCAGCTCCAGAACTTCCAGTTGGCTGGCGAGAGCAACTGAGATTTTTTCAAGACGTATAGTGGCATCCGTATCGTCAAGCAACTGCTGCTTCTCGGCAATGGGCAGGCTCAGATTGGCCGCCAGAAAGTCGGCCAAAGCAGACGGATTTTCGATGTTTTCCAACAGCACGGAAGCCTCCTCCGGGACATTTGGACTCAGCGCGATTACTCTATTTGCCGTTTGGCGGACACTGACCATAAGCGCCCGAAGCCTCTTGGTCATTTTTACACTGACGTCCAGCGGCTGGACCCTGGCCTTCAGATACGGTTCGGTAGCTATCTGTTCCACTATTTTGAAGCGGGCCATGCTGTGGACTATGATGTGGGTCGGGCCCTGGGGCATTTTTATGACTTTCAGGACAGTGGCAGCGGCGCCGACCGTATAAAGCTGCTCGAAATTCGGTCTGTCGGTTTCGGGATTTCGTTGCGTGACAAGCCCTATTATGGTCTCGTTGGTTTTGGTATCTTCGAGCAGGCGCCGGCTTCTCTCCCGTCCTATCGCCAGCGGGGTTACCGTTCCCGGGAACGCGACGGCATTACGAATCGGCAGGATGCCGATTACCTCCGGCAGTTTCAGCTTATTAGCATTCTCTTCATCCGGCTGGTCGCCCCCACTCTGCAGATACTGCTCAAAACCTACAGGCTCTTTTTCTGTCATTTCAACCACTAGGTCACCGTCAGGAAATAAGAAATTCTTTAAGGTACTTCCCATCTTTGCTGAACATCCCCTTATTGTGCATAACCAGAATAATATACGATAATGGCCCGAAGCTAAAGGCTAAAAACCCAAAAACCACAAACAAACCAATTCTTGCGTCGATGTCCGGCTTTTTCGGCCGCTACAGTCCTTCTATATCCTTCGGACGACCAGAAGGGAAAATTTGATGAAACTTTGAAAAAAGCTGTCAGGTTTTGCTTTTCTGTTCGTCATAATTATGAAAGCTGGGGTCAGGAGTTCCAATTGAACAGCTTTTCGGAAGAAGAACTGGTTGCGGCGTGCCGGAATGGGGATAAATCGGCTTACGCCGACCTTGTAAGGGCTTACTCGGCCCGGGTATTTGCGATATGCCTCGGGACGCTCGTGAACGCCCACGATGCCGAAGACGTTGCCCAGCAGGCATTATTTAAGGGCTTCACCGACATAAAAAAGTTGCGGGACGGCGAGCGTTTTGGCGTGTGGCTGTGCCAAATCGCCAGGAACCTGTGCATAGATTTCGTTCGAAAAAAGCATCGCAGGCGAGATGGCCTGTCTCGGCCAATCCCGCCGGACAAAAGCGAAGGAAAGGACCGCGAAGAGGAGCTTGAGGCCGCCTTAGCAAGGCTGGCCGAAGATTATAGGATTGCTCTGCTGCTTTACTATTTTGATGGGCGAACCACGAGGCATATGGCCGAAACGCTCGGTATCAGCGAAGCAGCGGTGCATACAAGGCTAAGTCGGGCCAGAAAAAAGTTACGTCAGTTATTGGAGCGGGAAGGAGACAGATGATGGAAAACACTTGCCAGGACACTCAAGACCTGATGCCGCAACTTATAGAAGGCAGCTTGTCAGACAAGCAAGCCGCCCAATTACAGGGTCACATAAGTCAATGCCCTGCTTGCTGCCGGCGCCTGCAGGCCCTGCGGAGTGACGAGAGACTCCTCAGCAATTTTGCTGAAGCAATGCAGCCCACGGTCGCAAGGATTCAAAACAGTGTGATACAAACCCTTGGCGGCGAGCGTTTAGCGAAACCTGTGGGTTATGCTCATATATACAGAACAATCATCAAGAGCCAGGCCGCGAGATTTGCCATTGCCGCTTCTGTGATTTTTCTCGCTTTGCTGCTTTCGCTGTTGAATCTGAGTAAAAGTGGAAATGCAGAGAGGGAAACCTCGCCGCGCTACATCCTCGGCAAGGCTCAGCAGGACCATTCAAAGGAGACCAGACCATGGGACATTCTGCCCCCACTTCCAAACTGACTTTTGCCGTTGTTTTTTTGGTTGTGTTTTCAGTCCCGACGTGCGCTGCTGATGTGAAAGACAACCTCTTGCTTAACTCGGGGGCCGAGCAGGGCAAGGGTGATTTGCCCTCATTCTGGTCGGAAGCGGTTATCCGTGCGGACGGGCTGCGGATGTACCGGGCAACCGATTATGTCTGTTCGGGAAAGTTCTCACTGGCGATTTCGAACACTCACAAGTACGACCAGATGGTCTGCAACAATTGGGCCCAGAATCTTGTGGATGTGCCGACCGGAAAAGGCGTACGTCTGAGTGCCTGTATCAGGACAGAAGATGCGGATTCCGTAAATGTTTGCCTGCAGTGTTGGTCGCTGGAAGACAACATGCTCGCTTTTGCCAGCACGCCGGTTGTCCGTGGCGACCAGGATTGGATTCTACTGTACAGTGAGCCGGTGGCCGTGCCGGTTGGTACTGTCAAGATTACAGTAAGGGCCGTCCTGACCGGCTTGGGAAAAGCGTGGTTTGATGACCTCGCGGTTGTTACCGTTGACGTACCGGCGGCTGAAGATGACCAACCGGAAACTCTACCGGACATCGAACTGGCGGAAACGGTCGGGGGCGAGATTATAGAGGCGCTGCCCATTACCAGGGACTGTATGATACTGTCTTACATGCCGAAATGGGCCCACGGGAATGTTGACAATATTGCCGTGGCTAACAATGGCGGAGGCGTTCGCACTCTCCTGACTTGGCCGGAAATCTCTTGCGAAGAGGTCGCCGATTCCAACCATTTGTTTCTCATTGCTCTGTACTCTCGAAAAACCACCTCAAAGGCTCCTGCGAGCAAAATCGCAGCCTGTGAAATATTGAAGGACTGGCCCGAAATCACGTCATGGGAGATACAACCTCTGGTTGGGCAGAAACCTGCTGCGGAATTCGACCTTGTCGCCGGCAGAGGCTGGAAGCTTTTTGACATCACGCCTCTGATTCGGGACCAGCAAAAAGACAAACGAAAATGCTATGGCTTAATGCTTCGCTTTAATCAGGAGGACCGCTCAGATAGTGATCGGTCTGGTTATGCTTTTGTCAGCAGAGAGGGCCTTGGACAATGGTTTTCCCGTCGTCCGAAGCTGCTGATTGTCAGAGGGAAGAAATAGAGAAAAGCCAATTAACTTTGTTTGACTTAAACGATAATTCCTTATGGAGGAAAAAGTTGTGAAAACCGAAAAGATGCTAAACGCGTTGTCGGGGGATGCGAGGTTCTTGTCAAGGAGGCTAGTTCTTTTGATATTGGCTTTATCGGTATGCAATGCGGCCTCAGCGGCTGTGATGGATTCGATTAACGCAGACAGGAATCCCAGTAACGAGCCTTGGGGGGTTCCCGAGGTTGGTTGGATATACACGCCCGGTTTTAGCTATAATCTTACGGGTGTTGCCACAAAGTTTGGCAGCGGCGACCCTCGATTGGTAACCGTTGAAGTGTACGATGAGCTGCCGTCCCAGGGAGGGACACTGCTGCGCTCGGCTCTTTTTTCACCTGTTGCTAATGCCTTTGCCGGTGGTGGTTTTCGCCCCTTGCAGCTTAGTGCCGGCGAGGATTACTTCATCGGATTCCGCAACGTGGTGGCAGTGAACGCGAATTTTACCCCTGAGCCTGGTTCGGTATCTGTAAGCCCCTTGTATTATGGTTTTACTGATAGCGGCAGTTACGAAAATGAAAGCACCTACCCAATTTTCACTCAGGCTATTTTGCAGTTTGAGGGCTTTCAGGGGCAAATACCGGACCCGTGCCAGCTCGACCCTGACAGGCCCTATCGCGGCATAGCCTTTCTTTCCTCGAATATCAATTGGCTTGTTTCACCGGCCGAGATAAGAAATCTTGTATTGAACTGCAATTTAGATTTCGTGGTCATCGATTTTGCCTGGATTACTTATCATTGGCAATGGACCGATTTGGCGGCGGTGGAGCAGCTCGCCGCTGAACTTGTGAATGAGGGGGTCGAAGTGGCGGCGATGTACCGGCCGCGGGCCTTGAGCCCTAATGACGCCCCCATCCACTACGCGCAAAACTGCGACGGGACCATTGACCCAAGCCACAACCATCTGTGTTTTGCGTATGAGGATTCAGTGGCCTGGGGGGCTCAGTGGGGCACTGACATCCTGAGTGCTTTGCCGTCGGTCAACAAGGTCATAGTCTATAACCTCCTTGCTCCCTGCTGCTGCCCGTTATGTCAGGGCGGGCAGTGTGCGCTCTATGCCGAACAGTTTATGGAGCGGTGTCGCTTGGAATGGGACGCAGTACGGCCGGGCGTTCAAATCGGTCATGTCGGTATCGGCGCCGAGTATGCCGAGCAGGTGGATTTCTTCTGTCCTTTTCTCGTAATCAACAGGTGGGGAGACATCAATCCCGTTGACGTGAACTCTCTGCTCGATGATTTGATTACCCCCGATACTCAACCCGGACACAAGCCGGTGATACCTCTGGCCAAAATTTGCTGGGAAACTGCGACCGACAACACCACCGAAGATATCGTAAACACCATCCAAGCTTGCGACAGCCGACAGACCGGTTTTATCCTATGGTACTATGACTGGATTTTCGACCCATACGGCGGGATGTATGGTCCTGCCTCGATTCTCGAAGCCCTTGGCGGCGGGTTGACTTTTCCGTACGAGCAGCCGAGCTTCGAACCTCTGCCCTGGCCTCATCAGGCGCCCGACTTGACTCCACAAGAGATAGAATTACTGAACCAGCAGGTCTGGGTCATCAATGATTTTCCTCTTTATCAGTCTGACGTAAACGGCCTCGAATGCTATTTTCACGGCGGGCTGGACATTGTTCTCGACAATAACACTCCCATATACGCAATGAAAGATGGGTGGGTCAAGTATGCCGACTTTTGGACTGTCGTAATTGCCGATGCGCCCGGAGACGACCCTTCGTATGGCTGGGAGTACGCCCATCTGGGCAATGTTCAGGTTCAGGCCGGCAATTTTGTGACCAGAGGTACCCTCATAGGCCAGGTGGACTTTCCCGGTCTGGGTCATATCCACTTAAACAAGGTGTTTTCTGAAGGCGCTTACTGGGGCCGGTGGCGGTATATGTGCATGCCCAACGGCCATTTCTCCTACGTAGACGCCGAGCCGCCGGATATCAACACGCCATTTTATTTCTTTGAGAATAATTCCGACACGATGATTGAGTCGAATGATGCCGGCATTGTCGTTTTGATTGGGCAGGTGGATATTGTTGTCCCCATGAGAGAGCAGGGCCTTTACGCGAGATCCAAGGACAATGGTTTCGGCGACAGGCTCGCAGTGACAAAGATTGAATATGAAATCCGCCCTGCAGGCTCCGGCTCCGGCCTGCTTTTCCACAGCTTCGATTTCAACGACATTAGAATTAGAAGCCATGCCTTTGACCCGGAATATAATACAGAGCTGACCAGGGTGGTCTACAAACACTGGAAATTGTTTGAAGAGGACCGTATTTACTGGGACAAGGTCTTTAGCTATTATGTCATCACCAATTGCCCCGGCGGGCAGTCGCCTCCGGAAGTCAATATTCCCGACCGGAATTACTGCTGGGATACGGCAGCCTTGGATCCGAACGGCCTGCCCATCATTCCCAATGGAATTTATGACATAATGGTAACCGCCTATGATTTTGCCGGGCATAGCGCCAGCAAGACCATGACAGTAGCAGTCAAACAGCCGGGTACTGAACTGCTGGTTCCGGACCAATTCCCAACAATTCAGGCCGCCATCAACGTTGCTGGTGATGGGGATACGATTTTAGCGGCCCCCGGTGTTTATCAGGAAGAAATCGACTTCCTCGGCAAAGGCATAACTGTTCAAGGTGCACCTGCCCCCGCGACAATAGATGGGGCCGGCGGTTCTGCGGTGTCTTTCCACTGCGCCGAGGGCCCCAATAGCGTATTGACAAACTTTGTCATCCGAAACAGCTACACGGGCATCTCCGTGACCGGCGCCTCACCGACAATCCGCAATGTGACGGTATGTGGCAATAAATATGGCGTGGCGGCCTCTGGCGGAGCACAGCCGGACATCACCAGCAGCATCTTCTGGAACAATGCCCAGGACGACCTGCTGCTTTGCTCTGCGCGGTACAGTTGTGTTGAAGACGGGGACGGGGGTACCGGCAATATCGCCGCTGACCCGCTGTTTGTCGATTCCGGCAATTGCGATTATCACCTCTTGCTAGGCTCGCCCGCCGTTGACGCCGGCGACCCGCTTTCGGATTACAGCCGCGAACCCTGGCCCAACGGGGCCCGTATTAATATGGGAGCTTACGGCAACACCGCCGAAGCCGCCAGAAGCGCCGCCGACTTTGACGACTTGGCACTGCTTGCCGATTATTGGCTCGGGTACGACCCCCTTATTGACATAGCCCCCGAGCCTGCCGGCGACGGTATAATCAATTTCCGCGATTTTGCCGTTTTTGCCGGCTGCTGGTTTCGCTGAGGACAACTTGTTTGAGCCGCCGCTTTTAATTCTTTTGCCGGCATTCTGAGTACCGTTTTTACTTTATGCCGGCATGGTAGCTTTGCAGTGATTTGACAATGCTATCGCCGGCGCGCCGGGCCGAAATGCCCTTGACGGTGGCGGCGGCGGCGGCCGTAGTAGTGATATAGGGGATGCCGTACCTTATGGCCGCCTTGCGGATATAAGAATCGTCATATTTGCTCAGTTTGCCGGCCGGGGTGTTGATAATCAGGTGAATCTCGCCGTTCTTGATGGCATCGACGATATTGGGTCTGCCCTCGTGCATCTTGAGAATATGCTCGCTCTCTATGCCGCCATTGGTGAGCAGCAGATGGGTACCCTCGGTCGCTTTGATTTTAAAACCGAGTTTTCTGAATTCTCCCGCAATCGGCACTATGGACTCTTTGTCCATATCGGCTACGGTTATCAGCACGGTTCCTTCCGAGGGGAGTTCCTGCTTTGCGGCCTGCTCGGCCTTGTAGAATGCAAGACCGAAAGAATCGGCCAGCCCGAGCACCTCGCCCGTCGAGCGCATCTCCGGACCCAGAATCGGGTCGACTTCCGGAAACATATTGAACGGGAAAACCGCTTCCTTGACGCCAAAGTGAGGTATCTTGCGATGTTTCAGGTTCAGGTCGGACAGTTTCTTGCCCAGCATGAGCTGAGTTGCCAGCCGGGCCATCGAGATGCCGCAGACCTTGGACACGATCGGCACCGTCCGCGAAGCACGAGGATTGGCTTCGAGGACATAGACCTTATCTTTGGCTATGGCGTACTGAATATTCATCAGACCGACGACATTTAACTCTGTCGCTATTTTCCTCGTGTATTCGCAAATGGTGTCGAGGTGCTGCTGGGGTATAGTGACAGGAGGAATGACACAGGCCGAATCGCCCGAATGGATGCCCGCCAGCTCGATGTGCTCCATCACGGCGGGGACAAAAGCGTCCGTCCCGTCGGCAATTGCATCGGCCTCGGCCTCTATGGCGTTTTCAAGAAATTTATCGATCAAGATGGGCCTTTCGGGCGTAACGTCAACGGCGGCGGCAACATAGTGCTTGAGCATCTGCTGGTCATGAACCACTTCCATGCCGCGTCCGCCGAGCACATAGGAAGGCCGAACCATAAGCGGATAGCCGATTTCTTTTGCAACAGCAAGGGCCTCCTCGAGGTTGCTTGCCATCCCCGATTTTGGCATAGGTATGTGGAGCTTTTCCATCATCTTACGAAAACGGTCACGGTCCTCGGCCAAATCTATCGCCTCCACCGAGGTACCGATTATGCGAACGCCGGCCGCGGCAAGCTCTCCGGCAATATTCAGCGGCGTCTGTCCGCCAAACTGCACAATTACACCTTCGGGCTTTTCCTTCTCATAGATGCTCAGTACGTCCTCAACAGTGAGCGGCTCGAAATAAAGCTGGTTGGAAGTGTCGTAATCGGTTGAAACCGTTTCGGGGTTACAGTTGACCATAATCGATTCGAACCCTTCCTCTCGGAGGGCAAAAGCAGCGTGGACACAGCAGTAGTCGAACTCGATTCCCTGACCAATGCGGTTCGGGCCCCCGCCCAGGACCATTATCTTGCGGCCCCTGCTTACAGAGACCTTATCCGGCGCGTTGTAAGTCGAGAAATAGTACGCCGCATTTTCAACGCCGCTCACCGGGACAGGCTCCCAGCCCTCGACAACATTCAGACGAGTGCGGTCCTCGCGGATTTGAGTTTCCGGCACGTCGAGCAGCTTGGAGAGGTATTTGTCTGCGAAACCGTCCTTCTTGGCCTGTACCAGAAGCTTATCAGGGAGCTTTTTGCCCTTGTGCTTCAGAATCTCCTGCTCAAGCTGCACGATTTCCTGCATTTGCTTTATGAACCAGCGTTTGATGCGCGTTTTGTCATAAAGGGCATCTATATCGGCGCCTTTGCGCAGGGCTTCATACATAATGAACTGTCGCTCGCTCGACGGCGTACTCAAAAGATTCATCAACTCATCAAGAGTCATTTTGTTAAAATTCTTCGCAAAGCCCAGGCCGTATCGGCCGGTCTCAAGCGAGCGTATGGATTTCTGAAAGGCCTCCTTATAGTTCTTTCCGATACTCATCACCTCGCCCACCGCCCGCATTTGCGTGCCGAGCTTGTCTTCGACCCCTTTGAACTTCTCAAAAGCCCAGCGGGCAAACTTGACGACGACGTAGTCACCCGAGGGCGTATACTTGTCCAAAGTCCCCTCTCTATAGTACGGTATCTCGTCCAGAGTTATTCCAGCGGCCAGCATCGAAGATACAAGCGCTATCGGAAACCCTGTCGCTTTGGAGGCGAGGGCCGACGAGCGCGACGTTCTCGGATTAATTTCAATTACCACCACACGGCCTGTATCGGGGTCATGGGCAAACTGTATGTTGGTCCCGCCGATTACTTCAATGGCGTCCACAATATCATAGGAGTATTTCTGCAGCCTTTCCTGCAGTCTGGGGTCGATTGTCAGCATCGGGGCGGTGCAGTAAGAATCGCCCGTGTGGACACCCATCGGGTCTACATTTTCGATAAAACAGACCGTTATCTTCTGTCCCTTGGCGTCGCGGACCACTTCAAGCTCCAGTTCCTCCCAGCCGAGGACCGATTCCTCGACCAGTATCTGATGGACCAGACTGACCGCAAGGCCGCGCGCGGCAACGACCCGCAGCTCCTCGACATTGAACACCGCCCCCCCGCCGGTGCCGCCCAGCGTATAGGCGGGCCGAATTATGACCGGGTAACCAAGCTTATCGGCAATCTTTTCCGCCTCTTCGACGCTGAACGCCAGGTCGCTTTTTGGCATGTCGATACCGAGCCGATTCATTGTTTCCTTGAACGCGCCGCGGTCTTCACCTCGCTTAATGGCGTCAACCTGGACGCCAATCACTTTTACGCCGTATTTATCGAGCACGCCGGCGTTTGCAAGTTCCGAAGACAGGTTCAGTCCGCTCTGGCCGCCGAGATTCGGCAGAAGAGCATCCGGCCGCTCCTTCTCGATGATTTTCGTCATAGTCTGGAGATTGAGCGGCTCAATATAAGTAACATCAGCCATACCAGGGTCGGTCATAATGGTCGCCGGGTTCGAATTGACCAGCACTATCTCGTAGCCTAACTTGCGAAGGGCCTTACATGCCTGAGTGCCTGAGTAATCGAACTCGCAAGCCTGGCCGATCACGATGGGACCGGAGCCTATAATCATCACTTTCTTTATGTCCTTTCGTTTCGGCATACAGAACTCTCCTGTTCCTGCTTGCTGCTTCCAGACGCACCTTCGCCAAACCATATAAATATTGCGGTGGATTAAACTAAATACGGCAAAACCTGTCAAATAATAAAAGCTTATAAGGCAAGTAAGCGGGATTGATTTTTTGACAATCGATGTTATTGGCTCGGGCAGTCATACAACGACCGCTGTGCTCTGCCCATCCGGCGCCAAGGCAAATTTGATGCTAAACAGTCAGGCAGGAATGAGAACAAAATAAAAATGCGAGCGCATCCGGTTGGCCCAACCGGATGTGCTCGCATCATTATATTGTTATTCACACGCCGCGAGAACTTTGCTCGCAGCAAGCGTTTAATGGTCGCTACTTTATTATTCTGATGGTGTCAGTTCCCTCGAAAACAGTACCGTCATTGAGCTTACCGCTGACCACCAGCGATACCGGGCTCTCCTCGACTTTTACCATTTCCTGGACTTGTGCGCGGTCGAATTTGACCAGCAGTTTGCCCGCGTATTTGTCGGTCACACTCCATGCGGCGCTGAGCTTTCCGTTCAACGTGATGGCCGACAAGTCTACATTGGTAATATCATAGGTATCCGCAAGCGTGATGCGGCAGCTTATCCATTTCCCGTTGCTTTTCAGATTAAGAGTTTCGGGCTCTATCTCCACGGTAGCAGAGATTGCAACCGCATACTCGTAAGCTCCGATGTCCACAACCGTACCCGATACCCGTGCACTTCCCTCGATATCCGTTTCGCCGGGTCCTGCCGCGAAGGTTGGGTCGCCTGCGTTAATACACGGCGAGTCGTTAAGCAAATGGTAGTCTCCACCCGTACGCACATTCTGGCTGTTGAGGTAGCCGATGTCGACAAAGCACGGGTCGGCGTTCATGTTGCCGGCGCCCCATGTTATGGCGCAATTGCCGGAGCATACCACATTGTCATCAGGGTTTTCAATGTCGCAGTATGCTACTTGGACGGAGGCGCCTGCCGCCAGGTTGCCGATAAGCATTTCCGACGCGTAATTTGCATCATTTGCCCAGAGTATGCTGTTATATACCGCCAGACCGTTCGAGTCGTAGCAGTAAATGCCCCCGGCCGACGTGGAAGCAGCGTTTCCGCTGATAGTGCAATTGCTGACGACCGGCTTGTTGCCCGGTTTGTGGCTGTAAAGTGAGCCGCCGTAGGACGCGAAGTTTCCGCTTATCACGCAACTGCGCATCGTCGGACTTCCGCCGTTGCAGTACACTCCTCCGCCATAAACCAACGCAGAGTTTTCTTTGATCTGGCAGTTAGTAATTTCAGGGTAACTTTGGCCGTTCGTGCTCGCGATTCCACCACCAAAGGTTGCCGAGTTTCCGACAATGACACAGTTCGAAATCGTGGGACCGCTGTTCAAACAGAGAATTCCACCGCCTACCACTCCCCATCCGTCAATAATAGTAATGCCCGCCAATTTTGACTCGGTACTTTCCCCTGTCTTGAAAACCACGCCGGGCCCTTTGTGCTCGCAGTCAATAACGGTGCCGCTTACCACCTGACCATTCGCAGGGTCGGTGCTCCGGACCGTGATCTTCTTGCCCTTGAAGTCTATATTATAGTTCTCAGGACCATAATATCTACCGGGCATGAGCACAACAGTATCCCCATCCTCACAGGCGTTGATGGCTTTCTGAATGGTGTTGCAGTCGTCCGGCACCACATAGCTGGCTGCCGGTGCCGAAGTGGCGAGCAAACCAACAACAAGACAACAAATTGTAATTTTCATGGCTTTCATCTTCCCCCCCGGAAAACAAGCCGGCAAAGTAATGTTACAGAACTTCTACAAGCCCAATCAAAGTATAAGAAATGATTCGCATCGATGCAAAACAGCCGCATATAAAGTGGAATATTCACTGTAGTCCCGGCACGTCCTATAATCAAACCCTGTAACGAATGGCCGGCCAACTATGAGGTATGTTCTTGTTCAGCCCTGTATGAGCTGCGAGCAAAGGGGGAGGAATGCACCCAATTAAACCCCAACGCAACAGCTTTTTCCTTCCAACAGTCGAACTTAGCGGGTGTGACATATTCAACAACTTCAATCGCATCTTTCGACGGTTTGAGGTATTGACCGATTGTGATTCTGTCGCAGCCCACATTTCGCAGGTCTTTTAGGACCTGCTCGACCTGCGTATCCGTTTCCCCCAAGCCGAGCATAATCGAAGATTTGGTCCGAATACCGTCATAGCTTTCCTTGGCCATTCCAAGCAGCTTCAGGGAAGCCCGATAATCGCCGCCGGCCCTGGCAACGGGGTAAAGGGAGGGCGCGGTTTCAACGTTGTGAGCAAATACAAAAGGAAGAGCGTCCCGTAAGATTTCAATCGCAACGCTCTGGCAGTTTCGAAAATCGGGCGTTAGTATTTCAAACTTCGTATCCGGGCGCTGTTGCCTTACCTTATTAATGCAATCGCGGAAATGGCCGGCGCCTCCGTCCGGTAAATCATCACGGTCCACACTTGTAATCACCAGGTACTTTAATCCCATCCGCCTTGCCAGCCTGGCGATTCTATCAGGCTCGGTCGGGTCGGGCGGCGCTGGTTTGCCCGTAGCGACCGAGCAAAACCCGCAATTTCGTGTGCAGACGTTGCCCAAAATCAACACGGTGGCAGTGCCCCTTTCCCAGCATTCGCCGCGATTCGGGCAGTTTGCGTTCTGGCATATTGTCTCGAGGCCCAGAGACCTCACTATGAAATCAGTGCGATTGAAGTTTTCGCCGGCCGGTAAAGGCCTTCGTAACCAGGAGGGTAACTTGCGCATCTTTTGGTCTGCACGTGCCATCTCGTACCCCCGTTTTTAGCAAAAGCGGCTTAGCAGAAGCACGGCTAAAATCTCTTTCGCCTTGTCCATAGAGTGCTGGGTGCCGGTTTCTTTTAAGACCGAGGTCATTTCCACTCCGTCGAGGCCGCAAGGTATCAATAAATCGAAGATGCCCAGGTCATTTTGGATGTTTATTGCCATACCGTGGTAAGTTACAAGCTTCGATACGCGCACGCCGATAGATGCAATCTTTCTCTCGCTTACCCACAGGCCCGGAAAACCTTTCCGCCTGTGACTGTAAACACCCAACCGCGCGAGCAGGTCGGCCCCCATTGCTTCCAGCTCTCTGATGTACTCACTGATTCCGAGACTAAAATCGGGCAAACGCAGAATCGGGTAAAAAACCAGTTGGCCGGGATTGTGGGCCGTTGTCCCGCCGCCCCTGCGTATTTGAACAACGTCGATTCCCTTTTTTGCCAGCTCGTCCTGACTGGTGAGCAGCTTGTTTGCGTTTTGCCGCGCGCCGAGAGTAATAACCGCAGGATGCTCAACAAGCAGCACCGTATTGCCGGCCTCCCCCTGCCGTACTTTTTCGTGTAATTGATGCTGTAGCCGGAGCATTTCCCGGTAGTCGGCAAGTCCACAGTCGCGAATGGTCAAAGTGCTGGTGACAAGTTTTTCTGTCGCCGTATCCATTGCTGCCTATTCTTTCCGTTACTTTGCCTGTATTCGCCAATATATCGCATAGCGCTGGCCGAACAGCTTGTGGAATGGGACCAGTGTCACGTCAGATGGTTTACCCGCGTCTGCCGTCTGAAACGTCAAAGGCTTTCCGGCCACCGGCTTAATCCACGCTTGAAGGTCCCCGGCGTCGGCAACGAAACTTGGCCCGGGGTCAACCTGATAATTGCGCAGGACGCCCTGGCTTGCGGCGTAAACAGTTTTCGGATTCAGGCCCTCGGTACCCAACCGGCCCGCCAAAACCAGCGGACCATACATAATCGCCGCAAGGCTTGGGTCGTCAGGCATTCGGTCCAGGTGCAGGCTCATTGGCATGTTAATTCTCACTTGGTCGCCGTCTTTCCACTTTCGGTTCAATGTTATGTAACTGCCAGGCTCATTATAAACTTTCGACTTTTTATTGTTAATCGTCACCGTTACCGGCTTTGTTGCCCAGTATGGAATCCGAATGTTCAGAGCCAATTTGGTTCTGTCCCGGGTCTTGACAATTAGCGTCGTGCCTTCCTCTTCCGGAAAACCTGTTTCCTGTCGGATGCGAACGCCCTTTTCGGGCCAGTCCAATTCCGACGCGATGAACAAATTGACATACACGCCATTCTCATCGTGAAAGTAGATGCTGTCGCCGTATTTGGCATGATTCTCAATTCCTGTCCCCGTGCAGCACCAGAAGGAGTCATAAGGTGTATTGTATATCTTCCAGTATCCCGAGGCCAGCGGCACGAAATACATCATCATGCCTGTTTCGGGGTCCTGCGTGGACAATATACTGTTAAACAGCGCCCTCTCATAATAATCGGCGTACCGCACATCAGGATTCCAGCAGAACAGGTGACGCGTCAGTTTGAGCATATTGTACGTACAGCAGGTTTCCTGCGTAGCCGGGCTGAGTTCCTTGGCGAGCACGTATGGCTCTGTTCGCCAGTGCTCGTGGTTGCTCGTGCCTCCGGTACAGTATGAGCGGGCGTTTACCACCTGGTCCCAGAAGAACGTGGCGATGTTGTAATAGTATGGCTCACCCGTCAGTTCGAACTCACGGGCGGCCCCAATAATCTTGGGGATTTGAGTGTTAACGTGCAGGCCCGTCAGCTTGTCCTCAAAATGCGCCAGCGGCTCAAATATCATCTGGTGGTCAAACCGCCTCGCAGTTGCCAGGTGGTCCGGATTCCTCGTAATCGCATAAAGGTTGCACAGTACCTCATTCATACCGCCGAATTCGACCTCGAGCATTCGCTGGGTCTGCTCTTGGTTTATATTATCAAGGTGCGTCTTCGTCCACGCCGCCATACCTTTGGCTGTTTCCAGCGCCTGCTGGTTGCCGCAGTGGCTGTACATGTCAAGCAGGCCTGCAACTATCTTGTGGTATGTGTACCAGGGGGCCCACCAGCCGCCTGTTCCGTATATCACTCTCTTGATACCTTCCTCCGGAAAACCCCCGAGATAGCCATTGCCGAGGACCTTCTGGCATTTTGCCAGCTCGGCCACGATTGCGTCCGCCTTGGCCTTTAGCCTCTCATCGCCGGTGCTGGCGTACATCAGGGCGCAGGCCGAAAGGTAATGCCCCATCGTGTGGCCGCGAAGCTCGCGTTTTTCCCATCCGCCGAGAGGCTCCGCCGAAGAAGGCAGGCCTGCCGTGACCCGGAACGTATGCAGCAGCCGGTCGGAATCCAAATCATAAAGATATTTACGGTCTAATTCCATCGCCCTCTTGAACGGCCCATCCAGCAGCCGAACCTGCTTTAGGTCAAAGGCAAAACATGCGGGGCTTTTCGGCAGGGACGGCGTCACGGGCAATTGCGACTTGTGCAGCTTTAACAGGTCGTCTTCAAGCTTTGCCAGCTTCTCAATCGCCGCAGAATCGCCCGCTCTGGCGCCGGCCAGAAGTTTATTGGCGGTATTCTGTAAGGATTCCAGTCTGGTCTTATAGTCCTTTAATTGAGCATCGTCTTTCTTTTCTGTGAACTTGCCCCGCACGTAGGTGAACTGGTTTGTCGCCAGCCGAAGCTTCGCTTCGGCGCTCTTGATTGAGTCATCACAAGACCTCGAACGGTAATAGACTTCTCGCACTTGCTGGAGCTGGTCCGGCGTTTTGACATTCACGGCGGCCTGCCCGGCCTGTGCGGGCAGCGAGCCTATGTCTCTGGTTGCCTTTGCATAGCGGCCGGCCAGAGCCGCCAGGTCGGCAGGGTCGCAGTCTTTGTCCCAGATATTGTCTTCCCGCTCCCATTTCATCTGGCGCCGGGCTGTCTGGTCGCTGAAATCTCGTCCCAACAAATTAAACAGCTCTTCACCTCGCTGTAATCTCACTCCGCCTGCAGGATGCATTGAGAAGTAAAACGCATGGGCGGCTGCCCTGTTATTGACCTTTATGAGCAGCTTATTGTCGCCGACCTTAAAGTTCAGGTTTACCACGTCCTGGTCGGGAGCGGCTTGTCGGCCGATGTCTTTGGCCAGAACCCTTTCCCCGTTGAACCAGACCTGGATACCGTCGTTACTGCCCAGATAAACAGGTAGAGTCGTGTCTTGAGGCGATGCGATATTTCTGAACATGTAGTCTGCCACAATCTTGCCTTCGCCGGATTTGCCGTCGCCGGAAAGACTGTGAATTACCCCATCCTGCCACTGCCTTTTCGTCCATTTCAATTTGCCGTCTCTGTATGTTTTGTCGAGGTTGATTTTTCGTTCAGGCTCAAACACCACGCCATACGGGTCGGCGTTCGGGCTGCTGAAAGGCCCTATCGAGTACCACGGACCCAACTGAATGCCAAGCTCTTTAAGCCGCGCAGTCTGCTCAGACAGTTCCTGCGCTTCGAATTCCACCAGTGCCTGACGCGAGGCCCGCATGGACTCCTGCCAGGTGTTTTTTTTCACGTAGTACGGCGGGTCTGCGGCCTCAGCCGCCGAACACGCCAAAATCGTCCGCAATAAAATGCCGACGGAGAACAGAGAGAAAACATGCCTTTCTGTGCTGAACTGTCTTTCCATTTCACGTCCTTTCTTTGTCTCAAAATCGTCTCCGACAGCGCGCTTTCAACAGGCCAGTAATATAGCAGAAAACCTGGATAACTCAATGCACCTGTTATCCCGCCCCCGTACTACGTGCGGGTCTTGTCCCAGATTCTTTACACACCAAAGCCGGCCGCGATGGTATGATAATTCGGGACGCATCTGAACACAGCAGGGCAAATGCCTGAAGAGGAAGGCACTAACGCTGCGCCGGTCAGCCTGCTGAAGGGTACGGTGGGCAATAATCGAGCCATATCAGTTATTTGGCGATGGTGGTGTGAGCAGCGTCGAACATTCTCACGCCGCCGGATTCCAATTGGAGGATGAGGCCCTTCTCGGGGTCTACCCCGATACAATTGCCTGTGAACCTTCTGCGGTTAAAAACAAGCGTTACTCTCTGGCCCAGAAGGACGCTCAGATTGCGCCATCGGTCGATCACTTTCTTTGGGCTTTTCTCAGCCGCTTCGAGCCAGTGGTCCATCGAAGTGAGCAGCCGCTTTGCCAGTGAAATGCGGTCGCATTTTGTCCGGCTCTCAACGTCAATGCTCGTTGCACTCGTTCGTAATTCAGCAGGGAACGAATCCTTCCTCTGGTGGCAGTTTATCCCCATACCAACAATATAAACGATGTTGCCTTTGTATTTCTTTGATTCGAGCAGGATGCCGGCGACTTTCTTGTCCTTTAGTCTTACGTCATTCGGCCATTTGATCTTCGCTTCACTGCGGGCCACTTTGCCTATGGCCTCAGCAACGGCTACGG
The DNA here is from genome assembly GCA_035529895.1 of Sedimentisphaerales bacterium. Lineage (GTDB taxonomy): Bacteria > Planctomycetota > Phycisphaerae > Sedimentisphaerales > Anaerobacaceae > JAUWKC01. Next base: position 78,015 of record DATKVV010000008.1, read on the forward strand.
CGCAGGTGAGCGCGAGCAGCTCAGCGCTGCAACCGCAATGAGTCAAAACAATAGAGCAAAGAATGCTGTCCGCCCTGCCGGTGAGCCATTTACTGCCCCCCCTGCCTCTGCCGGCGCTCTGCTGTTCAGCAAAAACCGCAAGGCCGTCATTCGCCGGGTTCTTTGCGTACTCAGCGGCAATATCATTCGTGCTTGAGGTGGTGCTGTATACGAGAATTTTTCGGGCGATGAGCTTGGTTCTTAGATTCGTCCCTATCTTGTCCGGGTCAAGCAGGTCGGTTTGAGGCATAGTCTTTGTTACCTGTCGAGCCCAATGTCAACGGCTCTTGCCGAGTGGGTAATCTCACCTACCGCGATTCTATCTATCCCGCACTGGGCAATGGCCGAGACATTGTTGAGCGTAATGTTTCCCGAAGCTTCGAGCAGCGGCCTTTTGCCTTTGCCGCGCATTTCGTTCCGCATATCCACAGCATGCTTCAACTGCCACTGGCCCATGTTGTCGAGCAGAACTATATCAATACCGGGGATTTTTAGCACGTGATTGAGCTGGTCGTCAACGTGGTCCACCTCGACCGCAACAAACTTCGCGCCTTTTACCTTTTTAGCCTCCTCGACAATTTTTTTCAGCTTCGGGTAGAAATCTCGGCCGAGCTGCGCCAAGTGGTTGTCCTTAATCAGGATGCCGTCATACAATCCTATGCGGTGATTGTGTCCCCCGCCGCAGCGAACGGCGTACTTCTCGATGATTCGCCAGGCCGGTGTGGTCTTTCTCGTATCGTAAATCTTGGCCTTGGTGCCCTGAACCGCGCGGACATACTTGCGGGTCGTTGTTGCTATTCCGCTGAGCTTTTGAAGGAAATTCAATGTAACCCGCTCGGCGCTGAGCATGGAGCGCAACGGCCCTTCAATCGCCCCGATTCTGCACCCGACGTAAGCCAGCTCGCCGTCATTTACCAATATCTTTAACTTCAGCCTTTCATCGTAATACTTGAGGACCTCTTTGACTACGACCATTCCGCATACGACTATTTCCTCGCGCGAAACAATGTCTGCCTTGGCCGGGGTGTCGTCCTTGAACAGAAGCTCGGTGGTCATATCGCCTTCGCCGAGGTCTTCTTCAATTGCCATCCGAATCAACGGTCGCACCAGCTCAATTTTCAATTCTTTCATCTTCTTTTTGCTTTCCTTTTCTTTTTGCTGGACTCGATGAGCACGAATTCCGGCAGCTCCTTCAACTGGCGCAGCTGGTCTCGAAAAAACGCGGCCCGCTCAAAATCAAGGGCTTCTGCCGCCTCGAGCATTTCTTTCTCAATCTGAGCCGCCAGCTCCACCTTCTCGTATTCGGCGTGGCTGAACTGAACCGCCTGCCGGGCAACCTGCCTGGCTTTTACCTGGTCGCTTAAAGTCCTGCGGATTTCCTTTCTTATCGTTTCCGGCGTAATATTGTGCTCTTTGTTATACCGCAGTTGAATTCTACGTCGCCTGTTTGTTTCGTCAATAGCTTTTTGCATCGATTCCGTGACCGTGTCCGCATACAAAAAAACCGTCGCGTCTATATTCCTTGCCGTCCTGCCGATGGTCTGGACTAACGAAGTCTGACTTCTCAGGAAACCTTCCTTGTCCGCATCAAGGATGCCAACAGCCGAAACCTCCGGCAAATCCAGTCCCTCGCGCAGCAGGTTTACTCCCACGAGAACATCAAATTCGCCGTTGCGCAAATCCCGCAATATCTCAATTCTCTCAAGTGTGTCGATTTCGCTGTGCAGATACCGGCACCTAAGACCCTTCTTGGTGATATAATCGGACAATTCTTCGGCCATCCTTTTGGTCAAGGTCGTAACAAGCATTCGTTGATTAGCCTTGATTCGTTTTTCGATTTCATGCAGAAGGTGGGGCACCTGATTAGCGGCCGGGCATACGAATATTTGCGGGTCCACCAGGCCGGTAGGTCTGATGACCTGCTCCACAACCTCATTATCGCATCTTCCCAGCTCAAACGGTCCCGGAGTGGCGGACACGAAAATCACCTTCGACCATTTTTCCTGGAACTCTTCGAAACGCAGGGGCCTGTTATCCAGCGCGCTTGGCAGTCTGAATCCGTGCTCTACAAGGACCTCTTTTCTGCTCCTGTCGCCGGCCCACATCGCCCGCAACTGCGGAACAGTAGCGTGCGATTCATCAATAAACAAAAGGAAATCCTTCGGGAAATAGTCAATCAATGTATACGGCTTGGCCCCCGGCGGCAGGCCTGCCAGATGCCTGGCATAATTCTCGATACCGCTGCAATAGCCAACCTCAACCATCATTTCAATATCATACATCGTCCGGGCCTGCAGTCGCTGGGCCTCCAGAAGCTTGCCCTCCCGGCGAAACTGCTCCAGCCGCTCATTCAGCTCCGCCTTTATATTTTCCACTGCTGAGCCAATCCTGTCGCCGGGCATAACGTAGTGCTGCGCCGGGTATATGAAAACCTGCTCCTCAGCGGCCAGCGTTTGCGCGGTTATGGGGTTTATGTAGCTTATGTTCTCCACCTCGTCGCCGAAAAACTCGAAGCGAATTGCAAAAGACTCGTAAGACGGATACAACTCAACCACATCGCCGCGGACCCTGAAAGTCCCCCGCTGGAAGTCGATATCGTTCCTCGTGTACTGCAGGTCAGCCAGTCTGCCTAACAAGTCATTTCTGTTTACCGATTCCCCGACTCTGACCGCCACAACGCTGGCCTTGTAGTCCTCGGGCGAGCCAAGCCCGAAAATACACGAGACAGATGCGACGATAATACAATCATCTCTCGTCGAAAGGCTCGTGGTTGCCGACAGCCGCAGCCGGTCAAGGTCGGCGTTCTTCGAGGCGTCCTTCTCTATGTAAATGTCACGCTGCGGAATGTACGCCTCAGGTTGATAGTAATCGTAGTAGCTGACGAAATACTCGACCGCGTTTTCCGGAAACAGGTCCTTGAATTCCTCATACAGTTGGGCGGCTAATGTCTTGTTGTGGGATATGACAAGCACCGGGACGCTGTGCCGTGCTATCACGTTGGCCATCGTGAATGTTTTGCCGCTGCCTGTAACGCCCATCAGAGTCTGGAATTTCCTGCCCGCGCGCAGCCCTTTTACGAGCCTGTCAATCGCTTCAGGCTGGTCACCGGCAGGCCCAAAGCCGCTCTTTAGTCTGAATTTCACCATCCGTCAGCCCTGTACTACCCTTCTTGCGCGTGTACGTACTTTCCCAAGCAACTCATTGTACGGTCAAATCCGGCAAAACTCAACAACCAACCAAAGCCGCGAAAGGCAAATCCAACGCAAAAAACTGCTGATAGCCACAACGCGAACATATTTTTTGCTCTCGGCGGTTGACTTTTCGGGGTCAATAAGTCAAAATCACTGCTTTCGTTCGTGCCTAAATCTCGAATGTTTAGCTTGGAAGGAGACAATAATGTTTAATGGTATTTTTCATATCCCGCAGCCTAAAAATGAGCACTGCTTTCAGTACACACCCGGCAGTCCCGAGCGTGCGGAATTGTCCGCCAAACTCAAAGAAATGCTTGCCCGGCAGGTTGATGTGCCGATGATTATCGATGGAGAAGAAGTCCGCAACGGCAAACTTGCAGATATCCGCTGCCCACACGACCATCAGCACGTCCTTGGCACATATCACCAGGCCGATGCCGAGTATGCCATAAAGGCCGTCGATGCCGCCCAGAAAGCCAAGCGGCAATGGGGCCGAATGCCCTGGGAATCAAGGGCCGTCGTCCTGCTAAAGGCTGCTGAGCTGCTCTCCGGCAAGTACCGCTCCACACTCAACGCCGCCACAATGCTCAATATGAGCAAGACCCCCCACCAGGCTGAAATCGACTCCGCTTGTGAGCTGATTGATTTCTGGCGATTCAACCCTCACTTTATGGAGGAAGTTTACGGCGACCAGCCCATGTCCACGCCGGGTGTGCTCAACTATATGGAGCACCGGCCGCTCGATGGATTTGTCCTCGCACTGACACCATTCAATTTTACATCCATAGCAGGAAACCTGCCCACCGCTCCGGCCCTCATGGGCAACACCGTCGTCTGGAAACCCGCATCGGCGGCCGTCCTTCCCGCCTACTTTATAATGAAGATTCTCGCAGAAGCTGGCATGCCGCCCGGCGTCATCAATATGGTCCCCGGGCCAGGACCGGTTGTCGCCCCGCCGGCCCTCGACGACGTCAGGCTCGGCGGCATTCACTTCACCGGAAGCACGTACGTCTTTTCCACAATCTGGCTGGCGGTCGGCTCAGATATCCGCAAATACGTTTCTTATCCGCGAATCGTCGGCGAGACCGGCGGCAAAAACTTCATTTTCGTCCACGCCAGTGCCGATATCGATGTGCTCGTCGCGGCCACGGTTCGCGGCGCCTTCGAGTATCAGGGCCAGAAATGCTCGGCCGCCTCCCGAATGTATGTTCCCGATTCAATGTGGCCCAGGCTCAAAGACCGCCTGCTCAGCGAAATCCGCGAGGTTAAGATGGGCGACGTGACCGACTTTAGAAACTTTATGGGCGCCGTCATCGACGAAAAGGCCTTTGAGACAATCACCGGCTACATCGAATATGCCAAAAGCTCGCCCGATATGGAAATTATCATAGGCGGCGGCAGCGACAGCTCAAAAGGCTATTTTATCGAGCCGACCATCGTAGTAAGCAAGGACCCGAAGTCGAAGCTGATGGTCGAGGAGGTTTTTGGGCCGGTGATGACCCTGTACGTATACCCCGAGAAAGAATATGACCAAACCCTTCAGTTGTGTGACCAGACGTCGCCGTATGCGCTCACCGGCTCGATATTCGGCCTGGACCGCGGCGCAATTGTCAAGGCGATGGATGTGCTGCGTCACGCCGCCGGCAACTTTTACGTTAATGACAAGCCCACCGGCGCCGTCGTAGGCCAGCAGCCCTTCGGCGGGACGCGGGCATCGGGCACAAATGACAAGGCCGGAAGCTGGCTCAATCTCGAAAGATGGGTATCACCACGCGCCATTAAGGAGACCTTCCTGCCGCCCAGAAACTTCCGTTACCCATATATGCAGGAAAAATAGCTTCACCCCCGCCAAAGGATTTATGATACGTTCGGAGATGCCGAGAACAGCCTTTTTGGCATCTCCGGTTTGTTTTAGCCCTGGGCCGCATTTTTTCTGTTTGATTGGTCCCCGGTCTGAGGATTTCGAGAAGCCCACCCGTAGGGATCTGCGCTTCGCTTCGACTTCGCCGCGACAGGTTGGGTTTGTTCCGGCTTCGCCAGCCCGGCTCCGTACAGGACTTCGCCGTGGCAAGGAGGCTTCGCCGCGACAGGTTGGGTTTGTTTTTCACGAGTCTGAAGGCGTGGTTCATTTTCGTAAGCCCTTGCCAAATAAGGGGTTTTGAATCCGCCGGAGGCGGACAAGATTGGGTTTGTTTTGCATAAAAAGGCTGATTTGTAGAGGGTTCTCGACAAGTGTAGAGGGCAACGGGGAAAAAGCAAAAATCAAAATGCAAAATGCAAAACTGTGGAGGCCCTTCGGGCGGACTTTTATTTGTAGGCGGATAAGAGGGGCAACGGGCAAATGATTATGGATTATTGATAAATGATTATGGGTTGTTGAGTGTAAGGTCATATTGGGTAAGGAGTTAGGGGGCAGAGTGAAACCCGAAATCCTAATATCGATCCGCCTACGTCAAGACTACGGCGGACAAGAATTCGAAACAATATCGAAATCGAAATTACCCAGATTCAAAACTTTGCCTTGCTTGCCAAATAGTGGTTCTTGCGTGTATCTGCTGATACAAGAACGTGCGGTGCCCCGCCTACCCGCCGTCGGCGGGCAAGCCCGCCAAACGAACGGCAGGCAAGCGGCGGGCAAGTCCGCTATATCCGGCGCCTATGGGCGGGTTATGTTTGCCATGTGGCCCCTAAGGGACAGGCAAATACGGGGGTATTTTAACATAGTTTCAAAGAAAAGTCAACAAAAAAAACGGCCCAAAAACCACTTTTTTGGGCCGCCCTTTTTCCTATTGAAATCCGAACTCTATGCCGTATAATCTCCCTAAAGTGTGCGGCATTTCTTGTGTTGACGGGAATTGTGGTTTTGGGTATGATTCAAGAAGGATAATAGAATCTTTTCGACATTAATGTTAGGCAGAGTCAAGTGGATATGGACTATGAATGATCTAACTCTTCTGGAGTGGAGCGCACTGGCAGGGATTGCTCTGATTATCGTTACAGCTGCCGGGATCATTGGCTCTCTCTATATGGCAGGGAGAGCCCTTCGTGAAGTGCATACTGACCGACTTTTGCGACAAAGGCCTCATCCCGCGTTTGAAGGCGGGGGATGGAGAATTCCAGTTGAGTTTATAAGGGCGCATAAGCGTATTCCTGGAGTTAACTCAGATTGTGTAGAACGCGTGTTTGCAGATCTTCCAAACGACGCCGAATCGATCTGCATACGAAACCGGAAGAAGCAGAATGGGTCAATAGAATTCGTAACTTTCGGAAACCTTAAAAACTTTGGCCCAGGCCCCGCGCTTGAGACACACGTCGTTTGGATTCCTCACCGAATCAAAATGGGGGCGGACACTTTTGAAATTGACTCTCGAAAGCGCTCGGAACCCCGATATAGTAGAGGTTTAAACTCAATGCCCACGGAGCCACAACACATCCTTCCAGGTGGCAAAGCCAGACTAGGGCGACTTCCCACATTCATCTATATGGATATCGAGAAAAAAATCTCAGAGGTTGAAGGTATCTTTGAGATTGAGTGCGAAGATGTATTTGGCCAGAAGCACAAAGTTCACCAGCAGTTTTACATGGAGACTGGATATAGAGTGTCACCGCCCTTCGTACATGTTACATTCTTGGAAGTTCTACGGTAAAGCGAGGCTGACACCTAGTGGATGACCATTAGGCCTCCTGTGTGTGTAAGAAGTTAGAAGGTGAGAGTAGGTATCTGCAGAAAAAGTCGATTGAGTCTGCAAAAATAGACAGGCGGGAGTTTTTAGGGCGGCTGATGGGTTTTTGAGAAAAGTACCGGACACCTTCAATTCTCCGGGTCCTGTAAAGATGAGAGGCCGCTGTCTGACGACTTTTAATGTGTGAGAAAGAACGCAATGAGAGGTTATACAATGCTACATAGAGCGAGTGGAGCGTGCCAAGAATGAGGAAAGACATGGCAAAGGACGGAGACATGGCAAAGGACACCTTCTTGCCGGATTCTGTTCAGCGCGCCTTCGAGGGCTTGATCGGGTTCTTCTACACTGTGACCATTGCGCTGGTGATCGAGAGAGCCTACCTCGATTCAGGGAAGTTCAATTCCATAGTACCTGCAATGTTCACCCTAATACTATTGTTTTTTTTCGCATGCGATTGGCTGGCGAAGTTCTATAATCGACTAAAGATGTCGGGAAAGATGACCGAGTCATCGACTCTCATGTTACTCAGGCTGCTACTTGAAATTACGACAGTCTACTTCCTCCTGCTTGTCTCTCTGAAGCTTGTTGAGGCATATGCCCTCTTGAATTGGAGGTCGATACTGCGATTTCTTGAAATCACTCCTAGTGAATCCTTGTGTTGGTTCATGGCCTCATTTGCCATCTTAACTGGGCTATGGAACATAATGATGGTAGGGAACTCAACACAGGTAAATAAAGAACACATCTGGTGCCTCTTCAAAGGGCATCTTCACAAAGATATTGTGAAGTTGTTCCCATCCATGAGGGGGTGGATAGATAATCTGACAGAAACTAGGGTGGAGCAATATGAGAGGGCTGCAGAGAAAGGTCAGCGCGTTCTAGACCAGACAAGTAGCGGCCGGTCGAACACTGATCGGGGAAAGGAACTTCTGGAAGGCCAAGTGGAAATACGTCGCCGTCTTGGGTGGCGGTTGCTCGTCCAATGCCTGGTAGAGAAGCCGCACCACATTCTCCTGCCATACCTTTTTGTCTTTCATATCGTTACTTTGAATTTTGTCCTCGGCGGTTTTATCGTAGTCTCCGGGCTGCTTCTTGGCAGCACAAGCCTTTTGGCAAAGCTGCCGCTCATTCACGCGTTTTCGCCCGTTTTGCTCTTGTTGGGCGCGTCCCTCTCCTTGCTATTCTTAATATTCTACTACTTCAAATCTGACAGGAACAAATCTTTTTCCGAGCGGTTCGGTTGTGCCTGTCTCGCATTAACAGTACTTCTGTTCTATTCCGTATGTCCTGCGATGGTCCTGATTGTCTTGGTTGGTTTTCAGCAGATTGGTGCGAACTTCATCATGACTCGATACTTTAAACCTTCAGAAGAGCAGGACGAGGGCGGTCCTCACGCAACTGAAGTGGTTGAGCAGGGGGGGCACACATGATTACAGGCGTGGATCTGATTATCATCGTGCTTTACATTGTAGCTGTCCTCGTTATCGCGACTGTTTTTTCGATTGGCCAGGGAGTAGAAGGCTTCCTGGTTAACAAGAGAGCCACGAAGCTTTTCTTTCTTGTGGTGAGCATTGTAAGCACGAACATCGGCGCGGGATTCTTTCTTTCAGTTGCCGCTGAAGCTTACGACACGGGCATCAGCTTCGGCTTCACGATTATTATGATATCTGTCGTTATGACACTCACTTTCGCCGCGGTCTGCGGGGGAATCAAAAGGATCGCGGATGCTGGGAATGTTCACACGATCCCGGAGTTGCTCAGTCAGCGCTACCAATCGCCTCACGTAGGTTTGGTCGCCTCAATTATCACAATTGCAGGCTACTTGTTTGTGACGGCGTTGCAATTTGTCGGGATCGGTGCAGTTGGCTCGGTGATCATAGGTTTCGACTTCAGCGCCATTCTACTTGTCGCCGGCGTCGTGACGGTCGCGTACACAGCGATAGGCGGAATACGGAGCGATTTTCTTGCTGACGCGTTATCATTTGTGATAATGACCGCTGCCCTTGTCATTATCGTGCCCTTGGTAGTCGCCAGTGATCGGGTCGATTTCTCAGCTTTGCCTTCCTCGCACTTGAATCTCTTTGCCTTTGCGGGCGCTCCATTCTTTTTCCTAAGCATCCTGCTCGCCGCGGTTTCATCTTTCATGTTCATGGAAATTTGGCAGCGGGTCTTCGCTGCTGAGAGCATAAAGACGGCCCGCCGGGCGTTTCTCATCAGTGCTTTGCTTCAACCACTCTTTATTGGCGCGGGGATTCTTCTTGGCTTGGCGGCCTCACTTCTTTACAAAGATATTGATAAGAGCGTAGCCATCTTCAAGGTGATGGTCGATTTCTTGCCTGCGGGAATCCGTGGGCTAGGTCTTGTGGCCATACTTGCTATACTTATGACGACAGTGAACAGTCTTGTAGTCGTAGGTGGAAGCACTCTCTTTACGGACATATTGAAGCCGAGGTTACGTAACGTCGGAGAGCAGTCACAACTCGGGTGGGTTCGTTTTCTCACCGTAGCGTTTGGATTCAGCGCGCTTGGGATGGCGTTTGTTCTTCCTGATCTTGTGCGTCTTCTTCTGATGGGTGCCTTCGTTATGATGCCAATGTGTCCCGTAATCATTTGGTCCCTTTTCAAGCGAAGACCACATCCAAGTGCTGCGGTGATAAGTATGGTTGCAGGTGTGGCCGTGACCCTTGTACTTATGCAGCGCATGCCGGAAACGGCCTTTGGGCCGGGCTTGCTTGTAAGTCTGGTCGTGCTTATCATGAGCCGGGGTCTTCAGAAACTTCATGCACCAAGAAAGTGAGGTCAAGAATGCTTAGAACGCTGTATGCCGTGTACAACCACTTGCGGCTCGGAAGACCCTATTATGTCCTTCCTGTGATCGCCGCCGCAATTGCAGGATACTGGAGCGGGTCTGACGTGTCCCCTCTCTGCGCCAACGGCGGCATTGTTTGCCTTGTGTTTCTCGTGCTTGGCATGGCCTGTTGGACTGCAAACGAGATCACGGACCGGCATTCGGACTCGCGCGGCAGCACAAAGATGAAGTGGAGGATTTATGTCTCGGGTGGGACCTCTATTCTTTCCTCCGGGCGGCTCTCTGTCAAATCCGCCGTGACCTACGTCGTCATGCTTGCGATGGCAGGGTTGGCTATTGCTGTCTTGCTTGGCTTCACATTCTTGGGGTTAAGTACGCTGTTTCTGGTCATTGGCTTGGCGTATTCTTTGAAACCCGTAAGGCTGAAAGAGAGAGGCATTCTGGGCTTGGCTGCGGTTGCGTTGGCATACGGTGTGGTCGCGTTCACTGCTGGCTGGGTTGCCGGGGGGCACCGCCCCACTGCAGAGAGCTTTTTCTTCGCCTCCATACTTTCAGTTGCTTTCTTTGGTTTTGAGGGCCTCGCACATCTTCTTGATTATGATCAGGATCGCCGGAACGAAGAGACCACCCTTGCGGTTTCGCTCAGCCGCGAGACGGCTCGAAAGGTCCTTGCCGTTTGTCAGTGTCTGCCAGCGTTGGTTCTCGTTCTGCTGAGCCTGTTTGCTCACGCCAGTGTTCCGGATTTGAATCTTGTCCTGCTTGTCCCCATCCTGTTCCTCTGTGCTCTCATGGCTGCCTTGACAACGAAATGTCATGAGGAGTCGCTATTGGGTTCTCTGCGTGTGCTCAGTGTCCCTTTGATGTCGGTGTTTGCATTCCTCATCGTGTGAGATTGGACTTCAAATGGTCAGAACTGTCACAGTTGCTGCGTACTTGGCGCTCTGGCTGGTGCTCAGATGGACGGCCTTGCGATTGTCCAAGCCGGCGCGCGTGAGGAGGATATCGCCTTGGTTTACAAGGCTCGTGCTCGCATATTGCTTCGTTTTCTCCGTCGGTTTTGTTGCTGCCAACACATGGTCGGAAGGGAGCAACCAGCAAGACAACTCCGTGAGACTGGCAATGGGCATATTCATGGTTGCTCTTGCCTTAGTAGCAGATACTATATGCCTGCTCTCTTTGTGCCCTTTCTACTCTTTGGAGATGGAGATAAAGGAGAACCATGCGGTGATCGAGAGTGGGTTGTACCGACTTGTCAGGCACCCCATCTACTTGAGCAATATCATTGGCTTTCTCGGGCTCTGCATTCTCATGAACCACTGGGCAGCGTGGGTGGCATCACCTGCTCAGGTGATTGGCTTCTTTCTCATGGCGAGGGAGGAGGAATTATTCCTCATCAGTCACTTGGGCAAAGAATACGAAAGATACCGCGCGGATGTTCGGTGGATACTCATACCTGGAATCCTTTGATCGGCCTTCTGTTTGAACTGCAGGGCCAATTAAAGGTGTCCGGCCATATTTCTTTCAACTAAACCTGTCCTGAGTATAATCGAAGGAATCAATTATCCCGCCGCCCCGGATGCTTTTGCCTCCACGTTAGCAGTTATTTATTCCTTATCCTTCCAGTTCTCCCATTTTAAGAGCTCCCCCCTTCGCTAAAGGTACGGAGGGCAGGCAGGACAGGTCTCATATTTTGCTGCACTCTTCAAGATGTTCCCATCACGCATTTAGGCGCAGAAAATACCAGAAAAGAAGGGAAAAGGCAAGGGGAAAATCCATTTATTATTTACGATTGATTATTTGGTATTCTTAGGGATTGCCGCGTCGCTTCGCTGCTCGCAATGACTTGGTAATAGATTGCTCGGGGTTGCTCGGAATGACCGGCGGCTTGTGGGTGCGCAGGAGTTCACCCTGGGGGCAAGCGGCGGGTAAACGCTTGGGGGGCGAGGGGTGCGGCATTATTATTCGCAGGGGAGAAGCCCGGCCATAAGCCGGGGCTAAATACGGGTTCGCGGGGGGGTGGTTTGATTTTGCAGAGATTAGGCCGGTAGTGCCGATGATAGACTCAAAGATGACGTTTTTCTCTGTGGGGCTGCTTGCAGGTAAGCTGATGAAAATTAGAAGGCTGCCGGCCTTAATACCGGTTGTGATATGCGGCGCTGTTATCGCGTACCTGGCGCGGGGTTACTACTTCGGCTCGATGACCGTACACGAGCTGTTGACGCAAAACAAGCAGCTGAAGCAGGCCATAACCAACATCACGCAGGAGGACCAGATAGGCTATGCCAAGGTGCTCGGGCAGGAAACGAAAGAGGGGCGGCTTTTTACAACGGTAAGATTTGTCGAAACCGCCAGAGACGACAAGCTCAGGCAGATTCTGCAGAAAGAATACACAATCGAGGGCGATATAGTCCACTTCGACGCCCTGATTGTCAAGTTCGGCGATAAAATGGTAATGGACGGCAAAACAAAGGCCCTGTATTTATGGAGAAGGGTTTACGGAGAGAAAACAGCGCCGCAGGATGGTTTTGCGATAGAAGAGCCGGGCCTCGAGCCGCGCAGATACGGCGATTTGCTCGAACTTCTGCCTCCGAACCAGAGGCAGCTATTCTGGACCAATATCTGGGACCTGGCAAACAACCCTGAGAGGCTGAAGGAATACGATATTACGGCGATTTACGGCAATGCGGTCTATTCCAGGCTCAGGCCGGGGCTTATTTACGTCTTCAAGATAAGCTCGACGGGCCAGGTTCACCCCGAAGTCATTCCGGATATGTGATGCCGGGAGAAAATTTGCAGGGCGCCATTCAACATTCTTTACATGACGGATGCGGGATATACAATCGCCGCGACAAGTGCGGTTCCGTAACTTTCCCACAGCCGGTCCGAATCAACCACGTGGGCATTCACCGGCAGTTCGAGCGTTATCACGGGGATGCCGAGTTTCAGACCCGCGTACGAACCCAGCGAGCCGGGACAAGCACCGAGCTTCTCGATAGGCAAATCGCAATGGCTCACCATCTTTTCAGCCACTGCCTTCGCGGGACCGTCGTAGTCGATGCAGCCTCTTGGGAGGTGGCTCGATAAGGCCTCGGGACCCGTTTCGGTGAGCTGATGAATGCTGACAATGCGGTCCGGGGCGTACTGCTTAATGATACGTTTTATGACACGGGCTTCCGGCTCAGACAGGGCAGAGTATCCGTAAAGTTCCGAATCAATCCGGTTAACCCCAGGGAAATTTCGGTTGAGGTCGACACCGCGCGAGTTCAGGCGATTGTTTTGGGCTGCGCCGTCCGGGTTTGCCACGGGTAAGAGAACGACCTTCCGGCCGTCCAGAAGCTGCGGCTGCTTCCGGAGGTACCGTCCAAGCTGTTGCAAAAGCAGCGTTCCAGCCGGTTCATCGCCATGTATTGCCGCCAGTATGAAGGTAACATCCCGACCCTGGCCCAGCACAAAGCACTCAATGGGTCTGTCTTGCACTGACCTGCCAACAGTGTAGCTTCGGGCAATCACGGTTGTTGGGGCGACATCGACTATTACAGGGCCGCCGGCCGGTTCGCGGCAGCCCCCTGCGAACAGGCAAGCAAGCAGCATGCAAAGCAGCAGAACAATAGGCCGTTGCCTTTTCATACAAAATGTCCTTCTTTTGTGTCCTGCTCCAAAAAAACTCAGGTATTCCAACATTGTAGCGCTCTAAGCCCATATTTTGAAGCAAAAAAGAGCGTTAACAACCAAGTGGAGATATTTACCGAGCGCAGAGGCGGTCGTAGGCTGAAAGACGAGCGAGAACTTTGAAATCTTGACACACCTTTCTCGAACTGGGACAATCGCCGCCAGGCCGCAAACAAGCACGATGCTTGAGTCAGCGGAAGGGAAGCACAGCAAACGCGGCCTTCCTTTCCGGAGCAGCGTCAGCGAAAAGAGGCAAGTATGAGAGCAGACAGGCTCAAAAACGGAAAAGTACCGCAGAGAATCAAGTATTCGTTCCTGAAAATCATGACCGGTTCCGATTTATCCCGCCGCCGACTGCCCTTTATGTCTGTCCAGAGCGCGAATCCGGGGCCTGTTGTCTGGCTCACCGGATGTATCCACGGCGACGAGGTAACCGGCATTGTTACCATTCAGGAAGTTTTCAAGAGAATACAAAGGCAACACCTGCTCAGGGGGGCCGTCCATGCCTTCCCTTTGATGAACCCTATCGGCTTTGAAACCGTCTCGCGAAACATTACGCTGAGCCGGGAGGACCTTAACCGCGCCTTTCCGGGCAATCCGAACGGTTCTCTGGCAGAGAGAATAGCCGAGAGAATATTCTCAACCATCCGGCAGACAAACCCCAGCCTGGTCCTGGACCTGCACAATGACTGGATGAAGTCAATCCCCTACACATTGATAGACCCCAATCCGGGCGGGGCTTACAAGGCCGCGTACGAAAAAACAAAGGCCGTTGCCGGAAAGTCAGGGTTCCTGATAATCCTTGAAACAGAGGAGCTGACCAAAAGCTTTACCTACAACCTTCTCCAGCACAACATCCCCGCCCTGACGATTGAATTGGGCGAGTCGTACGTCGTCAATGAAGAGAACGTGGAATACGGAGTCAAATCCATACTTGCCATCCTGGCTCATCTGGAAATGGTCGAAAATACGGATGCGCCCTTCAGTTTTCAATTACCACAACCGGCCAGAGGCAAAGTGCTCAAATTCTCGCCTCAGCCTGTCAGTTCCGCCAGCGGAATCATCAGGTTTCTGGTCAACCCCGGCGACCTGGTTAGGAAGGGCCAGCCCGTAGCCAAGATTTACAATACCTTTGGAAAGCTGCTGGATACAATACTCTCTCAAGCCGATGGTATCGTCCTGGGACACTCGGATTCCTCGGTTGCCTTTCCCGGTGCGCCTGTAATGGCCTTCGGCATCCTTTGAAACGGCAGCAAGATAAGGGCAAAAATAGACGAGAGGCGGTTATTATTGAACTCCAATGAAATTACGCCAAATTTCATAAATGAGACGACACGGAACCGACAGCTTGTTTTCATCACAACTTAGCGAAGGGACCTGCAATCATATTGTTCGCCTTGCGTTCGACTCAGCGGTCGATAATGAGTTCGACTATGCCGTACCGGACGAGATTTGGCCCGTTTGCGTGGGCCAGCGTGTGGAAGCTCCGTTCGGAAGGCGAGATAAACTCCAAACCGGCTTCTGCGTGGCAGCGGATATTCCTCCTGAAAAGTCCTTTTTGGGGCGCGACAAAGGACGCGGACTCAAGAAAGTTACCAGGATAATCGACGCGGTCCCTTTACTGGATGCCGGGCTGCTGGAGTTGGCTGGGTGGATTAGCAGGTACTATGTTTGCCCTCTGGGTGAGGTCCTGGCCGCTATGGTGCCGGGGGCGGTCAAGAAGGGTATTGGAGAAAAAACGGAAAAACAAGTCTATCTTGCTATTGGTACCGAAAGTTTTGAGCAAACTGTTAGCAATCTGTCCGGCCGCAGACAAAAGCAAATCATCCAGTACCTCCGGGAACAAGGTGCTCTGAATCCGGAGGCCGGCGTTGAAATGCAGCAAGTCCTCCAGTCGATTAGCTGTACGGACGCGCCAATAAAGAGACTGGCCGAGAAACAAATACTTGGGATTGTCCGCAAGACGATACTGAGATCCCTGCCGGCCATTCCGGAAGGCATGACGATAAGAGCAGACAGAATCACACTTAACCAGGACCAGCAAAAAGCTTTGGCACATTTCAATGCTCAGATAAATTCAGAAGAGTTCGGTGTTACCCTGCTCCACGGTGTTACCGACAGCGGCAAGACCGAAATCTATATAAGAGCTATCGAAACGGCCTTGAAAAAAAATAAAACTGCCATCGTACTGCTTCCTGAAATTGCCCTTACCACCCAGACGGTCCAGCGGTTCAGCGCCAGATTCAAGAGAATTGCGGTAATGCATTCAGGCCTGACCGCTTCGCAGCGAAATGCGCAGTGGCAGAAAATAAGGGCCGGCGAAGCTGACGTCGTAATCGGGGCTCGCTCGGCGGTCTTTGCGCCCCTGCCGAGGCTCGGACTTATCGTTGTCGATGAGGAGCACGAGCCGAGCTACAAGCAGGACACCGTCCCGCGATACAACGGAAAAGACGTAGCAATAAAAAGGGCACAACTGGCAAATGCGCATTGTATTTTAGGCAGCGCCACTCCATCCCTGGAGACACTGCTTAATTGCCGCATCAGGAAACATTTCAGCACGGTTCATCTGCCCAAAAGGGTGATGAACCTGCCTATGCCCGAAATGAAACTGGTCGACTTGCGGCAGGAATATTCAACAGCGGGAGGTATAAACCTGATTAGCGAGCCATTGGGCGAACAGCTCAGAGAAGTCTTGCTGAGAAAAGAGCAGGCAATCCTGCTCCTGAACAGGCGAGGCTACAGCAATTTTGTGTTCTGCCCGTCCTGCAAGCACACCCTGCGCTGCCGCAACTGTGACGTAACGCTCACCTTTCACAAATCCGAACCGCTCAGCGGCCGGTCGATGCGAACCATTACAGGAAAGCACATAGACTACGGCTATGCGGTGTGCCATTATTGCCTGGCAGAGACGCTCGTGCCTGAAAAATGTCCATTGTGTGGCAGAGGTATTGCGATGATTGGGCTCGGGTCGCAGCGCCTCGAAGAAGAGCTGGCCCGGAAATTTCCTGGTGCCTGTATAGCAAGAGTTGACAGCGATTCCATGACCGGCAGAGACTATTACCGCGTTCTGAGGGACTTTAGCGAAGGGCGAATTAGTATATTGGCCGGGACACAAATGCTGGCCAAAGGTCTTCATTTCCCTGAGGTAACGCTGGTCGGCGTTATCAGTGCCGATACCTCGCTTTATCTGCCGGATTTCCGGGCAAACGAGCGGACCTTTCAATTAATCTGCCAGGTTTCCGGTCGCGCGGGCCGCTCTGCAAAGAAAGGCGTCGTCTTCGTGCAGACCTTTTTGCCCAACCAGCCGGCCATACAATTCGCCCTGAAGAATGATTATACGGGCTTTGTTAATGAGGAGTTGAAGCATCGCAAGGCCTGTAATCTGCCTCCATTTTGGAGGCTGGCGGCGCTTCTCATGCGGGACTCGAATTTTGACAGACTTGAAGCCGCCTGCCGGCAAATGCGCCAGAAGATAGACAGCATTGTCGAGCGAAACGGCCTGGAAGCGATTATCCGGGGTCCGATACCCGCGGTGATAAGCCGGATACAGCGTTTTCACAGAATGCAAATAATCATCCAGGCCCCGCAGGCCGATATTATCCAGCGACTGTTCACGAGTTTGCGCGAAAGAGGCCCCGTTCGGCCGGCCGTCCATGTAGCTATAGACATTGACCCCGTTAATTTGTTGTAGCTTGTATGGGGCAAGGCGCTGTGATACAATTATATGGTTGGTTTATCGGGGAGTAGCTCAGTTTGGCAGGAGCGTCCCTTGGGGAAGGTCGCAGGTTTCACCGTAGGGCTTCCTGCGGAAAGTGTAAATCCATTTGTGTTGAATTCGCTTTCAGAGACTCTAACACACTTGCCTCCCGAATCCGGGTCGGCAATTGCTAAAATGACGCGAAGATTATTGGCTTGGCAAAAGTGGGCCGATGGTCTTTTGCAAAAAGTACGGCGATTTTGGAGGGGTGGAATTGCGTATTGCGTCTGCTCAAGAGCGCACGCGGCTCCCGCGAAAAGAAGAAATTGGCTGGTGTCTTAGAGCACGTTGTCCCGATGGTAGTTGCAGGTTTTTTGGCCACTCCATTGGTTCATAGTTTATCCCACTTGCAATTTTCGGTCAATGCCTGTTTGGTCATTCAACTCTTTGGGCCTGACATTTAGTATCCATGGCTGCTGATAACCATATCGGCTTGAATCGTTGCTCTATATCCAGCAGCGGCAATAACAACTGGTCGTCTTTGCTCAAAAACTCCGCCATTTTTCGACTGTCGGTTTTGCTTGCGATTCTGTATAATTCCTTCTGCATGGTTACCTCTTTCGAAAAAATATGATTGTTTGTTTGGCCCGATTTTGGGTGAAATCAGGCAGGAGTAGCCATTGCTTTTTTGAACCTCCAACTATGGATGGGAGAACGTTTAATTCACTAATTACGGAGGTCGGGATCCAACCGCAAAAGCCTTGCTTTTCAGTCCAATATTGTGTATAATACAAAATCAGAAATGTTTCTTTTAGTGATGAAAAGATATTCGTGTATGAGAAGAAGAACAGAATCACATCTCAAATACAGAAAAGTCCTGATTCTTTTCTTCTCTGTGAGCTTGCCATTTGGCATCTTGGGGCAAACCAGCAGTGCTGCTGAGCAGCCTGAGTTTATGGCTACTCAAATCCATGAAGCGAATACACCGGTTTTTGGCTTAGCGGGGGGCGAATTTGACACAGCCCACGATGGGATTGAAGCTGCATTTATTGCCTCTGATGGGTCGGTTTTTGAGTTGTCGCCGAACGTCCCTAGCTGGCAGCTTACCCAATTATATAAGGGGGTCTCGCCGGTTGACTGGTTCCGTAGGGAGACACTGTCAATTGGTGATGTCCACTCAGGCTATGCCGGAAACGAAGTAATATCATGCGCCGGTACCTATCCGACACTGATAAACGTAATCTTCCACGACCCCTGTCTGGGCTGGTTGCACGAGACAATATTCGATAACAATGGTTTTGTCGGACAGGACTGGGGCGCTCGCGCCGGAGATTATGACCCAAGGCAGCCGGGTGATGAAATATTCCACATCTACGAGGGCGTGCTTGATATGAGTGTGGGAACAGTATTCAGTGAAGTCAACGGCATCTGGCAGGAAGAAATAGCTTATATGGCTGAAGTGGCGTTTGATTCGGCGGTAGGAGATTTCAATCAGGTCTATCCGGGCGCCGAAATTGTAATCACGGGAGAGGGACCCACTTACGAGATGCTGCCGCCGCATAGCAACAGTGTGGGCTTGTGGCCTTCGCGGGTCATCTGGAGTACGTCGACCGGTACCGGTCTTGTGGTAAAGATAGCCGATGTGGATCCCTGTATTCCGGGTAATGAAATAGTCTACGGGATGGCATTCGATAATCAAATTACTATGTCTTGCGCGAATGCTCTCGGGTATCACGACCTATATGTTCTCTTTACAGGAGACGGAACAAATGCAATGCTTGATATTGCGATTGGTGACGTTCTGCCGATGAGCGACGGCCTGGAAATTCTTGGTGTGGATGATACAGGCTCGGTTTACTTAGTGCGCCGTATCGAAGACACCTGGCAGAGCCAGGTCATCTGGCAAGATCCCAACTCACTATATGCCATTATTGCCGGGGACTTCTTACCTACCCGCAGTGGCGACGAAATTCTTGTGGCAGGTGAATCAGGAACCATCACACTCCTTACGCTTACGTTCACAGACAACCTTGCCGGTGATGGTAAAGTCAACTTTCAGGATTTTGCAGAATTAGCCAACTACTGGCAACAAAGTGAACCATCCGCCGATATAGGTCCTTGGCCAATTGGTGATGGCATCGTAAATATGTTGGATTTGGCGGTCTTGACTGAGGATTGGCTGCAGGCAGCATATTGGGTCGAGTAGTCAAATCAAGGACCTATGTGTGTATAGTTATCCTTGTAGCTTGTGCTCGTAATGCACATACAATTGTTTTATGAAAATGAAAGGCGGTTGTAATTTGTACTCTGTTATGGTATGTTTTGGGTTATAGATTATCGGGGAGTAGCTCAGTTTGGCTAGAGCGCCCCTTAGGGAAGGTCACAGGCTCCACCGTAAGGCGTCCTGCGGAAAATTTCAATCCATTTGCGTTGAATTTGGTTTCAGAGCGATAAGCAAAATTGCTTAATGAATCAAGACCGGCAATTGTCACAAAGGTGCGAAGATTATTAACTTCGCAAGAGCAAGCGGATTATGCTTTCTAAGAACTCTGGCGGGTTTAGAGGGGCGAAACTGTGTATTATGTCTATATCCTGCAAAGCCTAAAGACGGGCAGACTCTACATCGGGCATACCGACAACCTGACTCGCAGGCTCGAAGAACATAATACCCACCGAGGGGGAAAATACACCGGACAGAATGGACCGTGGAGATTGGCTTATAACGAGTCTCACCCAGATAGGGCTTCCGCTGTACAGCGAGAAAAATACCTTAAGAGCACGCGAGGTTCCCGAGAAAAGAAGAGATTAGCTGGTTTATTAACGTGCAATGCAGTCTGAACGCAACAATTAGTTAATGGAAATGAAGGTCGATTGTAATTCAGAAGCTGTTGTGGTATATTCTTGGTTGTAGATTATCGGGGAGTAGCTCAGTTTGGCAAGAGCGCTGCGTTCGGGACGCAGAGGTCGCAGGTTCAAATCCTGTCTCCCCGATTTGTAAATCCTTACTTTACAAGAACTTGTTTTTCTGCCTAACAAGACCCACTAAACCGTGTAACCATTCTTTAAGCAAATCTGGTTACATTCCTGTCTATAATATGCCCATATCAAGCTTAAAATAGCGAACGCTGTTGTTGTGTGCGCAGAGGTCGCAGGTTCAAGTACTATCTCAAAAGAGAAAAGGCAGCATCACACAACGGTAAAAATATACTGACAAGGGCTGGCATTGAACAGGCACATACAGTAATATAATTTGTGAGTGTCAAGAAGGGTGTTCGGAAATGGCGTTTACGCTTGAAAAACCAAAAGTGTACCAGAGTCCTGTATTTGTGAAAGGGGGAACAGCATGAGTTGTAATATCGGGCCCCAGTGTAAAAGCGATCCTTGTTTTATGGCTCGAATGAGGTTTCATCAAAGCTGGTATCGAGCCAATGTTTTAGGTGTTCCATACGGTACAGGGCCCAAGGCGAGCGATACGAGCGAATGGGGTAATATGCTTACTCGCGAAAGCGGTGCAAAAGGATTGAACTTCTTAACGCCGGAGATTTTTAAGGTGGTAAAGCACCGCTTAGAGGATACACGGGGAACAATAGATAAGTACCGACTTTTACATAACATGCTTTCCAGCCAGCCTATGTGTTTCAATCTGTTTAGCCCATTGGTAGTAAACCATGATTTAGCGACAAAGGTCTTGAAACTGATTCTACCAAACGAAGTCAAAAAGGTGGTAGATGTCAAGATCGAATACGCTCCTGAACCAGCCTGTGAGTATCTGAATGACCGAACGGCTTTTGATGCGTTTGTAGATTTTATTCGCCCGGATAACAAGCGTGGTTTTGTTGGAATTGAGACCAAACTAACTGAACCGTTTTCTCAGAAAGATTATGATACTCCTATCTATCATCACTGGACGGAATTAGATGATTCTCCTTGGCCTAAAGAGTCATGGCCGTATCTGGCTGACATCAAACATAACCAACTCTGGCGGGATCATCTCTTAGCTGTGGCGATGAGTTGGCAATCGCCTTACACCTGCGGTTTTCTCATGCTTGTCCATCATCCTGAAGATAAGGAATGTATTGAGACGGTTAATAACTACAAAAAACTTATCAAGCCAGATGACCAGTCTTTCCTTGATTGCCCATTGGACAAACTTGTCTGCAAAATGGGATCATGTTTGGGAGATGCTGATGCTTCTCTGGAAAGTTGGTTAGCGGAGTTTAGGGAACGATACTTGGATATTTATCTCAGTGAAAAAGGATGGTTGCGTTCGATCAATGCTAACACGCCGAAAAAGGTTCAGAGCAAAAAGCGTAAGATAAGAATGGAGAGATTTATCGGAGACGGTTCTGAACTTGAGCTAATAGGCAATATTGATGAAGTAGAAATTACTGACAGGGAATAAGCGTTGACAAATAGTAGCGCTTGAAGAACTTGAGAAGGAACAGGCTTAATCATGTAACCAGGCGTGTAACAAATAAGGTTTTTTTATGTCATAAGTTGTCATAAGTGAATACAAGTGGTCATTATAAGTTGAGCAACAGCAAAAAGTTGTCTTTGATAAGTGCTTGCAGTAAAAAGAGTTAGAAATCGGCAAGGTCGTTTTCGGGACGCAGAGGTCGCAGGTTCAAATCCTGTCTCCCCGATTTTATGTTGAATAGGGAACTCTATGCCGATTTACGAGTATAAATGTGAGAGGTGTGGCAAGATAACCGAGCTTCTGGAGAACTCCTCCGGTAAAGTCAAAAGGAGCTGCGCACACTGTGGGAGCACAAAGCTCAGCAAGCGAATCTCGGTATTCTCGGCCGGAGTCAAAAAGGGCGAGTCAAAGCGCTGCCACGGCTGCAGCGATTACTCCTGTCCACACGCCGGCCATTAGGATTTGACCACGGCATCAGGGAGGCAAAAAACGTATGACTGAGAAAAAAGGCCGCTACGATTTTGAGGCAATAGAACAGAGATGGCAGCAGTTCTGGGAGAAGAACAAGACTTTCAAGGCAAATGACTGCGACCAGAGCCGGTCCAAATACTACGTGCTGGACATGTTTCCATACCCCAGCGGCCAGGGCTTACACGTGGGCCACCCTGAGGGCTATACCGCAAGCGATATAGTCGCTCGCTACAAACGAATGAAGGGTTTCAATGTACTGCACCCTATGGGCTGGGACGCCTTCGGGCTACCGGCTGAACAGCACGCTGTCGAGACCGGTACCCACCCTGCGCGGACCACACAAAAGAACATTGACAACATGCGCCGCCAGATCAAAAGGCTCGGTTTCAGCTATGATTGGGACCGCCAGGTCGATACGACCGACCCCAATTATTACAAGTGGACCCAGTGGATATTCCTGAAATTCTTTAACAGTTACTTCGATGAAGCCGAACAAAAGGCCAAACCCATCGAGCAACTGCCCATTCCCGAAGGTTTGAGTGAACAAGGCAGGCAAAAGTACATAGATGACAATCGCCTCGCTTATGAGGATGAAGTGCCCGTGAACTGGTGCCCTGCTCTCGGAACAGTCTTGGCCAATGAAGAAGTCGTCGGCGGCGTCAGCGAACGCGGCGGACATCCCGTAGTCAGAAAGCCGATGCGTCAGTGGATGTTGCGAATAACAGAATACGCCGAACGGCTGCTCGATGATTTGGCCGATGTAGATTGGCCTGAGTCGATTAAGAAGCTGCAAATCGATTGGATAGGCAAGAGCACGGGTGCCGAGGTTGATTTCAAAGTGGACGGTTTCGACGAGGTGATTCGTGTGTTTACCACCAGGCCTGATACGTTGTTCGGGGCAACCTACATGGTGTTAGCCCCCGAGCAGCCGCTCGTAGATAAGATTACAAACGACAGCAGAAAAAATGAGGTCGACAAATATCGTGAAGAGGCCGCCCGCAAAAGCGACCTGGACAGAACCAATTTGGCTAAAGAGAAAACGGGCGTTTTTACCGGCGCCTATGCGATAAACCCGGTAAACGAGGAAAAAATACCAATCTGGATAAGCGATTATGTCTTGATAAGCTACGGAACCGGCGCAATTATGGCCGTGCCTGCTCACGACGAACGGGATTTCGAATTCGCGGGTAAATTCAGCCTGCTAATTATTCCGGTTGTCGAGCCTGATGATGCCGAGCAAGCCGAACTGGTCAAGCAGGGAAAACTGTGTTTCATCGGTGACGGCAGGGCCATCAACTCGGGCCGGTTTAACGGCCTGACGACACCTGAATTCAAAGAGCGAATCACAAACTGGCTTGTGGAAAGGGGTCTCGGCAAAAAAGCGGTAAACTATAAACTCCGCGACTGGCTTTTCAGCAGGCAGAGATACTGGGGTGAGCCGTTCCCGCTTTTGCACACCGAAGACGGCCGAACTGTCGGGCTCTTGGAGGAAGACTTGCCTTTGGAGCTTCCGGAGGTTGAGAGCTACAAGCCCGCCGGCACGGGCGAGTCGCCTCTTGCAAACATTAAGGATTGGCTCAGTATTGCCCTGCCCGACGGTTCAAAAGCCATACGCGAAACAAACACAATGCCTCAGTGGGCCGGCAGTTGCTGGTATTATCTGCGATACCTCGACCCCAATAACAGCCAGCGCGGCTGGGACCAGGCAAAGGAACAGTATTGGATGCCTGTTGATTTGTACATCGGCGGCGCCGAACATGCTGTACTGCACCTTCTGTACTCTCGGTTCTGGCACAAATTACTTTACGACCTCGGCTATGTAAGCAGTAAAGAGCCGTTCCAAAAGCTTGTCAACCAGGGAATGATTCTCGGCGAAGACGGTCAGAAGATGAGCAAGTCCCGCGGCAACGTGGTTAATCCCGACAAGGTCATCGAAGACTACGGCACCGATTCGATGCGGCTTTATGAAATGTTCATGGGCCCGCTGGAAGCAACAAAACCGTGGAACATGCAGGGGGTCGAAGGCGTGCATCGCTTCCTTCAAAAGGTCTGGCGGATGATTATTGACGAGAATGGTGAGCCTTTCACGGCCTGTAAAGGCGACGTGGTGAGTAACGAGGAGGGTCACAGAAAGACTTTGCGATTGCTCCACCAAACCATAAAAAAGGTCGGCAATGACATCGAAACTTTCGGTTTCAACACTGCTATAAGCGCAATGATGATTTTCGTAAACCACCTCGGTAAGCAGCCGGACAGGCCCAAATCGGTAGTAGAAAGCTTCATCCTTGTTGTTGCACCGTTTGCCCCTCATATCGCGGAGGAACTGTGGGAAAGACTGGGTCACACGGAAAGCCTTGCTTACGAACGCTGGCCCGAATATGACCCGGAGCTTATCAAAGAAGAAGAAATCGAACTGGCGGTCCAGGTCAATGGCAAGATAAGAGACAGAATAACCGTTTGCGCGGAAGCCGACGAAGACCAGATTAAGCAAGAAGCATTGGGCAGTGAAAAGGTGCGTGCCTCGCTGGCCGGCAAGAACCCCAGAAAAATTATCGTCGTCAAGTCCCGGCTGGTTAACATAGTTGCTTAGTGGTGCAGAATTTCCCGGTTATGTGCGTTGAAATTGAAGCAAAGCTGAAAGTTGAGTCGCACGAAAGAGTGGCGAAGAAATTGGCCGAGCTTGGCGCCGAGTTCCTGGCCGAGCAGATGCAGACGGACTACTATTTCGACGATGCGAACAGGACGCTGACCGCAGGCGACAAATGTCTGCGGGTGCGGCGCCTGATGACGGGCCGGACCGAGAAAATACTTTTGACGTACAAAGGCCCCAAAGAAGAACACGAATTGAAAAAAAGGCAGCAGGTAGAAGTTGAGGTTCAAGACCGCCCTTCGGTGCAAAAACTGCTTTCAGCATTGGGATACGAAGAGGTATTGGTCTTTGAAAAGAAACGCCGACTTTGGCGGCTTGGCGACTGCGAAGTGGCTCTTGACGAACTGCCGCTGCTGGGCAGCTTCGTGGAAATAGAGGGACCCGATGCAGCCAGCATTGGTGAGGTTCAAAAGCGTTTGGGGCTTGAGCATCTGCCGCATATTCCAGAAAGTTACGCATCCCTGGTCGCGGACAAGCTCCGGCGGCACAGCTACCAGTAGTGATAATTATGAAACCGGATGATGGTTATATCGCCTATATTGTGAACCCCAAGTCGGGGGCAAGCAGCACCAAGCTGACGGGCCGGCGCTTCCGGGATTACCTGGCGCGCAAGGGTTTCGATGTCAGAGTCAGTCTGACCACGTCTCTGGAGCACGCGTGCGAGCTCGCCACAGACGCAGCCGTTGATTACGACTGCGCAATGGCGGTGGCCGTCGGCGGTGACGGCACCGTAAGAGAGGTTGCGCACGGTCTTGAAGGCAGCGATAAGCCTTTGCTCATAGTACCCTGCGGCACCGAGAATCTGCTCGCAAATGAACTGGGCTTCGATGAGAAACTACAGACAATAATAAAGACTTTCGAGGCCGGCTGCGTCCGGCCGCTCGACCTCGGAAACGCAAACGGAAAGTGCTTTACTTCCATAGCCGGTTTTGGCTTTGACGGCCAAATAGTCGAACGCGTCAGCCGGCAGCGGAGCGGACATATAGATTATTTGGATTACTTCTGGCCCATCTGGCGCACATTCTGGATTTACAAATTCGACCCCATCAAGGTGGAACTCGACGGCCAAGAACTTTTTAACGGTCGCGGCCTGGTCTTCGTCGGAAACATCTCCAGGTACGCCATGGGCCTGCAGATACTGCGCAATGCCGATTTCGGCGACGGACTGCTCGATGTATGCGTATATGAATGTAGCTCTCGAATCCGCTTGTTGAAGCATTCGCTGATGACCGTTCTGAAACAACATACATACGGCCCGGACGTTCTCTACCGTCAGGGCAAGAGCATCTCCGTAAGCTCCGAGGTGCCGGGCATAGCGACCGAAATCGATGGCGACCCCGGCCCTGCACTGCCGGTACACATTGAGGTAATACCCCAGGCGGTCAATTGTATCGTGCCGGAGGGTGCAAAGCCGGCGGGGATAAGGACAAGAATTGTCAGGGCATTGGGCTAAATATCGTGCTCGGCTAAGTACCGGGCATCGCTCAATTGCAGGCGCTTTACGTGTATAACCAGTAGGACAATGGCAAAAGAGAAAAAATACTTGTACGGACCCGTGCCCTCGCGAAGGCTGGGCCTTAGCCTCGGCGTTGACATTGTTCCTTTCAAGGTGTGCACACTGGATTGCATATATTGCCAGCTTGGCAAGACCCTGCAAAAGACCGTAGAGCGCAGGGACTATCTGCCTATTGAGCTGGCTTTGACCGAGTTAAAGGATAGATTAGCCGGGGGATTGGATGCCGATTTCATAACTATCAGCGGCTCCGGCGAGCCTACCCTGCATTCCAGGCTTGGCGAGCTCATAAACAATATCAAACAGATTACCCGCATTCCTGTTGCTATTCTCACCAACGGTACGCTGCTGCACAGACCGGATGTACGCTCCGACTGCGCACATGCTGATGTCGTGCTGCCTTCTCTGGATGCAGGCGATGACGACACTTTCCAGAGAATAAATCGTCCGCATAGTGAAATAACTCTTGCGAATGTCATCGCGGGATTGTCCTTATTCAGGGATGAGTTTGCGGGGCAGATTTGGCTTGAGGTGTTCCTCGCCGAAGGAATAAACACGGAGCCCCCGCAGATTGACCGAATAAGGGACGCTATAGGACGCATTCGACCCGACAAGGTCCAGCTCAATACCGCCGTGCGACCGACGGCTGAAGCCGGACTGAACAGACTCAACTTACAAAGGCTTCAGGCCATAGCCGCCCAGTTAGGCCCCAAAGCCGAGGTCGTAGCCGATTTTTCACCCGGCCGCAAGGGTAAACATATCGAGTCCAAAGCCGAATCCCTCCTGTCAATGCTGAAACGCAGACCCTGCTCACTTACCGATATATGCTCGGGCTTGGGCATGCCGCAGGAAGATGTGCTGCGCTGCCTGGTTGACTTCCAACAAGAAGGGCTCGTCGATTCCAGCCGGAAGGACGGAACAACCTTTTTCCGAGCAATTTAGTGTGCCCCTTAGCCGGACTACCGCTGACAACCCCATTAGGTCGCGTAATTTACCGAGATTCGCATTCAATTTGTAAAGACAGGGCCCTCATCGGCCGATAAAACTCTTAAGCGCCTTCTAATGTACCGGTTTTTATCGCATTTAGACAAAAAATTGCATTTTTTGCTTTAGTAAATTGCTGCAAGACCGATAAAGAACATAGGCTGTTTATAGGGCCAAGTGCCCACATAGATGGTTGCGAATAGTTAAGCCTTACGTCAAAACTGCGCAGATGAGAAAAAGAGCAAAGCGACAGCTTGTATTGAACAAAGGAGCAGAGAAGTTCATTTTTCGTTATGAGACCGGCCACGAGGACGAACTTCTGGATGCGCTTATTGAACAGGCGAAGGACAGCCGGACGAGTTTTGACTGGTTCGATGCGGCCGTGCTCAGTTTCAAACTGACCCAATCGCTTATTGGCCAGGCAGACGACCTTTTGCACGAGAACCTAAAGATGTAACAGCCCCAATTTTGCTTTCAGAGATACTGTTTGCGGCTATTAACTTCGAATTGTTGGTTTAAATAGAGATAGGTGGATTATGGAAAACAGCGTTATTATCCAGGACTTTCTGAGTTACTTGAAATTTGAAAAGCGCTTCTCGGAGCATACCGCCAAGTGCTATGGCGCTGACTTGAGGCAGTTCATAGAGTTCTTAACCTCGCGCTGCGACGACGGTCATCCAAGCGCCCCGGTTGTTTCACCTGCTACGGATGACTATGGCACAGCCACCGCAGTCGCCACGCAGCCGACTATTAAGATTGACGAGTTGATTCTCTCGGCACAGACGGATGCGCTCAGAGCTTATCTGGCTTTCCTGAACGAAAAACAGTATTCCAAATCCACCGTGGCCCGCAAGCTCGCCACCTTGCGAAGCTTTTACAAGTTCCTCGTCAAGAGAGGCCGCCTCAATTCCAACCCGGTTACACCGATTAGGACGCCGAAGCAGGAGAAAAAGCTGCCTCGGTTCCTTGAGTATGAACAGGTAAAGAAATTGCTTGAAACGCCCCCAAGCGACAACTGGCTCGGCGCCAGAGACAGAGCCATGCTGGAGACGCTTTACAGCACGGGAATGCGTGTCAGCGAACTGGTCTCGCTTAATATGGACGATATAGACTTCCTCGGAGAAGTAGTCCACATCCGCGGGAAAGGCAAAAAGGAAAGGATTACCCCCATCAGCTCGTCGGCTTTGCAGGTTATTCAGCATTACATGGAGTACAGAAACAAACGCGCACAAAGCAACAGCAACTTTGACCCAAAGGTTTTGTTCGTCAATAAACACGGCCGACGTCTCAGCACCAGAAGCGTACGGCGCAAAATGGACAAGTACCTGAAAATGGCCGGTCTTGACCCAACAGTCAGTCCGCATACGCTGCGACACAGCTTCGCCACACATATGTTAAACAACGGTGCGGACCTGAGAAGCGTCCAGGAACTGCTGGGGCATCAGTCACTATCGACGACGCAGATTTACACCCACCTCGGCACAAGAAAACTCAAAGAGGTTTATCAAAGCGCTCATCCCAGGGAGGCAGAGGAAGAGCAGGAGAACAGCCCGTGGCACAACTAACCGCTTAGCGGTTAAACGGGGACCTGGAGCCGGGCAGCAGTCCGGCTTTTTTTATGCAACTATCCTTTAGTTGACTGCGAGCAGTCGCCTCGCGCGAACCATGCCGGCAGTCAGCACAGATGTGAAGGTAAATAAGCACAGAAAGACGGGACTTCAATTGGCGACACGGGCCAAGACGCGGGGGAAATTGAGCAGCTCAGATGTGTTGTAGACAGGCGGCGGATGGATTATAATCACCGGCGGCCGCATAACAGTCCGGGCTATACGAGCCGGCCGGCGTTTGCGGCGAGGTGTTGTTCCGGGCCAGGCTCCGCTGCTGTCGACCCACTTCCGAACGGGAAGACAGAATGTGAGACCCTCCTGTAACATCTGTTACACAAAGCTCGTTCAGGCCAATAGGATATGTGGAAGGCATAGAGAGGAAGATGGCAAAACACAAGTTAAGTCGCTCGAAGAAAGCAGAGTATCTTTCAGGGAAACGGATTCTTCCAGAGCCAATTTCCAAGGCTACAGATATAGTGAAATTGATAGACAACATGGATGCTTACAACGGCGGAAGATTGAGAGCTGCCTGTCACCTATTAAGAGACAGATATTCTCAGGAAGATGTTACTGTAGGTTTAAGCCTGGCGGGAGCCTTGACCCCAGCAGGACTGGGGCCTTCCGCGATAATTCCTCTGATGAATCATGGCTTTGTCGACTGGCTCAGCGCCACAGGCGCAAATATGTACCATGATTTGCACTTCGCATTCAATCTGCCAATGCACAGGGGCAGCCATACCGTTGATGACGCCGATTTGAGGGAAAAAGGCGTTACAAGAATTTATGACATACTGTTCGACTATGAAGATGTCCTGATGGAAACCGACAGAAGGCTCAGGGAGATACTGGTAAGGCCGGAATTCCAGAAGGAGATGGGGACGCGCGAATTTTATCATCATCTTGGGAAGATTCTCAACGACCTCGAAGAGAAAAACAAACTCGGCCAGGTAAGCGTCTTGGCGGCAGCCTACAGAAACGGCATACCTGTTTTTACATCGTCTCCGGGAGATTCGACAATCGGGATGAATGTAGCAGGCCTGGAGCTTCTGGCCGAAGCATCAGGAACGCAGGACCTTTTCAAACTTAAAATAAATCCGAGCATCGACGTTAACGATTCGACGGCAATAATACTGAACGCCAAGAAATATGAAAACGGCAAGACGGCAGTAATCCTGATTGGCGGCGGCAGTCCCAAGAATTTCATGCTTCAGACGGAGCCGCAAATTCAGGAGGTCCTGATGATTCCCGAAGCAGGCCAGGATTATGATATCAACATAACGGACGCCAGGCCGGACACGGGAGGATTATCGGGAGCCCCGCCAAGCGAGGCGGCAAGCTGGGGGAAAATCGACCCGACAAAACTGGAGGAGACCGTAACGGCATATCTCGATGCGACGGTGGCGCTTCCGATTATGGTTGCGTACGTCCTGCAAACCACCAGGCCCAAGAAGCAAAAGAGATTATATTACCGGGCGAAAGAGCTGCATGAAAAGCTGGTGAAATCCTATCTCGAAAATAACACAGAGGTCGAGAAACTCAAAAAACTTATCAAGAAGCTGAACGCTGAATCAGAAACGGAAAGAATATGAAGCGAGGCCTTTTTGAATTAGCCAAGAAACATGGGACCCCTCTTTTTGTAATTGACCACGACACGATAAGGAAGAACTACCGCACTTTCAAGAAGAGCCTGCCGAGGGTCCAGGCTTATTACGCGGTCAAGGCAAATTCGAATCAGGAAATAATCAGTACGTTGTTCAACGAAGGCGCGAGCTTTGATGTCGCTTCTTACAACGAGTTCATGCAGATTTACAAATACATCACGCACTTCGAAGAAAAGGACAAGGATTTTTATATTTGGGACAAAATAATCTTTTCCAACACAATAAAGGACAGGCAGACTCTAAGGAAGATAAGAAGATATAAGCCTCTTGTCACTTATGACAATGAGGAGGAGCTCAAGAAGATCAGCGAGTGCTGCGACGCAGCGGGTCTGGTCCTAAGGTTGAAAGTCCCTGATACCGGCTCGCAGGTGGAGATGGGCTCGAAATTCGGGGCGGAACCCGGTGATGCCTCCGGCCTCATAAGGCAGGCTTTCGATTTGGGGCTGGTGGTCGAGGGATTAAGCTTTCATGTCGGAAGCCAGTGCACAGCGGTTGACAATTACACCTCCGCGCTGGAAATAACGTCTCAGGTGTTTTATGATTCCCGCAGTAAAGGCTACAATCTGAACATAGTCGACATCGGCGGCGGATTCCCCGTTCCTTATGACTCGCGCGTGCCCAAATTCGAAAGGCTTGCGGGGGTAGTAAATTCAGAATGCGAAAGGCTGTTTCCGAAGGACATAGAGATGATAGCCGAACCGGGAAGATTCATGGTAGCTACGTCGGCCGTGCTGGTTTCGGAAGTAATAGGAAAAGCAAGGAGGGACGGAAAGATTTTCTACTACATAAACGACGGTGTCTATCACACGTTCTCAGGAGTTGTTTACGACCACTGGATTCCTAACTTTCAGTCGCTCAAACACGGGAAGAAAGAGGTTTGTGCGGTTGTCGGCCCCACATGTGACAGTTTTGACAAGATTTCTCTGTCGGAACAGCTTCCGGGGAATCTGCAAATTGGCGATTATCTATACACGGAAAACATAGGAGCATACAGCATTGCTTCTTCGACAAGATTCAACGGATTCGATGGCGCCAAAATCCTGCACCTGAATAGTTAAACTCTATGGCTGGATAGTGCCGTATCTATTACATAGGTTTCACTTTTATCGAGTCTTCTTATTTCTACGGGCATTTCCAAAACACGCTTCCTTAAGCTACAACTTCTAAGTAACTTCAGACCGCCCGGAAAACAGACGGAAAGGTCTGATTCGAACCCGCGCCACGAACGTTCACCCGTGCGACGGTTTGGCATGCCGTTGCCTGCAGCGCGAGGCTCGTCTGCACATTAGGCCGAAGTCCTGCGACTCCTTCAAAGCCGACGGTCCGTCAAATATTTGAGTGGCTGGATACCAGACTACTTCTGCCTTTGGTTGTTCCAAAGCATAATCTGGAGACGCTGGCAAAATGCAAAACCGGAGCGCTTGCACATATCCGCTACTATCGGGGATTTGGCCAGGAGCTCATCTCTTGTCCGGGCCTGGGGCATCAACATTACATTCTGCAAATTCACACTTCCTATTTCATCAATTACTTGTTGTATCTCCTGTAAATCAGCCGGTGAGTCAACTACGAATTTCAGTTGATATTTATAATGTTCAATCAACTCAGTCAGGACGGCTGTGTCCAATCTCGAATCTTCGTGAATTGCAGCAAGTTTCGGCTCCTCAGGCGTGGAATTACTCAGTTTGGGGCTGATACTCATCAAATCGCAGGGCATATCGGGTATGAATGCAATGCCGGCGGTCTCGATAGTTATATGTTTTCTCTGAGCTTTCAGCTCTTGTACGAGGTCCGGCAGGCCTGGATTTATCATTGGTTCGCCGCCGGTTATAACCACGAACCGACACGGCCACTGATGAACGAGTCGCACTATTGTCTCGATAGTGTATTCAAGCCCCGCTGTCTCGTCCCAGCCGTATTTTGTATCGCACCACCGGCAGCGCAAGGGGCAGCCGGCTATGCGCACAAACGCGCTCGGGACTCCGGCCAAGGTCCCCTCTCCCTGTAAGGAATAGAAAATCTCGGTTACCTTCATTCCTCATCTATAACGTGTAGCAGATGCGCCATTCTTTATTTCGAATACTCAATGGGGTCTTCGAGACCTGCTTGCTTGAAGCCCTTGAGTCTCAACCTGCATGAATCACACCGGCCGCAACTTCTGCCCCGGTCATCCGGGTCATAGCAACTGTGGGTCAGGGAGTAATCCACCTTCAGCTTTCTGCCGGTCAGGATAATCTGGGCCTTCGTCATGTTTATGAGCGGGGTATGGATGACGTACCTGCCCTTACCCCCAACGGCAGCGGCAGCGGCGAGGTTGGCGGTTTTCTCGAAGGCCGCTATAAAATCAGGTCGGCAGTCGGGGTAGCCGCTATAGTCGATTGCGTTGACGCCGATAAAGATGTCGAATGCACCTATGACCTCAGCCCAGGCGAGTGCATAACTCAGAAATATTGTGTTGCGGGCGGGCACGTAAGTCGGCGGTATTTGGTCCGGCTGGCCTAAATCGACCCTGTCCTTAGGGATTTTAATGGCGGCATCGGTCAGTGCTGAGCCGCCGAGCCAGGCCAAATCAAGGTCGATTATGCGGTGGCAAGCCGCTCCGAGGGAGTGAGCCAGCTTCTTTGCAGCCTCGATTTCTCTTTGGTGGCGCTGGCCGTACCTGAACGTTAGGGCATAGCACCTGAAGCCCTGGTTGCGTGCAATAGCAAAAGTGGCAGCGGAATCAAGACCCCCGCTCAACAGGACAATGGCCATATTATCCGGCACGTGTTGTTCTCCTTAAAACATGTCAGCTTCTTGCCGGAGTATAGCAGAATTTGAATCGCCCGCAAAGGGGCAGAAAGATGTGATTATTGCTTGTCTGATCGCCGCGTTTGGATTATATTAAACTAACAAGGTTGTCAAAAGAGGTTTCAGAATGGTTGAGGCGCCGGAATTGGAGCTGTTTGAGAATCCTCGTCCCGAGCGGGACTATGTTATTACAATCAGATACCCTGAGTTTACCAGCCTCTGTCCTCGTACAGGGCAGCCTGACTTTGGTGAGATTACTATCGAGTATTGTCCCGACAAACTTTGCATCGAGCTAAGAAGCCTGAAATTCTACATGCAAAGCTATCGTAACAAGGGTATTTTTTATGAAGCGCTGACAAATGATATACTCGACTATTTGGCCGGGGCCTGCAGCCCACGCTGGATGAAAGTTACCTCGCGGTTTACACCTCGCGGTGGAATTACTACCGAAGTAGTTGCAGAATATAAGGCAGATGACTAATTAATGTTTCGTCAGAGGTACCAAAAATGGCGATAGTATTCCATTGTGACTATTGTGGGAAAAAAATAGAAGCACAGGACAGCGCCGGCGGCAAGTGGGGCAACTGCCCTGCGTGTCATAACAGATTGTACGTTCCTGACATGACTATTGATGAAGACCTCAAACTTGCGCCGATAGATGAAACCGATGAAGAAAGACGGAAAAGACTGTTGGCTGAAACATATAAGATTACGCAGGATATACTGCGCGAAAAAGATGTCCCCAACGACTTAGCAGGGCCCGTCACTTCGCCGCCTCTGAGAAGCGACGAGCAACTGACGGAAACCATCGTTGCCTACCTGCGACAAATGGCTGACGGTGAACTGGACCGGGCTGGTGAAACCGCTACTCTAATAGTTCCCTTTGGCAGGCGGGCCACAGAGATTCTCGATAGAATAGCCCTTAGCGATATGCCTGAACCGGAGCTGGCCGATGTTCCTCCGCAGGTGCTGTCAGGTCTGATAAGGAATCTCCGCGCGCAGATCGGTTAGCGGCAGCCAAAATTTCCGCCGGGGGCCGCAGAAGTCCCAAAAAATCCCCCTAATCTGCACGTCTATTGTGTTTTTCCCGGTCTCTAAAAATTAATACACAACGCATACTATCCACTTTGGCCATAATCAAACCGTTTCTTATAGTTTAAAGGGAAACGGTAAAAGCAGCTTGACTGCGTTTTCTATTGCGACATGGAAGGAAACTTATTTATGGCCAATGAGACAACGGTAATTCATGTCACCCATGAAATAGTCGGGAAAATCGGCGGCATAGGCGCCGTGCTTCAGGGTTTTTTCACCTGCAATTCCTATCTTAACGCAGTGGACCGATCAATTCTTGTTGGTCCGCTTTTCACCACCGAAGGGACTGTCGGCGACCGCATGGGCGAGAATGGCGAGGTTTTATACTCATCCATCGACGGTGTTACAAATGCGGGCTGTGCCGCCGCTTTTCGGAAAATTGAGAATTACTACAATGTCGGCATTGTCTATGGGAGGCAAACGTTTATCGACAGGCAGACAGGTATAAAGAGTTCACCTGAGGTCCTATTAATCGACGTGACACGTATGGACCAGAAGCCCGTAAACGAATTCAAGAAGCGCCTGTTTGAAGAGTTCGGTATTCGCAGCCATTTATACGAGAATCTTTGGGAGTTCGAGCAGTACATCAGGTTGGCGCCGCCGGCGCTTGCCGCGTTGAAAGCAATCGGTGCAATCAAGGATTCGACAACAGTCGTTGCCCATGAATTCATGGGAATGCCGACGGCATTAGCGGCCATTCTCGAAACAAATTGCGGTCTAAAAACCGCCTTCTATGCCCACGAGGTGGCTACAATGCGTCACATCGTAGAAAAGCATCCCGGCCACGATACGATGTTCTACAACGTTATAAGGCAGGCTCGCGAAAACGGACTTTATGTTGCCGAAGTGTTCGGCGACCAGAGCTCCTTTTTCAAGCACGTTCTTGTAGAGGCTTCAAGATACTGCGATTCCATATATGCCGTAGGCGACTACGTGGCTGAGGAATTGCGGTTTCTCGCGCCGGAGTTCGAAGCTGCCGAGATCGATATGGTCTATAACGGGATACCCGCATATCAAATCAGCGTTAGTGACAAGCTCGCCTCAAAAGAAAAACTGCAGCGGTATTGTGAGAACTTGCTCGGTTACAGACCGGACTTCATCTTTACACACGTCACAAGAATGGTTCAAAGCAAGGGGTTGTGGCGAGACTTACGCGTCCTTGAGCGGATGGAGAAGGAGTTCCGGACGCAGGGCAAGACCGGCGCATTCTTTCTGCTGTCCACCGAGGTGTCGCGCCGGCGCAGCAATGACATTTACAATATGGAATCGGCATACAGCTGGCCTGTGGCCCACAGAGAAGGCTGGCCCGATATGTCGGGCGGGGAAGCATGCTTCTATACGGCAATCCAGGAATTCAATGCCCGGGCCCGGAACATAAAAATCGTTTTTATCAACCAGTTCGGCTTCGGCCGAAAAAGCTGCGGCGACAGGATGCCGGAAGAAATGGAGTTTATGGATGTGCGCAAAGGAACAGACGTGGAGTTCGGCCTGAGCATTTATGAGCCGTTTGGTATATCCCAGCTCGAGCCGCTGACTTTCGGCGGGATATGCGTCATCAGCAGCGTTTGCGGCTGTGCGGGTTTCGTCAGGGACGTAGCCGGCCCGGAGGGCACTGTGAATGTTATCGTTGCAGACTATACAGACATAGATGAGAGCAGATTTGTGGACATCGAGGATATGCTGCAGCTTGACCGCCCGATACGCGACCGCATAGAAGCGGCTGAGAGCGAGAAGGTGGCCATGCAAATTTGTTCACGTCTACCCAAAAACGAAGCGGAAATCGAAGCCCTGATTCACGCCGGCTATTGCCTGGCACGAAATATGAGTTGGGACGTCGTGGTGAAAAACTACCTATTGCCTGGTCTGCAAAGAGCACACGAACCGCGCACCGAGACCGTCTATAAGAACATAGCCGCCAGCTAATACAATCTACCAGGACCAATTGTAAAGGGCAGAAAAAATCGCGGGGGGGGATTGAGCGGCTGCGAGTTCCCCAAAGGCAAGTCTGTATCAAGAAGACATAACCTCAAGGCAGCAGTAGAAACGTAGCTGTCGACACTTTTCCTACCATCCTTTTCTACTACAAATCAGCCACGGGAGCAGCGGCTTTTCAAGGAGTTAAAAAAAAATTTGACGACGGGCAAAATTCCGCTTGATTACCGCTTGGGTATCGGTTATAAATAAATAAGTCCGCTTGACTTGTGGCAGGAGTGCGATTAGACTATTTGGTCGTGGACAATCCTGGTAAAAAACCTATAATAGGTATCTTAGGTGGTATAGCATCAGGGAAGAGCACCGTGGCAGGCGAATTTGCCAAACTGGGCTGCAAGGTCATTGACGCCGACAGGATTGCCCATGAATTGCTCGCTAAGAAACCTGTGATGAAGAAGGTTGCCGCCTCTTTTGGGGACGTGATCTTGGATTCCACAGGAAAGATTGACCACAAGAAACTGGCCGATATTGTTTTTGCTGACGTCGATAAGCTCACGGTACTTAACAATATAATCCACCCCCTTGTTCTGGCCCATGCTGTGCGACTCATAGAGCGTTACAGCCGGCAGAAGCGTGTTAAGGCAGTCGTGCTGGATATGCCCTTGTTGGTTGAAGTCGGCTGGGCTGAACGGTGTGACAGGCTGGTTTTCGTCGATTGCAGGCCCAAATTAAGGCTGGATAGGGCAAGAAAAATGGGTATTTTTGACGAGAAGGGACTGAGAATTCGAGAAAATTTCCAGATTTCGCTTGACAGAAAGGCCGACCTCGCCGATAATATCATCGACAACAATTCTGGCGCTTTAGAATTAGCCAGGCAAGTCGCTGAGACCTTCTCGTGTATAGTGAGTAATGAGTAGGTGGGGTTTATTGCCGGTTGCGCGTATTAGTGTTGCTCGTTTTTGAGATATAGTTTCTATATTCAACTGTTCAAAACTCAATTCTGTTGAATTTCAACGGTAGAGTGAGATAGATTCCTGCATGAGATAGATTCCTGCAAATGGAAAAGGAGTAATTATGACTAAGGCTGCTGCAAAAAGTGACAAGAGCAAAGCGAGAAAACGCAAGGCTGCAAAGAGAAGGGCCGCTGAAGCAGAGATGGCTGCTGGGCAGGCGAATCCCGTGGTGTCGATAGAGGAGGAACCTGACCTGCCGACAGAGGCGCCTGAGGGTAGCGTCGCCGCCAATGCTGAGCAGGTCGAGACGAAGGAAACAGGGGTCGAGGCCGCCAAGACGGAGGAAGAGGCGGAAAGAGACAAGAAGGCCGAAGAGGAATCTATTCATGCCAAATATGAACGGATTAAGAAGGGCGATTTGTATTTGACCGACTTGCAGAGACTTACCGTTGCCGAACTGCACGACGTGGCCAGAAGAGAGAACATAAAAGAGTTCAGTGCGCTCAAAAAGCAGGATTTGATCTTTAAAATACTCAAGGAGCGTATCCGCCAGAACGGGCTGATGTATGGTGAGGGTGTGCTGGAAGTACTGCCCGACGGTTATGGTTTTTTGCGAAATCCGGATTATAACTACCTATCGAGTCCGGACGATATATATGTCTCTCCATCTCAAATCAGGCGTTTTGGCCTGCGAACGGGCAACATCGTATCGGGGCAAATCAGACCTCCCAAAGATTCAGAGAAGTATTTCGCCCTGCTGCGAGTTGAAGCGATTAACTTTGAGAACCCCGATAACCTTGCCGAGAAAGTGGTGTTCAGTGACCTGACCCCCTTGCACCCGGAGAGACGCCTTATACTCGAGACAACGCCGGATGAGTTGAATATGCGAATCATCGATATGGTAACGCCGGTCGGCAAGGGTCAGCGCGGTCTGATTGTTGCCCCTCCGCGAACCGGCAAAACCATACTGCTTCAGAAAATTGCCAATGCTATCAGCACGAATTATCCGGAAGTCAGGCTGATAGTGCTGCTGATTGACGAAAGGCCCGAGGAAGTTACGGAAATGGAGCGAAAGACAGCCGACGACGTTGAGGTCATTAGTTCCACTTTTGATGAGGCCGCGGCACGTCACTGCCAGGTGGCCGAAGTTGTTATCGAAAAGGCAAAGCGAATGGTTGAGTACGGCCAGGATGTGGTGATTCTATTGGACTCGATAACGCGTCTGGCCCGCGCTTACAATACTCAGATGCCGCACTCGGGCAAAATCCTTACCGGCGGTGTTGACGCCGGCGCCATGCAAATGCCCAAGAAGTTCTTCGGGGCGGCACGAAATATGGAAGGCGGCGGTTCGCTGACGATTTTTGCAACGGCGTTGATTGACACCGGCTCGAAAATGGACGAGGTGATTTTTGAAGAGTTTAAGGCAACCGGCAACATGGAACTCCACCTCGACAGACGCCTAGTCGATAAGAGAATCTGGCCGGCCATCGATATCAGCCGAAGCGGAACCAGAAGAGAAGAATTGCTGCTCGACCCGAAGGAACTTGAGCTGGTGTACCGCCTGCGCAGGGTGCTCAGCGACCTGAATCCCGTCGAAGCGGTGGAACTGCTCAAGAGCCGACTGGCGAAGTGTCGAAGCAACGTAGAGTTTTTAATGACGATGAACCTCGATTGACCTGCTTTTTGAGCCGCCTCAAGGTCGGTTAATTGATTATTGTAAGAGCGCGCAGGGATACCCAGTTCGTGCGTAATCGTCTGCTTTACATTGCCGTGTATTTTTATTATGATAATGTTCCGGCTGTCACAAGTGCTGCCGGAATTTTTTTGTAAGTATTAGCTGGATAAATCCTATGAGCGGACAACTTTCGAAAGTTTATGAACCCAAGATTACGGAGGAGCAGGCAAACGAACTTTGGTTTGCGCACAAATATTTCCATGCTGAGGTCTCAGGGAATTGTGAAACCCGGAAGGCCTATACAATAGTGATTCCGCCGCCAAATGTGACCGCGCCGCTTCACCTTGGTCATGCTTTGAACAACACGCTGCAGGACATCCTGATTCGGTTCCGGCGGATGCAAGGATACAACACGCTGTGGATGCCGGGCACAGACCATGCCGGCATCGCCACACAGACGGTGGTTGAGAAAAGGCTGCTCGCGGAGCGGGGCAAGCGGCGGACGGATTTCGAGCGGGAGGAATTTGTCGCCCATGTGCA
Organism: Sedimentisphaerales bacterium; assembly: GCA_035529895.1. Lineage (GTDB taxonomy): Bacteria > Planctomycetota > Phycisphaerae > Sedimentisphaerales > Anaerobacaceae > JAUWKC01. The sequence continues at coordinate 117,388 of DATKVV010000008.1, forward strand.
GGCCTGGAAAGACGAGTATGAAGCCTGCATCATCGGTCAGTTGAAGGCGATGGGCTGTTCGTGCGACTGGGAGCGGACACGATTCACAATGGACCAGGTGTGTGCTAAAGCTGTAAGAGCTGCGTTTTTCAAGCTCTTCAAGGACGGCCTTATTTATCGAGGCAAGAGGCTTGTCAACTGGGACCCTGCAACGCAGACCGTGCTGGCCGATGATGAGGTGGAGTACGAGACGGTTCAGGGACATTTCTGGTATATGCGCTATCCGCTGGTCGAGCCGGTCGAAATCCAGGGCGAGCGGTTTGAGCACGTTACCGTTGCCACCACCCGGCCGGAGACAATGCTCGGCGACACAGCCGTGGCGATGAATCCGAACGACCCGCGCGCAAAGCACCTTGTCGGCAAGATGGTACGACTGCCGATTGTGGGACGAGTTATCCCCATAATAGCAGACGAGCATGTTGTTCTGCCCGACCCTGAAAGCGAGGATGAGAAGGCAAGGTATTCCACCGGCTTTCTGAAGGTTACGCCCGCCCATGACCCGGACGACTGGGAGATTGGGCAGCGGCATGGACTCGACATCGTCAACGTGATGGCGCCGAATGGCTCGATAAGTGATAAGTACGGGTGGGGAGATGCGGCCGACCCGGATGCTCAGGCTCTGCTCGGAATGGACCGGTTCGAGGCGCGCGAGGCCATCGTTGAATGGTTCCGGCAGGAAAACCTTCTGGAGGATGTTCGAGAATATACGCACGAAGTAGGACATAGTTACCGCAGCCACGTCCCTATTGAACCGTATCTGTCCGACCAGTGGTACATAGCGGTCAAAAAGCCCATCGAACATTTCAAAGACAAATCTGGCGAAGGGACCATCGAGGGAACCGATGTACCGGTCAATTCGCTTGCCGGCCTGGCGCTGAAGCCCCTGCTTGACGGCCGCCTGCGGTTCATTCCCGAACGCTACGCCAGAACATACCAGAGCTGGCTGGAAAACCTCCGCGACTGGCCCATCAGCCGGCAGCTCTGGTGGGGACATCGAATTCCGGTGTGGCGATGCACGGCACGAACTGGACGAGGGCATCCAAGCAAGACAATACATCCTGACCAGTATCAAATTGAATTACAGATACGCATGGACGACTTTTCAGAACAGATGGGAACGAGTGGGTACCATGTACTTGTCCATCCGAAAAGAGACAAGTTTTTCATTTGTTCATCCAGCAATGACGCGGACGAGGCTTTGAATAAGGTTATAGACTATCGAGACTTCCTCAATTCTTCAGGAGCCGGAGATGGGCAAGAGATACCTACCTTTACCCTCCCTTTCAGCGGGAAGGCATTTACAGCCGCCCGGAAAATCTGCAATATGGTCGCTACTTTCGAGCATGATGAGGATGTCTTGGATACGTGGTTTTCGTCGGCGCTCTGGCCGTTCAGTACGATGGGCTGGCCTGATAACACGCCGGAGCTAAAGATGTTCTATCCTGGTGACGTTCTTTGCACGGCGCGTGAGATTATTACCTTGTGGGTCTCGCGCATGGTGATGATGGGACAATACTGCGCCGGGGACATTCCATTCAGCGATGTGTTTATCCACGCTATGATACAGGATGGGGAAGGCCGCAAGATGTCCAAGAGCCTCGGCAACGGGATTGACCCGCTGGTGATTATCGGCAGTCACGGCGCCGATGCGATGCGTTTTACTCTTGCCAGCATGACCACGCAGACCCAGGACGTGCGGATGCCCGTTCAGAAGATGAAGCTGCCGGACGGAAGGACGGAAAACACCTCGCCCAAGTTTGACTTCGGCCGGAACTTCTGCAACAAGCTCTGGAACGCGTCGCGTTTTGCGCTGATGAATCTTGAAGGCGTTGAGCCGGACGGATTTGAAAAGGACAAAATGACAGTCACAGACAGGTGGATTCTCTCGCGTCTGGCCAGGACCGCAGCCGCCGTCACAGAGCAGCTGGATGAGTTTAAGTACAGCGAGCCGATAACCGAGCTTTATCGTTTTTTCTGGAATGATTTTTGCGACTGGTATCTGGAATGGATTAAGCCGCGAATGCAGGATGAACAGCAGAAGCCGAGCGCACAAAACGTTTTGGCTTTTGTGCTTGACCAGACGCTCCGTCTGCTGCATCCGTTCGTGCCCTTTATCACCGAAGGGATATTTCAGAAGCTTAACGAAGTCGTGCCGGCCAGGAAACTTCAAGGGTTGGCTGAGGCGGCGGATGCGGAAGCTCTGGTTATTGCGCAGTGGCCCCGGGGCCTGGATTGTTTCGTTGATGGCGAGGCAGAAAAGGAGATTTCCATTACCCAAGATGCCGTTCGGGCCATAAGGGACCTCAGAAGCAGATACAACATTGCGCCGGCAGTAATGGGCCTAAGCTCGGCAAAGGCGCCGCTTGAAACGGCAAGGCTTCTTGATGCCAATGCTGATTTGATATGCCGTCTGGCGGGCCTTCGGAGGTTTAGCGCAAGCGTTGATGCTAAGAAGCCCGGAAATGCGGCTACCGCGGTAGTGAACGATATTGAGATTTACGTTCACGATGTAGTTGACGCCGACGCCGAAAGGCGTAGACTGGAAAAGCAAAAGCAGGAAACAGAAAAGGCCAAACAGGCTGTAGAAGCCAAGCTGAACAATGACAGTTTTGTTGCGAAGGCCAAGCCGCAAGTGGTGGCTCAGGCCAGGGAGAAGCTGGCCCGGCTATCGGAAAAGCTAAAGACCATTGAAAGAAACCTTTCTCATTTGAAGGGTTGACACGCTAAGGGGGTGGCACAAATGGATGTTGAAGTTGAACTGTCGCGCATAATCATTAACGAAGCGTCCGACCAGCAGATAATCGTTCTGAAAGAGCGCAATGGGGACCGCAGCTTCCCTATTGTTATCGGCATAGTTGAGGTCTTTGCAATCGACCGCCGGTTAAAGGGCATCGCACCGCCGCGCCCGATGACGCACGACTTATTGGGCAATGTAATTGAGAGTCTTGGCGCAAAAATAGAAAAGATAGTGATAAACGACCTGAGACGCCATACGTTTTATGCAAGAATTACCCTGAGTTTGAACGGTCGAACTATCGAGATTGATTCCCGTCCGTCGGATGCGATTGCGCTGGGGGTTGCTTCCAACACGCCTATTTACGTTGCTGAGCATGTTTTTGACAAGACATCCCAGTAAAAAGGCTTGAGACAAGCAGCAGGCCGACAGCGGTACAGAGCATGGTGTCTGCCAGATTGAATGCCGGCCAATGTTTTCCCGGCCAGATTACCACATCAATAAAGTCCCTTACCAAACCATCGTTGAATATTCGGTCGTAAAGGTTGCCACAGACACCCGCGGCGAAAAGTCCGAGGGTGATGTGCACCAACTTCTGCCAGCTTCCGCCGAAAAGAAAAACTGCCAAGATGACAATCAACGCGACGACCGAAACCGCGATCAATAAATAACGCTGCCCGGTGGCTATCCCGAAGGCGGCGCCTGTGTTCAATGCCGTTACAAGGTTTAACAAGCCGTCGATAAGCGGAAATTTGGCGTCGGGCTGCTCTAACCAGGCAAATACCGCGCTCTTGGTCCACAAATCCAGAACTATGCCGAGCACCGTTACGGGCCAAAAAAGGGCGTGTGCTTTTAATCCCGGCAGCTTTACATCGGCCATCGCGGTCACAAAAGCCCAGCCCCAAACCGGCCGAGTGCTACTTTCATCTCTCTTTGGTTCTGCCACGCTCAAAAATGTGCCAAAATCAAACGACTGTCAATTCGCAGTCTTCTGCAAAACTCAGCCGTTTCTACCTTGAGTACCTTTCTATTAGCTCAATAAGCTTCTCTCGGCGGTCTTGGTCGGGTTTGATCTCTAAAGATATGCGCCACTGCTGGATCGCTTTTGCCTTGAGCATCCGGTCGTTATCGTTGAGTGCCTTTTGCATGTAGGCAACACCCAGACCTCTGAAGGCCTGCCAATCCTGCCTGTTTATCTCGACAGCCCTGTTATAACTTTCTATAGCTGCGTCCACATTATTAAGCAGAAGATAGCAGTACCCGAGATATTGATGAGCCAGGCTGTTATCGGGCTGGAGCCGTACTGCCGACGTCAGCAGTTCCTTTGCCGGCTCGCAGCGCTTGGTGTTTATGTATGCGACCGCCAGCGAAGTCATCACTTTGGGGTTGCCGCCATTTATTTCCAGCGAACGCTTGTAGGCGCCAATAGCCTGCTCATAGTCTTTTCTCGAATCGTAAATATCGCCCAGCAGCGACTGGACTTCGCCCACGTTCGGGTCAATCTGTTGGGCTCGCTGGCCGTATGCCAGGGCGCTGCTGTAGTCCCTCAACTCGTAGAAGCTCCTGGCGGCGTTGACGTGTGCTTCGAGGTGGTCAGGTTTGATTTGGCAAGCCTTGACGTATGCCTTGACCGCCTGTGCGAATTTTCTCATAATCTGGTAGACCCGTCCGAGATTGAAATAATCCTTAAAAGACCACGGATTCAGTGCCGTTGCCTTTTCATACGCGGCGGCACTTTTTTCATAATCCTGCATTTGCTGGTAAATCTGACCGAGCAGGGAATAAGCTAACGAAAAGCGTTTGTCAATTTTTACCGCTGAGTTGAGCTTTTCGATGGCCAGTTGGTTTTCGTTTAGCTCCTGGAGCATTACTGCGTCGACGTACAAGTCGACCGCTTGCTGCTTCTGGTTGCAGCCGGAGGAAAACAGCAGACTGCAAAGCAGCAGGTAAAAGGCAAAGGGAGCAAGAAAGCTAATTTCCGCCTTGACGATTTTGGTGCTCTCAGACATATTGCCTTTCCTTCTTGCGTGTTGAAACAACACTGTCGTTATTATTTATAAACATTCACAACTAATTGTTAAGCAGTAACCAAATTCTTCGCGATTCTATCAGCTATCGGGGCCGCTGTCAAACAGTTTCGGCGGCGTGCGGGTTTCGCTTAAGGTTTTTTCCTGAATGTTTGACATAATCGGCGGAGGTTTATACCATATTCGTCACTGACGAACGTCGGATGTATAGCTCAACGGGAAACGGCCGGTGTATGACAGAAGATACTACAAAGGGTTTTTATGGCGAAAGAGAAGGTAATCCTTAAGAACAAGCCGTTTGCTCTGATTATTCGCGACGGATGGGGCTACAATCCGAATCCGGACGAGGACAAATTCAATGCTGTCAGGTGTGCCAATACGCCCGTGGACGACATGCTGATGAGCGAGTATCCCCACTGCCTTATTCACACCAGCGGCGTAGACGTGGGCCTGCCGGACGGAACAATGGGTAACAGCGAAGTGGGACATCAAAATATCGGGGCAGGCCGAATCGTGCCCCAGGAATCCGTACGAATCAGCACCGCCATCCGCGATGGCTCATTTTTTACGAATAAAGAGTTTTTGAATTTGATCCAATTCGTCAAGAGTAATAACGGCAAAATGCACGTTATGGGTCTTTGCAGTGATATCGGCGTCCACTCCCTGCTGGACCACCTGTACGGCCTGCTTGACCTGGCCAAAAGAAACGATGTGAACAATGTCTTCATTCACGCGTTCACCGACGGGCGCGATTCGCCCCCGGATAGCGGGGCGGGATACATTGCTGACATTGAGGAAAGGGCGAAAGAGATAGGGGTGGGTAAGATTGCCTCCGTGATGGGCAGATTCTACGCAATGGACCGCGACAGCCGATGGGAGCGCGTGCAGAGAGCTTACGAATGCATGAGGATTGGCAAAGGGAGCAAGGCGGCGACTGCAGCGGAAGCCGTGGCGAACAGTTACGAAAAAGGCGTAACCGATGAGTTCATCGAGCCTGCCTGTATTGTTAATGAGGACAACGAACCAATTGGAACCATCCGTGATGGCGATGGTGTAATATTCTTCAATTTCCGCGGCGACCGGCCTCGTGAGATTACGCGGGCCTTCGTGGAAGCGGACTTCAAGGAGTTTCCCCGGTTGGCCAAGCCGAATATATGTTACGTTTGCATGACCGAGTACGACGCAACCCTGCCCGCACCGGCGGCATTTCCCAAACCGCCAAAGATGAGGAATATCCTCGGTGCGTACTGGAGCTCTCTCGGCCTTAAACAGTTTCGTTGCGCCGAGACGGAAAAATATGCTCACGTTACTTTCTTCTTCAACGACTATACGGAAAAGCCCTTTGCCGGCGAAGACAGGCAGATTGTGCCTTCCCCGCGTGTCCGCACATACGACCTGAAGCCTGAGATGAGCGCTTATGAGGTTACCGACGTTGTACTGCAAAGGCTTGACTCGAACAAATATGACGTGGTCGTGGTCAATTTTGCCAATCCGGATATGGTCGGTCACACGGGCGTGCTGCCGGCGGCGATTAAGGCGGCTGAGGCGGTTGATGAATGCGTCGGCAGGATTCTGGACAAAGTCAAGAGCGTGGGCGGCAGAGCCATAATCACCGCCGACCACGGCAATTTTGAGAAAATGTGGGATACAAAAGAGAATCAGCCACATACGGCGCACACTATAGGGGATGTGCCGCTGATTGTTTTTGACGAGCGCGGTAAGGGTGCAAATCTGCGGGAAGGCGGCAGATTGGCCGATGTGGGGCCGACACTGCTGCAAATGATGGAATTGCCTCAGCCCGAGGAAATGACCGGCAAAAGCTTGTTTGAAACCTGAGAGCCGACAATTGGCGGATATTTGTCCATTCAGATTAACTCAAAACTTGATACTCCGGACTCGATTGCTGTCGGCGGGGCAGAACGATGGGCCAAATAGTTGTCCTTGACCAGAATATGGTTAACATGATTGCCGCCGGCGAGGTGATTGAAAGGCCCGCCAGCGTGGTCAAGGAGCTGATGGAAAACAGCATCGACGCGGGGGCAACAAGGACATCTTTAGTTATGGAGGACGGGGGCCGAAAGCTGATATCGGTGGCTGATAACGGCTGCGGGATGGACGCCGAAGATTTGGCCAGGGCATTTGAGCCGCACGCCACAAGCAAGGTTAAAACCAGTTCCGACCTGCGGAGTATATCGACCCTCGGCTTCAGAGGCGAAGCGCTGGCAAGCGTCGCTTCGGTCGCACAGGTCAGGGCCGTCAGCAGAACGAAAGAGTCGCCCGGAGGCAACGGTATTGAGATTGATTGCGGAAACCAGGGCAGTGTCAGCCCATGCAGCGCCGATTACGGCACAACAATCCAGGTCAGAGACCTTTTCTACAAGCTGCCTGCCAGACGCAAATTCCTCAAAACGGCCAATACCGAGCTAACGCATGTCATTGAGCATTTTACTCGAATCGCACTGTCCAGCGACAATCTGGATATGACGCTGAGCCATAACGGCAGGGAGCTTTATCGGCTGCCGGGCAGCCAGGGTCTTCGGCAGCGCATAGCTGAATTGTTCTGTGCCGAGATTTCACAAGAGTTGATGGAGGCCGAGAGCGACGAAAAGGGGCTGCATATTTTCGCTTTGATGGGCAGACCGTCCATCGCAAGAACCAATAACAAATTTCAATACATCTTTCTCAACGGCCGATTTATCCGGGACAAGTTCATCTCGCACGCAATCAGAGAGGCATACCGCGGAACCTTGGAGCCGGACAGATTCCCTGTCGTTTTTCTGTTTATTCAAATCCCCTGCGAAGACGTTGACGTTAATGTACATCCTACAAAGATTGAGGTTCGTTTTTACAATCCTAATCTCATTCACTCGCAGATTCTCGGCTGTCTGCGAGAAAAGCTGCTCGGAACGAATCTGGAAACACCTGCAAAACTACCGTTACCGACCAGTGTTCCTGAGCAACATGGGGCCGGGTCTGCGGGGCGCTTGCGAAGCCAAAAGATCGCCGACGCAATGGCTGATTTTTTCAAAAAGCACAGACCCGGTCAAAACCGGCAGCAATTGGAGCCTAAAGCCCCGGCTGAGAAACGCCAGGCGCCATATCAAACACAGGATACGGAGCAACGACAGCCATACCTTCAAAAGAGCTTCGTGCAGATACACGATAGCTTCATAGTCGCAGAAATTGATGACGGATTCGTGATTATCGACCAGCACGCGCTTCACGAGCGCATAATGTATCAGGACTTGTGCAGGCGCCTGTCGGCCGGCAAACTCGAATCCCAGAGGTTACTGATACCCGAAAGTTTCGAGCTGACCGAGGCGCAGGCCGATGCGGTCGAGGCGAACGCCGAACTGCTCGAGAAGCTGGGAATTGAGCTTGTGCCGTTCGGACCCCGGACTGCAGCAATACAGGCCTTTCCCGTAATACTGGCGACCGTAGCGCCGCTCGACTTTGTTCGAGATTTGCTCGACTTGCTCAGCGATGAACAGCTCAGTCTTGATGCAGAAAGACTGCTTGATGAGGTTCTGAATATGGCGGCGTGCAAGGCGGCGGTCAAGGCGGGCCGGAAGCTTAATGACAGCGAAATAGAGCAACTGCTGGCAGACAGGGAAAGAGTCGAGTATACCAGTCGCTGTCCGCACGGCAGACCCACCGCAATAAAATTCTCGATAAATGATTTGGAAAAACAATTCAAGAGAACCTGATGAATAAATGGTGGTGGATATTGGTGATGACCCTGTGCTGGATGGCGGCGGGAGTGGCAATGTTTGGCTTTTCGCCGGACCGGAATCGCGTCTACGGTTCCGTTGTGGGCGGCACCGACAGAATCGTTTCAATGGCGCCTAACCTTACGGAGATACTTTTTGCCGTGGGAATAGGGCAAAAAGTTGTCGCGGTCTCCAATGACAGCGACTACCCTCCGGAAGCAGGCGGTAGAAATAAGGTGGGGTCCTTCTGGCAGCCGAATATTGAAGCGGTGATTGCGGCAAAGCCGGACCTTGTGATTACCCTCGGATTCGGTCAGCAAAGGAATCTCGCACACCGCTTGAACAGAATTGGTTATAACACGTTGACTGTCAATATGGAAAAGGTGGGTGACCTTTTCGATGCAATCGGAAAAATCGGGGAGGCGACCGGCGCGGAATTGCAGGCCGGCACATTAGTGGCTGATATAAAGAACAGGCTGAATAACCTCTCAACTCTGGTTGGAGCAAAAGACAGGGTCAGAGTGCTTTATGTCGTTCAGCGAGAGCCGTTGCGTGCAGCCGGCCGTGATACGTTCATTAATGAGATTATCGAACTGGCCGGCGGTGAAAATGCGATTGGTCCGACTGTATATAAGTATCCGCCGGTAGGCGCCGAGCAAGTAATTGCCTGCCGTCCGGAAGTTATAATTGAGCCTGTGATGGGGCAAGAGGATTTGGTCGGCCAGCAGACTAAGGCGATTCAATATTGGAGCAAGTTCGAGAATCTCCCTGCAGTCAGAAACAGACGAATTTATGTCATAAACGGCGACGCGGTGTCGCGCCTTGGACCGAGACTGTATGAGGGGACAGAAACGATTGCCCGATGTTTAAGGCCGGAGCTTTTTGCCAATTGAAGTTATGAAAGAAATGTTGACGCCGAAGAAACTGCTGACCCAAATCACATCAGCGCTTGTTGTGCTGGTACTGGTGATGATTGTCTGCTCTATGATAGGCACGCAGAGGGTCTCATTGAAAGCTGCGTTCGGGGGGGCAGGTGGCGACGATGGTGTAAACACTGACTATGAAATATTCGTACGGGTCAGGCTGCCGCGGATTATGCTTGCCTGTCTGGTTGGCGCAGCTCTGGCGTGTTCGGGCGTTGTCTTCCAGGGAATCCTGCGCAATCCCCTGGCAGACCCTTACATCCTCGGGATATCCAGCGGCGCAGGTCTGGGGGCAATAATCGCCGTTGTTAGCGGATTTGGCTGGACGTTTTGGGGGCGGTCGCCCATCGCGATTTTTGCCTTTGTCGGAGCGCTGGGAACGGTCTGGCTGGTATGGTCCATCGGGCGCTTGACGGGAAAGTCTCATGTGACCGGCCTTTTGCTTGCGGGCGTTGTTGTAAATGCTTTTTTCTCATCAGTGATAATGTTCCTGACATCTGTGGCCAAGAGCGACCAGGTTTTTTCGACAATATTCTGGCTGATGGGCAATATGACGGAAGAAGACTTTGCAGTCTTGTGGGTCGGCGCCGGATGCGTACTGGCGGGGATACTTGCACTGTTTTACATCAGCCCGCAGTTAAACGCCATCAGCTTTGGCGATGAGGACGCCAGAACAATGGGCATAAGTACGGGCAGGATCCAGACGGCCGCGTTCGCCATTGCTGCGGCTATAACCGCTATTGCAGTCAGCCTGAGCGGGCTTATCGGTTTCGTTGGTCTTATCGTCCCGCACGGCATTCGTCTGGTGTTCGGGCCCGACCATCGCCAGCTTCTTCCTTTGAGTGCGATAACCGGCAGCATATTCCTGATTATTGCCGATGCCATTGCCCGAATAATTGTTGCCCCCGCCCAGTTGCCGGTGGGTGTGATTACGGCTATTGTCGGAGGCCCTTTTTTCCTGGTCATGCTGGTAAAATACGCGCGCAGGGTAGGCTGGTTGATACGATGAGCATTATCAAAGTCAGCAATGTAAGTTTCGGATATTCCCGCGTCGAAGTATTGCGGAACCTGAGCTTTGAGGTTCCCGCTCGATCCTTCCTGGCTGTGGTCGGGCCGAACGGGGCGGGCAAAAGCACGTTGCTCAACCTGCTTTGCCGCACGCTCACGCCAAAATCGGGCGCGATAACCATAGACTCGTCCGCGATAGAATCGTATAGCACCAAAGCCCTTGCCCGCAAAGTCGCAGTGGTGCGCCAAGAGTTTATACCGGTATTCGGATTCACAGTCGTCGAGATGGTCTCGATGGCAAGAACGCCGTACTTCGATACGTTCGGATTTGAAAGGAAAGCGGATAAGGAAATTATAGCTGAGGCGCTTGAAATGACCGACACGACCCGATTTGCCTCACGGAGGCTCGCAGAATTAAGCGGCGGAGAGCGGCAGCGGGTTTTTATTGCAAGAGCGCTTGCCCAGGACACGGCCATTTTGCTTCTGGACGAACCCACAAGCTTTCTTGACTTGAGACATCAGGTTGCAATATACGATTTGTTGAAAAAACTACAGTTGGAGAAAGGAAAAACCATCGTTGCAGTAACGCACGATATTAACCTGGCCGCCCAGTACTGCGACGAAACCCTTCTTATCGGGGCCGACTACTCATACTGTATAGGCCGGGCTGAACAAGTCCTTTCCGGCGAACAGATTGAAAAGGTCTTTGGCGTAAGGACCTACGTGGGCAGAATAGACCGGGAAAATTTCTTCCTGCCACTGGGCAAATTTGCGAAGGACGCCGACGCAATCGCTACAAATCTCACCAGCAACCAACGGAAATAGAAGCGAGCATATTGACATAACTGCCTCAGTATCAACAAGTTAGGTGAATATGATAAAATACCTTGCAGATTACGGTTGAACTGATTATACTTTTGCCGCTCTTTTATTGTGGAGCAAGTATTTTACATACGTGAGGTATGCTATAATAGTAAATTCGGTAAATTCAAAAAAGGCTATTGCAGTAAGAAAGGTAGTTTGAGAGGTGGCACAGAAACGGAAGAAGGCTTCAGACAAGAAACCAGGCTCAGGTGGGGCGAAAAAAGATCGCCTCACTGCCGCTGATATCGAGCGTTTCGAGCAAATGCTCCTGGAAAAACGCAGAGAAATTGTGGGCGACGTAAACACGATGGAAGACGAAGCCCTAAGAAAGGCCCGGCTCGATGCCACGGGAAACCTCTCAAGTATGCCAATCCATATGGCTGACCTCGGTACTGATAATTATGAGCAGGAATTCGCTTTGGGATTGATGGACAGCGAAATAAGGCTGTTGAGGGAAATCGATGATGCCCTCCAGCGTATTCAGCAGGGAGCTTATGGCATCTGCGAAGGCACCGGCAAGCCAATACCGAAAGCTCGGCTTGAAGCCCAGCCTTGGGCGAGATACTGTGTTGAGTACGCCCGCTTGTTGGAGCAAGGGTATGTAACAGGGCAAGAGCGGTCGGTATTAGATTTCGGGCAAGAAGAAACGGAACAGGAGGAGGACCAGAACGAACCGGAGCCGTAATCTGCGTCGAGGAATAGGGCCGCTTTTAACCGAAAGCTGAAACAATCGCATATAGCAAAACCAGGTCCGGCCCGAGCGTCGGCACGTAAGAATCCTTATCTGTCCAGCCAGCGTAAAGAGAAACGGCCGGCAGAGACATATTCCATTTCATCGCAGGAAGCCTAAACTAACATTTTGCCATGAAACGCAGATGTCCAGTATGCCATAGAATCATCAAAGCACCGCTCATACAGGAAGCCAAGGCCGGGAAATTCTTTCCTTTTTGCTCGAAGCGGTGCAAGTTGATAGACTTGGGCGCCTGGCTGGATGCTGAATACAGAATGGTCTCCGATTTGAAGTCTGACAATGCCAACAACGCATCCGACACCGCCTCAAATGGCAAAAACACCTAAGTTTCGTGCATAACCGAGCACTTAAAGAATCTGCCTGGAGTACGTTGCTACAAATCGCGAGGGAATTTCCGGATTTAAGGCGTATAACAGATTGTTTCCCGCCGGCGATTACTGCCCGCGGGTGTCGACAACTCCATCTGACTTTGCGGCGCGGGCGCGTGAGCAAAGCAAACTCCCGGTGAGCTGTTGCGGGTTGGTACCATGGGATAGCTTCAATGAAGCAGTAAACTATCCAGACCACACCTTCATCAAAAACGCTGTCGGCGCGGCAGCTTGAGGATAATATAGACGCATACTTGGGCCGTTGAAAAACGGCAATGGCAGATGACACGAGCAAAAAATATTGGAAAATCTATTGAAGCTGACCGATAATAAGTTATATAGTAAGTTTCCCACGCGGAATCTGTGTTGTTGCTAACCTTTTTGAAAGGATGCAAGATGAACAACGAGAAACAATCGGCCCAGGTTTTTGAAAACCTTCTTTTCCCCAAAGTATTCGAAACCTTCCGTATTGCCATCTACTACAAGAATATGATGATTGCCTTTGTGGCAGTGGCCGTTATATGCCTTGTTGGCTGGCTCATGGACTTCAGCCAGACAGTCGTTGTTGATGAGCAGAGCGGAATTACCGAACTGCAGGTCTACATGGAAGGCGGGGCTGACGCCGTGAAAGAGTTCCGCCAGATGCGGGAGGAAGCAGGTCCGCGTGAGGGAGTCTTTTCGACGCTCTGGCACGTTGTCGGACTACGGTTTCATGATTCGCTGGGCTCGCTGGCCGCACTTAATTTGCTAAGCGTAGCCCAGAATGTTGCTTACTGCATTAGGGCAATAGTGTGGGCTTTCAGATGCCATTTTATTTACTGTGTCATATTTGGATTGATAAAGCTTGCCGTGATTTCGTTTGCGGGCGGCGCCATTTGCAGGTTTGCAGCGTTGCAGTTTGCCAGAGGTGAGAAGCCCGGACTCATTGAGGTTTTGCGCTTCACCACAAGAAAATTCCTGAGTTTATTTGCCGCACCTTTGGCGCCAATCGGCATAATCATAGTCATAGGCTTCTTTGTGTTTCTTTTGGGGCTGATGGGCAACATTCGATGGGCCGGTGAGTTGATAATGGCGATTTTTATGCTGCTGGCACTGCTTGCCGGCTTTCTGATAACGATTATTATAATAGGAGCAGTCGCAGGGTTTAATCTTATGTTTCCTGCCGTGGTATACAGCGGTGCTGATTGTTTTGAAGCAATAAGTCATGCCTTCAGCTATGTTTATTCGAAACCCTGGCGGATGGCTTTTTATACTGCTCTGGCGGCAGTTTACGGTGCAATCTGTTATATCTTTGTGCGTTTGTTTGCCTTTGTGCTGCTGATTGTCACGTACGGGCTGCTGGACGTCGGTGTCTTCGGAGCGACCGACGCCAACAAGCTGGCACGAATCTGGGCCAAACCTGAGTTCTTTAATTTGCTCGGCTCGAACGGTGGAGTCTCATTGAACTGGTCGGAGGGAATTGCGGCTTTTGTTGTCTACTTATTGGTCCTGGCCGTCGTCGGGCTCGTACTGGCTTTTATTGTGAGTTTTTATTTCTCCGCAAATACCATAATCTACTCACTTATGCGTAATCGAGTGGACAATACTGCTCTGGATGACATCTATATATATTCGGAGGAGGCCCAGACAGAGCCGGGTGGTATTGAGGCTGTATCTGATGAATCGCTGCCGCAGGCGGAAGCAGAATCGGATTCATCCTCCACGACCGAATGAAAGGGAATTCCTGCCGTGAATGCCGCAAAGCACAGCACGGTAGCTACACCGTCAGGCGCCAGGATATTAATGCAGGTGCGCCTTTGAAGGCATCTGTGTGTGCCTTGCCCGGCCACACGGTGAGGATAATTCCTTGACGCATGGTTGAGTTGCTAATAAAATTGAGCCTGTTTGCAGTTGCAGGGAGATAACTATGGTGATGAGAAAGTATGGCTGACTTAAACCCAAATACGCAGTTTAAAAGCGACAAGCAAAGTGCTTCTGAATTTCCAACGCCTCCCGCCAGCCTGCTCAGGTTTCGCAAACCGCTGATTATACTTGCACATCTGATTGCTTTCGCAGGCTCTCTGATGCTTGCATTCCTGCTGACGAGCAATATGCAATTCAGACGCAGCTGGCTGGTGGGTCAATATCCGGCTTTACTTCTTTTATTCATCATAATCAAGCTGCCCATCTTCGCTGTATTCAAGCAGTACCGGGGGTGGTGGCGATATGTTGGCATATCAGACCTTACGGGTATTCTGCGTGCTTCACTTGTCAGCACGTTCGTAATCGTGTCTCTTTGGACCGCCTTGATTTACGCACCAACTCCGGTCCGTCAACAGGCACAGGAGTTAACGGATGTCGGACAGGGTGTCTTCATGGCCGATCTGTTCATCACGTTTTTGCTGCTGGCGGGGTTGCGGATGGCAGTAAGGCTGTACCACGAGGAGTTTCGGACCGTCGAAAGCGGTCGACTGAAGCGACTTCTTATAGTCGGCGCGGGCAACGCCGGCGAAGCGCTTGTGCGCGAAATTCACCGGATGCCTGTTGGCGAATACGACGTCGTCGGATTTGTTGATGATGACCCTGCAAAGCAAGGCACCAATATCCACGGTATACCGATACTCGGCACTGTCGAGCAACTCCCTGCGATTTGCACAAACAAGAGTATCGAAGAGATTGCCATAGCAATGCCCTCAGCGAGCCATCATCAGCTCAGGCGCGTTATCCAGGTGTGTGAAGGCACCAAAATCCGGTTCCGGACTGTGCCATCAATCACGGACATCGCCTCCGGCAGATTTCGTGTTTCCCAGATTCGCGATGTTGATATCAACGACTTGCTTGGCCGGGAAGTTGTGCAGCTCGACCTCGAATTAATCGAGGCGTTTATTAGGGACAAGACCGTGCTGATTACCGGCGCCGGCGGCTCTATCGGCTCGGAGATGTGCAGACAGGTATGCAATTTTGGGCCCAGGCTGCTTTTGCTTGTCGAGCAGGCGGAAAACCCGTTGTTCTACGTGGAACGCGAATTAAACATGAAATTTCCGGATGTCTCTGTAAAAGCGGTTATATGCAATATTACGGACAAGGGGCGAGTTGAGGAAGTTTTCCAAAGGTATAAACCGGATGTTGTCATTCACGCTGCGGCTCATAAACATGTTCCCATGATGGAGTTAAATCCCGGCGAGGCCGTTAAGAACAACGTTGTCGGCACACAAACTGTCGCCGATGCCGCCGATAAATACGGTACCGCTAATTTTGTAATGATCAGCACCGACAAGGCCGTTAACCCGACCAGCGTAATGGGTTCTTCTAAACGGGTCGCGGAAATGTATATTCAGGACTTGAACAGGACCAGCAAGACACATTTTGTCACTGTGCGGTTTGGCAATGTGCTCGGCTCGGAAGGCTCGGTCGTGCCCATCTTCAAGAGGCAGATAGCCGAGGGAGGCCCTGTGACTATTACCCATCCTGAGATGAAGCGCTATTTTATGGCTATATCAGAGGCCGTGCAGCTTGTCCTGCAGGCTGCAACGATGGGCCAGGGCGGCGAAATCTTTGTCCTTGACATGGGTGAGCCGGTAAGAATTGTGGATTTGGCGAGAGAGCTTATTACGTTGAGCGGCTTTAGGCCTGGAGAGGATATTGAAATGATTTACACCGGCCCCCGAGCCGGGGAGAAGCTTTTTGAGGAGCTATCAATAAAGGGCGAGGACATGCAGCCCACTCGGCATCCGAAGATTGGCATCTGGAAGAACATCACGACCGACCGGGAGAAGCTTCGCACCGGCATAAGCGAACTGGTTAAAGCGGCACAGACGCAGAACCATGGCGAAATCGCTATGAAAATAAGGCAGCTTGTGCCAGAATATATTGGGGGCAATAACACTAACTGAGCAGCGCGGATTAGCGCTAAACCGTGTCTTTTCGTGCAATTCTCTTGGGCGCCACCTGCTGCGAAGGGGTCGCAGCCGATATTTGCAGCGTCTGCGGGAAGCCTGTTGTGAAATACTGAAAGTTCGCTCTAATTCTCTTGCAATATTGCCTCGTTGCGGGTAGATTAGTTCGAAACCACGCTTTTCGAAGAATTGTGCCTCAGAAAATTGGAGAGGTGGCCGAGTGGCTGAAGGCAACGGTTTGCTAAACCGTCCAGTGGGTATAAACCCGCTGCGCGGGTTCGAATCCCGCCCTCTCCGTTAGCTTTTCGAATGCGGTTGCGAATAACCGTGAAACCCGCTGCCGCAGCCAATAACACGTCATCATAGAACCCGGCATTTTCCCGCCCCAGCCGCCGCAAATCCCCCCACCGCATCGGCCTGCCATGTTGTTTTCTGACGTGGTTGCCCGAAAAAATCCGTCCACGCGAAAAAAACTGCGTTCGAGCTGTCCGATAGCCTCTCCGCTTTACCCCCAAAAACAGGATTTTTATAACCGACCGCACAACCGGCAGGAAAAAACATAAGGCCGCGAACAAAACCTCTTGAATTAAGATGCGTAATCGGGTATAATTTATGCATAGTGGCTCACCAAGGTTGGGGGATTGTACCAAAACTTCTTTATGTTGGGAGGGTGCCCGCGAGCTAAAAAAGGCTTATTTTCTGTATTCTACGCCCCATTCCACACCGAAGTAAAAAAATTTGGTGGGAAAGGACATTTTTTTGTCAACATTTGCCTGTTCGGTGGCGGCGTATATATAGGACGGTGATGTGATTATGGATTAATCCTTGCTGCCGGCGCAGTTTCCGGGCGCCTGTAGAAGGAACCTGTCTTATTGACAATATGGATGTTCTTCGCAGACGGATGCGGTAGCGCCCCATACCCTTGCCAAGTCTGTTTGCTGAAAACAGCAAGCTGATAGGTTCGTTATATCTCAAAAGGAGACCACGATGAAAAAACTGCTGATTCTGACATTAGCCCTCGCGATGGCCCCAGTAACGTTGGGGCAGGTCACGCTGAAAGTATGCGAGGCTGACGGTATGACCCCATTCGATTGTAATAGTGGCGTTATGGTCGGCACAAGCCTTACCCTGATTGTAACTTCGGATACCAACGATTACTGGGCCGGCGGCCTGTTTATCGAGGGGCAGAACAGGCTTCTGGGCACACTGGCCGCAAGAGATTACGACCCGAATACAGACGACTGGACAGGCTCTCACACCGAAAACGCAGGCGACTTTGCCTATGTAGTACAGTGGAAAGACTCCTCGATATGGGGCTTTGACATGTATACCTTTTATCCCGTTGACGGCAATAATGACAGTAGTACGCAACCGGGCGACTGGTTTACCATCGATTACCATGCCGACGACGTGGGTGATTGCAATGTAAAATTCTATAATTACCGTACGGAGTGGAATGACGCCAATTGTTACGTCACTTCCAGTCACATCACTATCCATAATGTCCCGACACGCGACCTCACCTCCGATCAGATAGTTAATTTCGACGATTTTGCCATATTTGCTTCGCACTGGAATGACTCAAACTGTGACGACCCCAACTGGTGTGACGGCGCCGACCTGGACCGCGACGGTGATGTTGACTACAATGATGTGGAGCTTTTTGTCGACTTCTGGCTCTGGCCGTCTTCAGACCAAACACAAGGAGGCGGCGGCAATCCGGAACCCAATGAGCCTAATTACCCCCAGGACCCCAATATAATATATAGCATTGTCGATACAAACGACAGCAACGAAATCACTGTAGATGCTAACACCAGCGTCACGCTGTATGTCAAGATGGCGACCATAGGAACCGGCAATGTATCGATTTTCGACATTGAAGTCAACATCTCGGACCCGAACCTCGGCTCCATCGACAACAGGCAGTATGACCCTAACGACCCCAACGCCAGCACCGCCCGGATTCTGGCCGAGCCCCGAGACGAGGATTGGGACTGCTGGGGTCCCGGCCTTACCCAGCCCGAAGGCATCGAATTCTACGCAGTAAACCTGGAATCTTCGATTTACGACGGCAATCTGGCAAGTTTCATCTTCACCTGTACAGGCCCCGGCGACGTCGTGCTGACTCTTATAAACTATTGTTCGTATGACGTTAACAACAATCAGGTATACCCCACGCTCCAGAGCATTGTCATCCACCAAATGGAAGCCGGTTCGGAGCAGATGATGACAGGCGGCGAAATGCTGTCAACGCAAGAGTCCTTACCTTCGGACCCGGCAGACGAACCAACTACCGGTGAGCTTGCCGATTGGCTGGAGCAATTATGGAGCCAGGAGAAAGACGTCAGAGATACTTACACCAAGACGGAATGGGAGGAGTTCATTAACAGCGTCGGTAACCCATAACGGTAAGTTCAAAAATAGAACGCTGCACCAGAATGCGAGAATTCAAAGTTATATGAGACAATAAAGGAAAGGCGGTATTATGAGAACGAGAGTTTTTGTGTCGGCTGTGCTTTTGCTGTTTGTCACTAATGGTTATGCCCTTGCGGACAGGCCGTTGAGCCGGACGGAGATTATGCAAATCTTTCAGACGCTCACCGGTCAGCCGAGAAGGGCCTGGATTCCGAGTGGAGTCATTCACGCCCGGCACCTCGAATACAAGGCGTCGACCGGATACACCACCGATACGGACGTTATTGTCAAGTATGACGGCGACAGGTTCTACTGGGAAATCAACCTGAACTCTCACACCAGAGAAAGCGAACCGCCTGCCAACGCCGCCGGTCCGTACCTGCAGGACGACTTTAACCCGAACTGGAATAAAAGACGCGTATCTGTCTGGGATGGCAGCCGATACACGATGTACACCGAGCCTGTCAATAACTCAATTGTTACCGAAGGAAAAGGCCGTTTTCCGGTTGCTGTAAGCGGTCCGTTGACGGCCAGCCTCGTTCCCTGGGGATACGGCGCCTACACGCTTGAAGGCCTTTCCGCCTGCGAATCATCCGCCGTCGAGGTGGACGTTGGAGGGCAGAAACAAATAAATCTTACTGTTTTCATGGATGCAGCCGACTTCAGGATAAAAATGGTTTTCGCGCTCGACCCCGCAAAGGACTACGCTTTGTTATCCTGGTCGCAGGACAATGGCGGCATGGCATCCACACTGAGAACCTACCAGGACTATCAGTTGGTTTCGGGTAAATGGATTCCCCGCAGGATTACCGTTGAACTCTATAACACGCGTCCGCAGTCGCCTGAGCTGCTCTCCTACGAGTCCTGGGACCTTGCCTCTGTCCGAATTGGTTCGGTTGATCCGGCGTCCTTTCGTGTCAATCAGAAGGTCGGTTCACGGGTAGACTACTACTCGCCGCTGACCGAAAGGCCGCTGTCATACCACGATTCCGGCACAGTTGACACCGATTCGCTCCTTCAGGAGAGGCTCCTGGCTGCCGCCAACAATTCAGCGACCCAGAACTGTGCGACCCTGGCTATAAAATATGTGGCCCAACGATTAGGCAAAGATGTCACTGATGCAAACCTTGCTCAATTGGTCAGTGACCCAAACAAAGGGACAAGCCTTTACGCCCTGCGACAATTCGCCCGAGATTTAGGTTTTCACTGCCTTGCCGCAAAAACAGACATCCAGACACTCAAGAATTTACAGGGCGGTCAGGCAATTCTGCATCTGCCTGGACCGAAGCACTATGTGGTGCTCGAGCACGTTGACCAGGAGTACGCCTGGTTCATTGACCTCGACAGCAACAAGTTTTACTATCGCACCAAGCTGCGCGACCTCGACATCGACTGGGGCGAAGGCACGGCCCTGTTAATCTCCAAACAGCCCCTTGCGTTGACCGGCACTTTTGCCGCGCTCAGCGACAGTGACCTACACAAAATAACCGGCGGATTCCCCAATTATTCGTGCACCAAACTCATCCAACACTGCTACACTATATATTGCTCGGAAATGATGTGGGGCGTTTGTGACTGCGTGTATCGCGAGTTTTGTAACCTGTGGGGTTGTCAGGAGGACCAATATGGAGCGGCCTGTTACGGCGAACTGCTTCCTGCGGTCGGAGCTTTTCCCTGTATAGAGGACATATACTGGCCCGGGATGTGTACCACTGGAGCGGCTGAGTACTGGCATTACAGGCACGCCTGCGCATCAGATTGCGAACCAGAGTAAAGCTATCGCCCAATCCCCTTGGGCCGAGCAGTTACCGGCTGGGCCACAAGCATCGATTGAATACGGGCAGCTTTCAGGAATTTGGGTGGTCCCATTTTCTTCAAGACAGCAATCTATTTACTTTAGGACTATTCTTGGTAGAATTAGACGGCGATGAGGCGCACCGCGTTTACACTTATCGAATTGCTGGTTGTTATGGGGACAATTGCCCTGCTCACCGGTATTCTCTTGCCTGTATTGCGCACAGTCAGGCAGCAAGCCAGGTCAGTCACCTGCGCTTCCAACCTCAACCAATTGTTCCTGGCCCTGACCACCTACGACCAGGAAAACGAAACATTTCCCTATGGTTTCAAACGTTCGGAATTGGGCCAGCCCGCACCCATAGGCGGCTTTGCGGGAGATCACTCCTATGACAGGCGCGGCTGGTGGTGGTTTCACTTCCTGGCGCCCAGTCTGGGAAAGAACCATGACAAGGGGACCATTTTCTGGTGCCCGGCCAGGTCCGTGGAGGACGGCGGTATGAAGCCAAACATACTCTGTGGAAATTACGGCGTCAACCGCGCAATCTGCAAAGACACGAAAGGAACGCCGGGCAGCGAAGTCGTTGGAATACCTTTGAGCGCCCATCAAGTCCAATCCCCCCAGGCAACGCTGCTCATAAGCGATAGCGGCTACAGCCTCATAAGCTGGCGGGCCGCCACGAGTGAAGACCTGCCGCCTATTGACCATCCGAATAGACAGGGTTCGTTTTATCTGCCGGGCCTGGGGGTCAATAAAGGGAGAACTTTGACCGCCGGCTCCGAGCAAGACGCTGTGGACGGCCGGCACCCCAACAGGAGCGTTAATGCGGTTTTTGCCGACGGCCACCAGGATACGCCCAGGGCCGATGTTTTCTTAGTGGAAAAGACGGGTGACAATTATGTTAACCGCTGCCCCCTCTGGCTGCCGAAACCCAGCGAAGGCAACTAAAACCCTTTTTCTTTGATAGCAGCCTCGATTTCAGCCCCAGAGGGATAGCCAACCTTTCTGATACTTACAAGCTCGTACTTCGCTTCTTCAGACCGTCGCTCCCACCGCTCAATCCTCCTCGGCAGTTTCGTCTGGGAGTCTATATAGCCCCGCCATTTATTATGGACAGTCGAGCCGTCCGGTCTCTTTTCAAGCCATACCAAGTCATACACTTCCGTCCCGGCAGTAACAGTCCCGGCGTCCTCGGCAGGCACGGCCTGCCACTCCGCGCCTTGCGGCGCTTCGTCCACATTATTAAACGGCAACAGCTCGACCGGCCCTTTCATGGTTTGCTCAACACTTGCGACAATGTCCTTGCTTAACCGTTTAGTTTCCATCAAATCCGTGCTCAAGTCTCTCGACTTTGCAGATTCCTTTTGAAGGTCCCACAAAACGCACTGCGTCCCGGCCTTAAAAAGCTTGACGTTCAGCGTGCGGGATATCCATATCTGCTGAGTCGGGTTTGATTCATCCTGGTAAAAGGTGGCAATGTAGACGTTCTTCATTCGCTCGAGGGCCTTGTAGACCTCAGCGAGGCCCATGGCCTGTGCCGCAGGACCCCTGAATAGAAACAGAATCCCTGCAACAAAAATGGCTGCAGCCGCAGGTTTCAGAAGCCGGCTCAGGTGCAGTGCCGCAGCCTTTTGTTTGAGCACTTGCGTGAAATGCGTATGCGCGCCGGCCGCCGCAGCCACACGCCCGGACCTGTCAAACACCCGTACTTTTATCGGGAAATCTGCATACATGCTCTCCGAGCCGCTCGCAGCGGACTCCACCTCAGCTTCTTCCACCTTGAAACAAGTAACAATTCCGGATTCCCGACGCTCCAAAACGCCGTACACCGTATCGTGCAGACTCTGCATTCTGTCCAGGCACGCAGGACAATTAGCCAAATGCGACCTCAGCGACTTGCGCAACCCGGCATCCTTGCCAAAGTCAACGCCGTACGGCACAACGTAATCGAATATATCGGTTGCCGAAACGGCATCGCACCGTATCGACGGTCGCTCAGTATCGCTCGGAAGGCTCCCCCCTATGCTCTTGCGCTCTTTGTGCAGCCGTTGTCTGCACTTCGGACACACACATATATGTCGCAGCGTCTCGGCCGAAACACTTTCAAAATCCATCGCTGCAACCGAGCCTATAACACTTCGGGCCTTCTGGCAAACAGTGATATCCGCCGATGGCTCTTCAGCAAAAAGCTGACCCAATCGGAACATCTGTCTGTTCGTAAGGTCGAGTTGTCGAATCAGTTCAAGGTCTCTTGCACACTGCCGGCATTTGTCAAGGTGAACGGTTATGGGCGTGGGTACGTGGATCTGCAGAGCTGGAACCGCAAGACTCGCAAGAAAAGGTTTCACCGTGTCACAGCTCACGAAAGCATTTGTGTAAGCAAAGTGAAGCCTCAGATTGTTAGTCATGGTAGAGGCGCCTCTTGCGGCGCGTTTGCCCTCAGCAAGTATAGATTTGAGTCGGTCAACCTCCGCCAGGCAAGTATCGCATTGATTTATGTGGGCAAGGATTTTCAACGGAACAGATTCGCCGGACTCGCCATAAAGGTACTCGTAGTAGTACACGCGAGCCTGCTCGCATGTTGAATTAGAGTTCACCGATATCATATTTACCCTCTCGCTTCACAGTAAAAACACAACGGATCTTCTTGAGTCCCAAAGAAACATACTTACTGGCGGACCGCGGCTTAATCCCTATTTTCTGCGCGATTTCCGTCAGACCGTGGTTTTCCCTGTACCTTAACGTTACCGCCAAAGCCTCATTTGTCGGCAGGCGTCTTTCAATCAGCTCAAACATCTTTCTTGCCTCTTCCACCTCCACCAGAACATCCTCCGGCAGGTCCTCGCTGACGGGTGAGTTAGGCTTGGCATAAGCCTGTATCTGTGCCCGGTAGCGGTTAATTCCGCGTAAGGCATCTCTAACCCTGTCGGAGACGACCTTGCACAGGAAGCCTCTGACGTTCTTGATGTGCGGCGGTACGGGCTTGGCAATCAAGTACAGAAAGAAGTCCTGAAACAAGTCCTCGGCTTCGGCCTCATCCTCAACCTGAAACCGAATCATAGAGCGAATGAAATGGCCGTATTGCGCGAAGACCTGCGTCGCAAGCTCAACGTTTGTCGGCACGCCGCTCTTGTTGTTTGTCACGACTGAAGACACTCTGCTTCACTCCGAAACCATGTTCTGAGTTTCTGCCTTGAAACGGCTTCAGTTTACGGAGACCTATTATACGAGACAAGGCACATTATAATCAAGAAAAAAACGAAAATATTAAAGACAATTTCTTGGGGCGTCTAATCCGATATGCAAGAACCGACCACGGAAAACAAAAATGCACCAAGGCCGCCAAACATGCTTCTTCCGGGCCTCTGGCAATCACCAACCGGCATATTCGCGCGACCACTGCAACGACAGACCATGCCGACACTTCCATTCCGGTGGACTCCTCCACAAATAGACATTTGTCAGGGTCGTAGTGTCCAAGGGGCAATAACAGTGGTCCTGGCATCACGACCGACGGCCGAGAGTCATAATCCACAATGAGCCGTCACCTTACCATATTATGTGGCGCAGGAGCCAAGTCCAATGTTGATTACAAATTTCGATTTTTCAGCATTTTTTTTGCGAGCCAAGAACAAATCTTCGTGGAGATAGGCCTCCGGCCTCCGCTAACGCCAGCCCTCGCGATAAATCAGGGCATTGTGGCACGACCCCTATGGATATGCCCGCCTCCCTGTTCGTCGCGTAATCACATCCTGGAGATGCCGATATTGAGCAAATACAGACATCTTTTGCCGTGCAGTTCCCTGTCCTTGGCCGCCGATTCAGCCCTGCTTGGGGCCAAACGTTTAGCTGCCCGAGCTTACATCGTAGCACAGCAGCACGTCGTTGTCGCGCAGGTAGAGCTTTCCATCCACAATGACCGGATGCGGCCAGCTGGGGCCGGTTTTGCTGGCAATTTCAAACGTGCCTTTCACGTTGAAGCGTTCCGGTGTGGCCTCGACCAGTGCCATCAGACCGCTTTCGTAGCGCAAATAAAGGTGTTTGTCCGCATAAAGCACCGCTGCCGACTTCTTGCCGGGCGGCGTTTCCTTCCACATAATCTTGCCGGTTTTCATCTCCAGGCATACTGGCACCCCCTTGTTCTGGCCGTCTCCGCCGTACAAGTAGCCGTCCAAAAGGACCACGCCCCCATGATGATTCTCAAACACATCCGGCGTGAGAAAATAAACCTCTTCCGCCTTTACTCCATCGCCTGTGGGCGCCAGTTTCAGAAGGGCGCTGCCGGTCTTGTAGCTTGTTGTGCAAAAGACGTAGTCGCCGTCCACAACGGCCATCGGAATGTTCGCGACGTCGTTGGCAATCTTGTTGTAGCCCCACAAGAACCTGCCGGTATCGGCGGCAACACCAACCAGGCCCCGCCCCATCATCTGGATGTATTGGCGAATACCGCCCGCCTCGGCTATAACAACTGAAGAATATCCCGCGCCGTCATTGCCTCGCGGGCCTATATCAGGCACAGTGCATTTCCAGATTGTTTCGCCCGTTTTCTTGTCCAGCGCCACTATGGCTGCGTCCGGGCCGCCGGGAGTGCACACCAGTTTATTGCCGTCTACAAGGGGAGACTCGCTGTATCCCCACTTCGACATCATCTTGCCGCCAAAGTCTTTGGCAAAGTTCTTCCGCCAGCGTTCCTTTCCGGTGGCCGTCTCGAGGCAGACGAGGTCGCCGTGCGTGCCGACAGCGTAAGCCAGTTCGCCGTCCAGCGTGGGTGTGCATCGCGGCCCGCTCTTACTGTCTTTCCAGGCGGCGCCAACCCTGGATGCCCATAGCTCCTTGCGAGTGGCCTGGTCCAGAGCAATCACGAATTGATCATCGCCGCGGTCGCCCATCGTAAATATCCTTCCGCCGGCCACAGAAACCGTCGAAAAGCCTTTGCCCAATCCTTCAACCTTCCACGCCAGCCGTGGTCCTCCCTCAGGCCAGCTCTTCAATAGCCCCGTCTCTGCCGACTTGCCGTCCCGGTTGGGGCCGCGAAACTGCGGCCACTCTCCCCCGCCCGTAACCGCCGGCCCCTTACCCCTCACGTCCACGCAAACCAAATCACCGTTCGCGTTGCGCGCGTAGATTCTGCCGTCGGCCAGGACCGGCACCGTCCAGCACTTACCCTCAAGAATCTGGGCACTCGAGAGCTCCTTGAACCCCTCGGGCGAAGCCTCGGCAATTACCAGTTTCCCCTTTTCACCAAGGATAATAAGCTTGCCATCGGCCATCATCAGTGAACCGGTGCCCATCCCATCCTGTGCCCACTTCACATCGCCGGTATCATAATTCAGGCATGTAAGTTTTCCTTTGCCCCCCACCTGCCCGTCAAATCCGTATAGATACCCTTTCCACAGCACACTGCTATTGCACTGATTGCGCATATTCTTATTGGTATAAATCTCAGCGACACTGCCGCCCTCCGGCTTCAACAGAGCGCAGCCCCTGTTGTATCCTGAAGATATGAATATTGTCTCGCCTGATACTATGGGGTCGGCTGCATTGATGTTATATCTTGTCTCCCAGGGATACTCCCATATCTTCTCTCCGGTTGCAGCAATCACCGCCCCCAGTGCCTTGTGCCCAAAAATCGCCAGGCACTTCTTGCCGCTCGCAGTAAAAGGCACAGGGGTGGCATATCCCCCCGGCCCTTTCCCATTCTGCCATATCAAATCGCCATTTGTCTTGTTAAGAGCGACACCCCAGGTCCCCGCATCATAGACAACCATATCGCCTGTTATAAGCGGTGACCCCGACAGCCCCCACTCGGTACGCTCGATTCCAAAATCCTGCATCAAGTCCTTGTTCCAAAGAACCTTACCCGTTTTGGCATCCAGACAGAAAACCCTGCCCCACTTGCTGAGCGTATAGACCCGGTTCCCGTCCACAGTCGGGGTTGCTGTCGGACCGCCTTCATGACTCTTCGGCTCTTTGAGGCTCGGATAAGAATGCTTCCAAAGCAGCCCGCCTGTCTCTGCATTGAAGCAATAGATTATGTCGCTGTCATCGATGTTACCCATCGTGTAGACCGACCCGCTGCTCACCGCAATCGAAGAGAATCCGGTGCCGACGGACTTTTTCCATAGCACTTGCGGGCCCTCTTTAGGCCACGTCGCAACCCAGCCGGTTTCGCTCGATATGCCGTTATGATTCGGTCCTCGCCAGTTGGGCCAGTCCGCGGCCTCCGCGGTGCCACAGCAGCTTGCCCCAAGTACCCATACCGTCAGCCCAAGGACTAACGCCGGCGTGTAACATCCGATTCTCATACGCATCTTCATAGCACTTCTCCAAAAAAACGGTATTCTTATGAACGGTTCGTGGAAACTCCGTCTCGTCTTGCCTAAACTCCTATCGTATTGTCCACTCTCAATTTACGAACAGGCTTCGAGTATGCAACTGTATAACCGCCCCCATTAATCTTAATTGGTCTTCATTGAAACGTGTGCCGCCTTCGCGCGGACGTCCACGCAGACCAAATCGCCACTTGCATTACGTGCATAAATCCTGCCGTTTGCCAGAACAGGCACAGTCCAGCACTTGCCCTTCAGGATTTGCGCACTCGAAAGTTCCTTGAACCCCTCCGGCGAAGCTTCTGCAATCACCAGCCTGCCTTTTTCACTGAGGATAATCAGCTTCCCATCCGCAGCCATAAGGCTTCCCTTGCCCAGCCCTTCCTGCGACCACACCACCCGCCCCGTTTTGAAATCCAGACACTTAAGTTCGCTCTCATCGAACCCGTAAAGGTGTCCCTGCCATAACACAGAGCTGTTGAGATGATTCTGCATGTTCCTGTTGCGCCAAATCTCATCCACACTGCCGCCCTGAAACTTCAAAAGTGCGCAGCCCGTGCCGCATCCTGAAGAAATGAACACCTTATCGTCTGAAACGATGGGGTCTGCAATATTCTCGTCCCACGGGGTCTCCCAGCCGAATTGCCATAGTTGCTCTCCTGTGGCGGCAACGAGTCCCGCAACTCCCTTGGCGCCAAAAATCGCTATGCATTTCCGCCCGCCGGCAGTAAATGGCACCGCAGTAGCGTAACCGGGCGGCCCTTTTCCATTCTGCCATACAAAGCTGCCATCAGTTTTATTGAGAGCGATACCCCAGGTGCCCGCGCTAAGAATGAGGATATCGTCGATAACGAGTACGGAACCGGCGAAATACCAGTCGGGCGCCTTGGCCCCCAGCTCTTCACTCACATTCTTATGCCAGATAACCTTACCTGTGGTCGCCTCCAAACAGTAAACATCACCCTTCTTACTGAAGGTGTAAACCGCACTACCGTCCAC
Source organism: Sedimentisphaerales bacterium (assembly GCA_035529895.1). Taxonomy (GTDB): domain Bacteria; phylum Planctomycetota; class Phycisphaerae; order Sedimentisphaerales; family Anaerobacaceae; genus JAUWKC01. Next base: position 145,228 of record DATKVV010000008.1, read on the forward strand.
CGTCGGTGTTGCCGAAGGACCTCCCTCGTGCGATTTGGCAAACACAGGACATGGATATGATTGCTCCCATATTCCCTGCCCGGTCTCGGCGTCCAGGCAATAGACTATATCTCTGTCATCGATATTCCCCATTGCGTAGAGGTGGCGCCTGCTTACCGCCAGCGATGAGAATCCGGTCCCGATCGACTTTTTCCACAGCGCCTTCGGACCGTCCTCGGGCCAGACCGCAACCCAGCCTGATTCGTTCGATATGCCGTTATGATTAGGCCCCCGCCAGTTAGGCCAATCTGCCGCCTTCGCAGTGCTGTAATCGCCGTTGACCGCACCACAAATCGCTAACCAAAAGCCTGAAACCAGAAGGTAGTTCCTACTCATTCTCTTCACCAGGCCACGCCCCTGAAAAAAAATGATGCTTGGCTATTTGTACACGATTCTGCTGGTGTTGTCAAGCTTGCTTAAACTCCCACAATGCTATATAATCTGCTGCCCAACCGCGATTTTTACGAAATTGCGGCAACTTTGTTCCAGGAAAGGACGTATCATAATGACAAACGATGCTAACAGACCCGCGAACATCCCGCCGTCCAAACTTGTTTTCGCCTGTTCCGGTGCTGCCGATGTCGGTGAAATCTCCGACAAAGCCGCACGAAAGCTTACTAAAGACGGTATCGGCAAGATGTTCTGCCTTGCAGGGATAGGGGGAAGAATCCAGCCGGTTATGGCCACAACCAAATCCGCTTCACTGATACTCGCCATAGACGGCTGCGCAATGGATTGCGTGAAAAACTGTCTCAAGCAGGCCGGCTTCAACAATTTCCAGCATCTCCGTATTACCGACATGGGGCTTGAAAAAGGCAAATCTCCCGCCACGGACCGACGAGTCGCTGAGGTAGCTGAAAGAGCGGAGGATTTGCTCAATAATGAATGAAACAGAACAAGAGAACCAAGAAACTGTTGCCGAATGTGAGTCGCTGCGCCAGTATTCTCGTGCCGAAGCGTTGATAAACAACCTTCCCTACATCGCAATGACCCTGCTCGGGGCAGCTATTTTCGTAGTGGCGTTCAACAACTCCGCCTGGGCATGGATTGCCGCAGCCGCCTACCTGCTGTACGGCGCCGCCGGCGCCCTGTGGATTATGGTGTTCGTTTGTCCTTACTGTCACTTCTGGAACACTGCGGCCTGCCCATGCGGATACGGCCAAATCTCGGCCAATCTCACAGAAAAAAGCGACGGCGACCGTTTCAATGAAAAATTCCGCAGGCACATCCCCGTTATCGTCCCGCTATGGTTCATACCTGCTCTGGTGGGTGTCATTGCCGTCGTACGGAGCTTCTGCTGGCCCCTGCTGGCTCTGCTCGCTGTTTTTGCCATCGACGCCTTTATCATCTTGCCGCTGGTCTCCAGAAAACACGGCTGTGTGGATTGCCCTCAGAAGCATTCCTGCCCATGGATGGGACGCAATGACGCCGGGCAGTAAGGATTTCAGGGTTTCTTAAACGCCAATGCGCCCGTAGGACAGGCCTCTACACATTGACTGGCTGTGCGTTTGAGTCCTTCGGCAATCGAGTGGTCAAACGGCACCGCAACATGAACATCGAACCCCCGCCCTATGAACGTCAGCCCAAGTTCCTCTCCGGCCTGCGAAGTAATCTGCACACACAGCCCGCACCGTATGCATTTGCCCGGTTCGTAAATTACATCCGGGTGCTGAAGATGCTGAACGAACAGCGGCAGTTCACTCTTGTAACGTCTTGCCCTCGCTTCATAGTCCTGGGCATACCGTCTCAGCATGCAATTCTCAGCCTTTCGGCAGTCACAGTGCAGGCAGCGAGCGGATTCCTCACGGGCCTGGCCCTCGACAAACCCGCTACCTTGCTGTGCCGGCCGCAGTCTCGCCGCCCCGCTTGCGCAGGCGACAAATCTTTCTATTTCTCCATCCCTGAGTTTGCCAATACGAGTGTTAAACACCTCGGCTGGTCCTGTAAGCTTCTGGCCCGACAAAGATTGAGCGATAGCCACTGCCGCTTCCTTGCCGTCTGCAACCGCCCTGACCGTAAGTTTCCGCTTGCGAACAGCATCCCCACCCGCAAAAACACCGGCCACGCTCGTCTCGTAAGTTTTGCCCTGTATGACAATACCGTTCTCGCCCGCCTCAACGCCCAGCCATTTCAAATCGCCGGTTTTCAACGCCCCAACCGCAATAAACACGGCATCAAAGCCTTTGCGCAAATCCGTCATCGATAGCGCGGTACCTATCCTTGTCCGGCCCCGAAACTCCACGCCCAGCCTTTCAATTATGGCAATTTCGGCTTCGAGCACTTCAATCGGAAGTTTCTCCCTCGGAACTCCATAACGAAGCATTCCCCCCGGTTTCTCGTGCTCATCGAAAATCGTGCAGGCGAAGCCCTCCTGGGCCAAATAATAGGCAGCCGCCAATCCCGCCGGTCCCGCTCCGATAACGGCCACCCGCTTATCCTGCCTAGCCCTGCAATCCGGCAAATAGGGCTTTCCGGATTGCAGGTCAACGTCGGCTGCATACCGCTTCAAAAGACAGATTGAGACCGCCTCATCAAACATGGCCCTCCTGCACGCCTTCTCACACGGCGCCGGACAAATCCGGCCCAGTACGGCAGGCAAGGCAATATCTCTTTTCACCGTCGCAATCGCCTCGCCCAGCTCGCCCGCCGCTATCTGCCGAATCATCAACGGTATGTTCATCCCGGCCGGGCAAGTAACCTGACACGGCCCCATGCAGTCACCCACGTGCTCACTAAGCAACAGTTCCAACGCCGCTTTTCTTGCCTCTCGGACCTCCTGGCAATCGGTTTCAATTCGCATACCATCTTCTGCGATGGCCCCGCAGGCTGGAACCAACCTGCCCCAGCCGCCGACTTTCACCACACACACCATGCAACTGGTCGACGGGCGGCAGCCTTCGAGGAAACACATCGTCGGAATCTCAATTCCCAGCTTCCTGCCGGCATCGAGAATCGTTGCGCCGTCATCAACTTCGACCTGGCGGTTATCTATAGTCAGCCTGGGCATTGTTACTCAACCTTAATCGCATCCGCCGGACAAATATTCCTGCACGTCCCGCACCGAATACATTTCTCCGAGTCAATCTCATGCTTTTCGTACGGCTTCATCGCAATCGCCTCAGCCGGGCAATGCTGAGCACACAGAGTACAGCCTATACAGTCATCCGTAACCGAATAGGTGATAAGCGCCCTGCATCTTCCGGCCGGACATCGCTTCTGAAGATGGGCCTCATACTCATCGCGAAAGTATCTTATCGTTGAAAGAACCGGATTCGGCGCCGTCTTGCCAAGCCCGCAAAGGCTACCCTGCTTTACTATTTCAGCCAGATGGTCCAGCTCTTCAATGTCGCCCTTCCTGCCCTCTCCGCCGCACAGCCGTTCGAGAATATCCAGCATGCGCCGCGTCCCTATCCTGCAGAAAGTGCACTTGCCGCACGACTGGTTCTGGGTGAATTCGAGGAAATACCTTGCGATATCAACCATGCAATCCGATTCGTCCAGCGCTACCATACCGCCCGAACCCATCATTGCCCCCACGTCGTTAAGCGTTTCGTAGTCAACAGCGATATGGGCCAGCTCCGCCGGAACACACCCGCCCGAGGGACCTCCTATCTGCACTGCCTTAAACCGCTTGCCGCCGGAAATTCCTCCCCCGATATCCTCTATGATTTCCCGTATCGAAATACCCATGGGCACCTCGATAAGACCTCCGTGAGCAATCTTGCCCGCCAGTGCAAAAACTTTTGTCCCTTTGCTGCCGCTCGTACCCAGCCTGGCAAACTCAGCCCCCCCGTGACGTATTATCCACGGCGCCACCGCATAGGTCTCGACATTGTTGATAAGGGTGGGCTTGCTCCAAAGCCCGCTCTCGGCTGGATATGGCGGACGCAGCCGGGGCATACCCCGCCGCCCCTCTATGCTCGCCATCAGCGCCGTTTCCTCGCCGCAGACAAAGGCCCCGGCGCCGGCAACAATCTTAAGACTCAATGAAAAACCCGCGCCGAGTATGTTTTCACCCAGAAAACCCCGCCGGCGGCACTGCTCCAGCGCCTTGCTCATCCGTTCAATCGCGAGCGGATATTCCGCCCGAATATAGAAACGCCCCTCATCCGCGCCGACGGTGTATGCCGCTATTGCCACGCCCTCAATTATCCGATAGGGATATGACTCCATTAACATTCTATCCATAAAGGCGCCCGGGTCGCCCTCATCCCCGTTGCAAACCAGGTATTTCTTCTCAGACTCTGCACGCCGTACCGCCGACCACTTCAGATGCGTCGGATAACCGGCCCCTCCCCGGCCACGAAGCCCGCTACATTCTATCTCGGCGATAATCTCTTGGGGACTCAGCTCCTTCACGCATTTCTGCAATGCCTTAAAACCATCGTTCAGCAAATATTCATCGATATCTATCGGGTCAATATGCCCGCAGTGCTCAGTGGCAATATGCCTTTGCTTGTCGAGAAAATCAGCCACAGGCTCGTCCCGTACATCTATTGCATATCGGGTTACAGCCTGCCATTTTTCATCGGTTAGTATACCGTCAAGCACCGTTGAAACCACGTTGGAGATTCTCCTCGCCCCGCGAGGCTTGAAGTGACGCAATAAAATGGCTTTTGCATCCTCCGGCTGCACCCTCGCATAAAGAAAGGACCTTTTATCCGGCAGCACTACTTCCACCAGCGGCGTCTGGAAACACATCCCTACGCAACCCACACGCTTTACGGTAACCCGAACGCCCGTCTCGTCGAGGGCCTGCTCCAGCGCGTCTCGCAGTTTTCCGCTGCCCCGAGCCACACAGCAAGAACCCAGACCAAGCCTGACTTCACCGCAGGAATCTGTCCTGCTCACTGCAAGCCTGCGACCTCTGTCTTTCCGCTGCGCCCTGCTTTCTTCATACTGCAGAAAGTCAGTGATGACGGTCGGAACCGTCTCGGCGGTAAGATGCCCATAGGTTATCTGGCCAATCTGAGCCGCCGGCGCCAGCGTACAGCAGCCCAGGCACGCAATCCTCTCGACAGTAAACACCTTCTGCGCATCCGTATCGTCCCCTTCGGCAAGACCGAGATGCCGCCGAAAAGCCTCATAGACCTGCTCTGCGCCCTTGACATGGCAGGCCGTGCCGACGCATACGTGAATAATGTGACGACCAACCGGGCGGTGTCGAAACTGGTTGTAGAACGAAGAGACCCCGACAATCATCGCCGGTGTAATATCCGTCAGCTCACACACCAGCTCAAGAGCCTCGCCGGGCAAATAACCGTAATGGCCCTGAACAGCCTGGAGAATTTCGAGAACCTTCTCCGGCGCGCCGCCGATTCTCTCAACGGCCGCATTCACGAATGTCAGGTCCGACTTATCCATAAGCTCCTACAAAGCTCGTGTTCCAATTATCGGTTCTGCAAGGCAGCGGTTCCTATGCAGTACAACTGCTCCAATCCTCGTATATAAATACGACCGTCACCGAAAGCCGGCGATGCGTGGCAACCCTCACCCAGCTCGCATCTGGCCAGCTCTTTATATTCGCCGCCCACCTCCGCGATAAACATTACCCCCTTCTCGCTGAGCAAATACAGGCGGTCGCCGACCAGAGTGGGCGATGCCTTGAAATAAGTCCCCAAGTCCTTTTCCCAGAGCTTCGCGCCGTCGGCTGTCCTGTAACAGGTAAGCGTGCCGTCGCTTGTCAGCAGGATTACCACTTGGCCATTGCCGACCGGGCTGCAGATGTCAGGAATCCCGTCTTCGGCCATCCAGACGATATGGGTCTTGCCAACATCACCCCGCCCATCCGGCCTTATGGCCACCACCTTGGTGTTTGACTCTATCGCCAATACCAGCCCGCCGGCGTATATTGGAGACGGAGCAAGGTCCGCCCCGAGGCACTCCGCCCGCCAGAGTTCCGCGCCATTGCCTGGGTTGTACGCTACCACCCACGGGTCTCCGCACGTAATCAACTGGTCCTGATTCCCAACTTTGGCCACTATCGGTGACGCCCACGCCCCCCCTACCGGCCGCTTCGTTTCCCACACGGTAGCGCCCGATGACGCGTTCAAAGCCATCATTTTGGACTTCTCATCTTCTGCGTTCGCCTGGTCGTACTGAATCAAGACCAGGTTCCGATACACGTCAAGCGAAGAGGCATACCCGTACGCACTTTCCGGAACCCCCAGGCTTCTGGTCCACAGTTTTTTGCCTTCTACATCGAAGCAGCCAACGTCCCCGTTTGCAAAAATGGCAAAGACCCGCCGTCCGTCTGTTACACAAGTGGGCGCCGCGAAACCTGTATCTTCCATTACATCCGGCGGCTTCGCGTTGCTGTCTGCCGGAGTGTCAACCGCTTTTTGCCACAGAAGCTCTCCCGTAAACGCATCAAAGCAGTTCACCTCACGCTCATTCGCGTCCGCGCCCGAGAGAAAAACCCGCCCCTCCCAGACAACGGGTGAATTATGCCCCGGCAGCGGGACCTTACTCTTCCATAAAATCCCCTCGCCGGTTGCACCGTTCCAACTAACCGGCGCGTTCCCATAGGCGCTAATCCCCAATCCGCCGGGCCCACGAAAACGGGGCCAATTCCTGCCGACCTGCTCCGTCGAAGGATATGAAGCGCCCCCTTTGCCGGCCTTGTCGAAGTCGACTTGCGGGTTCAGGCTCAGCAGCAGCGCGCCCGACCCCAATACCGCCAGACCCACTGTCACCGCCCGGCGGGCCAGCGTCGCCTCACGCACCTGTACATCTCTCATGTCCCCACGCGGCTGGGGCCAGGGCAGCTTCTTTCTAAAGCTCCGCGCCCACTTCAAACCGATAAGCAGCACCACCACGCCGCCCGCAAGCAGGTAGCTTCCTTTGCGGGAAAAATCCAGCCGGCGAATCCTCTCCCGTCTGACCCGCAAATCCAACTGCCGAATCCGGGTCATAAGCTCCTCATCATTCGACCGGCTGAGAATCTCAATCTTCAGCCTGTCCAGTTCCTCCACCCGCCTTGCGTCAAAAACCGTACGCCTGACAAAATTTGTCAGCAGAAGCGCAATGACAACAATACAGAACACGCCCCCTACCGTGGCGGTCCTCAACGCCGTCTGGCGCCAGGGATTTGCCCCTTCAAAACTCTCGCAAGTGCTGTCAATACGAGCCATCATCAGCCTTTGCCAACCGTTTCCTTCGCTTTCTTCAGCCTCAACTGTTCTCTGGGGCAATACTCAAAACACCGGCCGCACGCCAGACAGCTCGCCCTGTCGGCTTCGTAATCCGTCCTTTGCCTCCTTACCGAAACGGTGATAAGCTTGAGCCCGACAACCAACCCCACAAATCCTCCGAAAAACCAGCCTCCCATTCCAAACCTGTCAATAAGCGCCGAAGCCTCGTCATAAAGGTCTTTCACTTCCTTGCCGGTCGCCCTGAAAGCGGAGCTGGCGTCCGTCGTCCCTTCCACCTTACCCTCCTCTTCGAGATAAACCCGCTCGGCAAGCCTGACGGTTGCGTGAGCCCGGCCTGTCACGGCCTTAAGGCCCGCCCCAAGGCGTCCACCTGCCAGAACCAGCGCCGGCAACAAAACAATCAGAAACGCCAGTCTCTTTTTGCTTTTGACATAGTAACCCGCCGGCCACGCCGCCGTCGGCTCTCTGATGGCGCCGAAGGGACACGAATCCTCACACAGCCTGCACTTGATGCACTCGTCCGGCGTTATCGTGACGCGCCTGCTCGATATGCGCGAAAGCTGCCTGAGGATTACACCGTAGGGACATATAAACCGGCAGTAGGGACGCCCTATGAACACACCTATAAGCAGCAGGCATACGCCGATTATTAGAATGTTCAATCTTCCGCTCAGACGGAAGAACGCCACAAACGGGTCATACCGGCATATCGCAAAAGCGCTGCCCGTCGCAGCAAAAAGCACCGCCGCCCCAAGGTAGCCATAGGCAAACAACCGCAGCCCGCTTTCCAGCCATCTCGGAATCGCAATCGGCCGCAGCGCCGCCAAATCCTGTATCGCGCCCAATGGACACACCGCCGCACAGAAAGTCCTGCCGAAAAACAACGTAAACACAAGGGGCAGCAGAAAAAACGCAGCAACCGTTACAGGCATCACGTAGCTGCGGTCAAAAATCGACAAAACAACATTCTGTATCGCCCCTATCGGGCAAACGCACCCCTTTCGCCAGAAACCGAAATAAGCCAGCGAAAAAACCATAAGACCAAAAACCGCACGCCGGCTGCGCCTTTTAAGAACCAGATATGAAGACAGTACCAGTGCGCCCAACAGCACAACAACATCGATGTACTCGTACACATCCTGCCGGGGCCCTGGGACCGTCGGGCTTGGAATACTATGATTAGTCTCCACAAAATCGGGCGGCGGAAAACGTTCCACCCCCGACGCTGCACCCCGGGCAACCAGAAAAACAACCGCACCGATTATGACGTGCCTGAATCCTATCATTAAGCGTGGTCCACCCTCTTGAGCAGGTAAGGCTTGTCGGCAGGAACCCGCTTATATGCCCCCGAAGGACAAGCAGCCGCAATCGAGCATTCGTTACAGTTCAGACACCGGTCGTGGCGCACCTGAAGAAACAGCGACCCGTTGCCGAAAGCATTACAGCCCTTGACGCACTTGCCGCACCCGTTGCACAGTTTCTCATCAATCGTGTATTCATAATACGGGTCCTCTATGAACGTCCGCTTAATGGCGCCGGTCGGACAAAGCTGGTTTTCCGCAGCCTCCGTAATATCGTGAGGCTCAGGCCCGAAGAACCCGAAACAGATTCTGCAGTATCCGCACACCGCGTATGCGTGAACGCACTTGACCGCCGATTCTTCCAGCACGCAGTACGTGGCGCAGTTGCCGCACGCAACACACGTGTATGGGTCAATCTGCCAGACCGTATCGGTCCTCTTGCTGCTGCCGCTGAAGAAGCCGGCCGCCGCGCCGAGACCCCCCAGGCAGGTCCCCCAGACGCTCTCCCGCAGAAACCGCCGCCTCGTAATATTGTCTTTATTATTTTCCGTCATTACCTGTTCTCACCAAAACCTCTTTGGCCGACAAAGCCTGCGGCAGGCCGCACTTCTCAAAAACCTCGCAGCGCCGGCATATCCCCCCATTTACGCATTTGCCCTCTCGTACCAATCTGCGCCTCTTGGCAAGAACCGCCCCCCCTGCCGCTCCCAGCAGCCCCAAAGCAGCGTACCGCACTACCCCCGTCAGCAGTTCACGCCGGCCTGAGCTATGTCCGAAATGTTCCTTCATTATTCTGCTTTTATCCTGCTGAATATCCTGACAACATTCTTAATCGTATCCAGAACAAAAATCCGCCCTGCCGCATCGACGGCCACATCAAAGCCGCCCGCCTGACACTCCGACGGGAACTCGCACACGCGGGAGGCGCCGCCCGCAACCAGTTGCTCAGGTCCCGCAACCACGCCGACAAACGCACCATCGGCATCGTAAATCTTTACGCGCACCAGCCCCTTTTCGCAGGTGACAAAACTGCCGTCCCCAAGTATCGCGAAATTCACCGGATTACAGCAGCCGGTGAAACCATCCAGATGAGACGAAAACCTGCCCCACGAAAACTCAAGGTCGCCCTCAAACGTATACGCCTCAATGCGATGCAGACCCGGATTGACCACCCGCAGAAGCCCGTCGCGGCCGACCGCAAGGTCGAAATACGGACTCGGTATCAAAAAGCCCGGAATATTCTTGTCTTTGTCTTTCTTGCCGATACGATTAATCAGCTTGCCGCCGACATCGTGGTGGGTAACAATTCGATTGCCCGCGTCCGCAACAAACACATCGTTGCCCGAAACAGCGACGCTGGTCAAAACCGCATCTTCACCCAGGCTCTGCCAGGCTGCCAGGCGCTTGCCCTGACCGTCGTAAATCTCCACATGGTCCTTCACTCCGACATAGATTCTCCCGTCATCAGCCGCCGCCAGACACCGAGGCATCCCGCCAACGGGAATCTCGCTGAGCAAATCGCCGCCCTGGCCAAATACGCGAATGGCATTGTCGCCGGCAACATAAATGCGCCCGTCGGAGCCGACGGCGATTCCGTGCGACGCCTTAAGTCCCGTGTCAATTGCTTCTGCCGATTCCTTATACAGAATCAGATTCGGGTCAATCTTCGCCAGCTCTTTAATATCGTATTCGAACGCCTTGCCGAGACCGCTGCCCTTTTCACCCGTAGTATCAAGCCACATCAGGGCAAAAACAGCAATCACCGCGGCAACAGCTATAAGCACGCCTGTAAAGATTTTAATATTTGCCATCCCCAATTGCTTGTTCATTTCTGCACACCGTTTTATACAGCAAAACTTATTGAATGTTCATTATAACCGATGAAAAAGTCGCCTTCAACACACCTCTATTGTCTGGTGACATCGAGACATATCATCCGCTTCAAATCACGCAGAATCAATCTGCCGGACGCAATGGCCATTGGTCCCCATGCGTCCGGCCCTTCCAGCACCTTCCCCGATGCAAGCTGCACGTAGCCGCCGGGTGTAGCCTCGGCCATTGTCAACAGTCCTGAGTCGTTCATAACATATATCAGCCCGTCGGCAATGATATACGGACCAAGTCCGAATTTGTGAGCGCTGGTGCTCGTCCACACAACCTTCCCGTTCAGGTCAAGACAGGCAAGCTGCCCGTCCGGCCTGACCCCGTAAATGTAACCATCGTAGAAAATCGGCGTATGCTGCGGCGAGCCGAACACCTCCGGCCCCAGACGAAAAACCGTCTGCGCAGCCATTTTCCCGTTCTCCTCGGTCAACCGAAGCATCAGGCTTCCCGCGTTGTACCCACCCGAAAGAAAAATCAATCCTTCTCCCACAACCACCGGCATGGGTACATTAGCGATACGAATCTGCCACTCGCTGTTCTCCCACAGAATACTGCCGTCCTCCGCGGAGATTCCAACCACGCCGCCGCTGGCGCAATAAACGTACATACGCCTGCCCATAAACTCCGCCGGCGCCACAGAGGAATGTGTCATTGTCCAGCCATGCGGGTTTGGAGTTTTCCAGATAATCTCTCCCGTTTCACAATCGACCGCCATCATCAGCGCATCCCCACCGACGCCGATTATCGCTCTGCCTCCGTCTATAAGCGGACACTGCCCCGCATACCAGGGCGGGACTTTCGCCCTGAAGTCCCTCACCAGGTCGAGCATCCAGCGAAACTGTCCTGTCGCCGAATCCAGACACGTCACGTGACATTTCGGCCCCAATGTCACAACGTACTTCTCCGTCACCGCCGGCACCGTCCGGCTCATACCGTGATTGCGCTTCACCTTGACCGGATAGGAATACCGCCAGATTTCTCTGCCGTCCGCCAGTGAGAAACAACGGACCGCATCCGCCTGCTTCTGCCGGTCGTAATCCAAAACATAAACCCGACCATCCAAAACCGCCGCACCGGCGTATCCCTCGCCGAGCTCCACCGACCATAAAACGCCCGGCCCGTCCGCCGCCCATGTCCTCGCCAGGCTGACGCCCTCACGGCTTATCCCATCCAGGTTCGCGCCCCTGAAGCGGGGCCACGACCCGGGCAGGTCAGCCGCCACGCCATCAAACGCGACGAACTCCCCTTGCAGTTCTTTTCCGCCGCTTTCATCCCGAAGATCCTGCGGCGCATTGTCGGCTACGGGCAATCGCTCCCTTAGCTCCGTCGCCGCGTCACTTCCGACCCAAAAGTATAGGCAGACCACTCCAACTACCACTAATCCAGCCGGAATTGCTCTTGCCAGTTCCCTCATAATACGTTCTGCCTCAACGCTTTTTCAGACTACTCGTTCCTGAGAGCATCCAAAAGTCTTCCACTAAGCGCAAATCCCGCAGCAATCCTTATCCACACAATACCGCTGACTGCTATCGCCGTCACCATCAGTATCAGGGAAAAATACGGTACCTGCGCGCCCGGCGACCTCAACGCGGGCCCGACCGCCAGCACCGCAGCGGCAACCCCACACACCAAGCCAGCCAGCATAAGTCCCGAATGCTCGTAGAACACCATTCGCTTAAGTGCCGCCTTGTCAAACCCCACCGCCCGCAGCATCCCAAGCTCCCCCCGCCGGTCAACCACATTACGGAGCACCACCAGCCCCAGCCCCACACTGCCGAGAACAAGCCCCAGACCTCCCAGCATCTGAAATATTGACAGGTACGTGTTCTCAACCACGCTGAACGCCGCCAGTCGCTGCACGGCCGGCGTCAGTTCCAGCCCAAAGTCCTTCAACGCGCCGGAAAGCTTCTCGGCTGCCGTCTCCGCCGTCTGCTGGGCCGCATCGATAAGAAACATCCTGTACCCGTCCTCAGACGGGAAACGCTCGATAAACTCATCCTCGGCAATAAGCAGACTGCCCTGCAGAATCGAGCTCTTCAGTATCCCGACGATACGCAGCTTAAACGTCTGTCCCTTCTCGTCACTATATTCGAGCTCATCTCCGATAGATTTGCCCAGCGCCCATATAACTGTCGCATAATCCCCGATTGCCGGCGCCACGCCCTCACCCTGTTCGCGGTTAAGCAGCCCCCAGGCATCCTTCTTATCCGCGCCTTTACTTACGTTGATAAACCCAAAAGCCCCTCGCACCTGCAGCTGCTCCGGCCGCACCCCCAGCAACCGGGGCTTCTGCGCCCGGTTCAGATTAAGGCAGCTCGCGTCGTCGCCGTCATGCACGCGCAACTGGACCACCTCAATACCTTCCAATTCCTTTTTATCCAGGCCGAGTGACTTACGTCCGCTGTCACTATTCAAATCCTGCAAAACGCCTATGGCCGATTCACCGAACAGGGCAAATCCTCCCGTGCCTGAATCCCTTCGCTGCGCTTCGGCCAGCGGGTTATGTCTGTTGGCCCCCACGGCGATAACCAGAAAGACGCCGCACGCCAGCAGCCCTACTACCGTCAGACTCCGTCCGCTTCTCCTGGTTGAGTTTCGTAATCCCAGGCCGGCCAGTGACCTCATAGGCTTGCGAAAACCGCCCCCAACCATCCTTAATAAGGAATGACTTAATCCAAGTCCGGCGATCAACAGCAGCGCCCCTGCACCAAAGAAGAAACCGGCCGCCTCGCTGCTCTGGCGTACCCATACCACCGCCAGAAGTGCCGCTGCACCGGTCGCCGCCAATGCCGCCACCCACAGCCCTGTCTTCGCCCTCGATACTCGCCCGGCGGCAAAGAATTGCCATTCCAAATTCCCGGCCAGAAGCTCGCGGGCCGGCCGGGATATTCGCTTACGCACAGCCAGCCATATTGCGGCAAGAGAAATAACCACTCCACCCAGCGCCCCAAAAAGCAGCGTCGATGGTTTCGCATAAAAGTGTATCGAGGACCCGCTCACTGCCGCCCGCCACATCGTAGCCAGCCCATAAATCATACACTTGGTGTAAATCATCCCCGCAGCCGTTCCCGCGATTGACCCGAGCACCGCCAGAATACCACCCTCGACCAGCAGCAGCCCCCGTACCAGCGTGGGCGAATAACCCACAGCCAGCAGCATCCCAATCTGTTCGCTCCGGCTCTCGGCGCCAAATACAAAAACCAGACCCGTCAGCAGCAGCGCTGATACCACCAGAAACATGCTGAAACCCAAAAACAATTGCCCGAAATCAGTCCCTTCATTTCCCGCCTTTAGCCCACGCTCGCGAACAGGCTGAAAATACAGCCCCACAGACGAAGGCTCCACGCGCTCCAATATGTTTGAGGCTAAAATGCCCCCCAGCTCCTTACTCAGCGGATAGCGCACCGCTGTCAGGTTTCCATATCTGTTGCTCCACATCGCCCGGCCGGCCTCGAGCGTAACAAACGCCTTCGGCGTCCCACGATACATAAGCCAGTAATTCTCATCCTGCTTGCGTATCTTATCCAGGTCAATAGGAACGCCCGGCTTCCAGTCCCTGCAATTATCCACGTCCGCCAGACCGGGAAAATCCGGCATCAGCTCCCGGTCCGCTATCACGCTGTCCATCGGGATTATGCCGCGAACCTTAAACCGGCTCATCTTCTCCTGCAGCTTCCTCATCGGCCCGACAACCAAATATCCCAGCTCAATCACGTCCCCCACTTTGGCGTCAAGGTCACCGGCAAGCCACGTGTTAATCAGAATCTCGTCGTCTCTCATATCCGGCGGAATAACATTCGAACCTGCCGATTTCCCAATAGCCGTCACTATTGAATACGGGGTCATCCTGTCACCCAGCCGCAGTCCGTTTACAAAATACGTGAAAACTCCAATCGCATTATTCGCCACATTCATCGCGGCTTCAGACAAAGGTTCCTCTATGAATATCCGTGTGCTGCGCACTTCGAACACACCCTGCCGCTCCAGCTGGCGAAGCTCGAGGCTCGCGTCAGCAAGTTTCCAGCATTTACGAATAGCTTTATCTGCTTGCTCAACCGTTATAGCACCTTCCCGGCGCTCGGCCACCAGTACTGTGTTCGCACGGACACTCAGGCCGACCTTTTCTTGCAGCCATTCGATGGGAACAAAAACGTTCAATGACGCTGCTTGATTCGCCTGCAAACTGAACAGGCCGAACTCCGACTCTCCTGCAACCGCCCTTACCGCCAGCCGAAACGCGACCGACAAATCCGAATCGAGTGTCAGCGGTGCATCCTTTGGCATCAGGTCAGGCTTCTCAATCCGCAACACAACCTCATCCCGCGCTCTGACGCCAAGTCTTGCCGCCAACGGCTCATTTAAGACTACGCCCTCACTCCAGTCATCGCCGAAAGGATTGCGTCCTCCCCCAATCCGATAAAACCGCTCATCGACGCCCAGCACCTCGATTCTATTTGCCCGCCTCATACCATCGTTGTTCGAAACCAACCCTCGCAGTTGCAGCACGGGCGCCGCCGGCGCACCAAGCTCCGCCGCCAATTCGTCCGCCAGCGCGGCCCTGAAAAACCGCTTGCCCCCGATAAGGGCCAACTGTGTCTTACCCAGCCGAGCCGTCGCCATCCTCCTGAGGCTGTAACTTACCGAGTCGCCCACCACCAGCGCGCCCGTTAACACCGCCGTACTTGCCACAACGGTCAGCAGCACACCCAGATTCGTCCGCCAGTAAAAAACAAGGCTTCTTTTGACAAGGCTCCACAAGCTCATCTCAGGCCCGTTTCTTCCTCAACACACCATCATTCAGTTCGAGCACTCGTCCCATGTTTTTTGCCAGTTTCGTCGAGTGTGTCACTACAATCAGCGTAACCCCTTCACTGCGGTTGAGCTCAACCAACAGTTGCACTATGTTCTCCGCTGCTTCCCTGTCCAGCGACCCGGTCGGCTCATCCGCAAGCAGCAGCTTCGGCCTGTTAATCAAAGCCCTGACCACCGCCACACGCTGCCGCTGTCCCCCCGAAAGCTCACCGGGCCGATGCAGCGACCAGTCCTCAAGCCCCACGCGATTGAGCAGTTCAAACGCCCTTACCTCAGCCTCTATGCGCCATCCCCGGTCCTTGTCCGTGAGCGTCGGCACCAGAACGTTTTCGAGAACGGTACACTGCGGCAGAAGATGATGAAGCTGAAAAACAAAGCCTATTTCCTTATTGCGAACCTGGGCCAGTTCCGCGTCATCCAGCCCGGCCAAATCTTCGCCGTCAAAAAACACACGACCGGACGTGGGCCGGTCCAGGCCCCCCATAATATTGAGCAGCGTGCTCTTGCCGCTGCCCGATGGCCCGACTATCGCCGCGGCCTCGCCCCCGTCAATCTTCAAAGTGATGTCCTTCAGAACACGAACCGCCCCCGTGTCCCCCGGCCATTCATAGGTCTTTGTCACGTTAATAAGCTCGAGCATCATTGTCCTGGCGGAAACTGCCGCACAGCCCCTTCACATATACGCACTATTTCTTCAGCGGTTTGGTCCACATTAAACCTTGCAAGCACCGCCTCTCTGCCCTGCCTTCCAAGTTGCCGCGCATAATCCACGTCAAGCAGCACCCGCTCCAGCGCCGAGACCAGACCGCCGATGTCATTCGGCTCAAACAGCACCGCGCCTCCTGTCATCTGCGCCAGCTCCGGAAACGCCCCGCTCGCAGGCTCGACCACAGGCACCCCGGCCGCAAGCGCCTCAAGCATGTACTCCGCGTACGCAACAGGCTGCTTCTCCGGCACCGACAGCACCGAGAGGCTTCTGAAAAACGAAAGCTTGCTGTCACGGTCGAAACGCGGCACAAACTCCACGTCATCAACCAAACCACAAGACTCGATTCGCCGTCGAATCTTGTTTATAAAAGCTTCATCGCTGCGGTTCTTGCCCCCGGCTATCCGCAGCCGCGCATTCTTCAATCTGTCATTCTTCTTGAGTCTGACAAAAGCTTCAACCAGCGTATCCAAACCCTTATTAAAGCACATCCGCGAAAGAAAGCCGACAGTCGGCACTTCAGGCTCAGCCCCCCTTGCCTCATAGCCGTCCAACGAAATACCTGTGTGCACAACATGCACTCGCCCGGCGCCAAGCCCCAGCCTTTTGCGCATAACATCCGCATAGTATTTGCTGACTGCGATGAATGCGTCCACGTCATCGGTGCGCTCCCGGACCATTGCCCACGCCTGTTCCGAATACGGCTGCCCCAATCCATCCAGAAAACCGTCTTCGTCCTGAAGCAGGCACAATACCGGCACCCTGACCTTCCCCCTGATGCTTCCAGCCAGACCCGCCAGCAGAACGTTGGACAGACACACCACATCCGGCCTGTGTCTCTCTGAACCCAGCCATTCGATGAGTCTGTCCAGTTCCTTTGCCTGCCGCCCGTGCTCGCCGCGCAGCATTGACACCGTCATTTCCCCCAAGTCCTTCGCACTGGTCATATCCGACTCGGCGCCCACCCACCGCAAAAGTCTCGGCGAGTCAAACAACCGGTCTATCCACCGAGGCGTCTTGCGGAAAAAATCCGATTTCTGCTGCAGGTAAACATTGATGCCCCCGAAAAAAATCGGCGTCTGACCGCCCGATGCCTCTCTATTCATCCCGACCGGCAGATACATCGGCGCGACTACGGCATCGTGTCCCTGCCTTCGCAGAGCCCCGACAAGCGCCAAATCGCGCAGGCAGTTGTCACAGTAAAAAGTGCCCCCTGTGCCGGGAATAATCTGAATAATTCTCATAAATCCCAATTCCGACTCTATCGCCTGGGGCCAAAGGCATATACATAACCGTCGTCACTACCCACAACCACAATCCCTCCGGCAACAGCAGGCGACGACGTAATCGGCCGGCCAATCTCGTATGACCATAACTCTTTGCCGTCGGAAAGTCTTATCAGGTAAAGCCGTCCGTCTTCCGAGCCTACGACAACTTTGTCCCCGCAAATGACCGGCGAGCTGTCAACCTCGCCGAGCGTCTTGAATACCCACACCGCCTTCCCGTCGCCGCGACTTACACAATGCACGCGATTGTCACGTCCGCCGAACACAACCACCTTCTCACCGACCGCCGGCGACGAGAAATAAGCCGATTCCCCATCGCCATACTCCCACAGGACTTTGCCGTTGCCAATGTCGGCACAGATGAATTTGCCGTCGTAGTTTCCAACATACGCGCGTCCCTCGAAAAACGCCGCAGATGCCGCGACGAATGAGCCCGCATCGATTTCGCTTATCTTACTGCCGTCGCGAACCGACACCACGTGAATCATGGCGTCGCACCCGCCGAAAACCGCCTTCCCCTCAGTAATCGCCGGCGACCCGTTTATGTAATTCTCTGTTTCATACGTCCAGACAACCCCTCCGTTTGCCGAATCCACGCAGTGCAATTTGTTGTCATAGCTGCCCACAACTATCCAGACCCCCTTACCATCCGGCGCGTATGTCCAGTTAGCGCCGCCAAGAATCTTTGCACCCGTCTTATATTTCCACCTCAGCGAGCCGGTCTTTGCCTCAATCGCATACAAAAACTTATCCGACGACCCCACAAAGACCGCATCATCAATTACGCACGGCGCAGCTTCGACCGCACCGCCGGTTCGGTACGACCACACCCGGCTGCCGTCTTTCAAATCGATGGCATAGACATTAGCGTCGGAAGAGCCTGTGAAGACAAGGCCGTTATCGATTGCCGGCGAAGACTCTACGGCACCGTCTGTCTTGAACTTCCAGAGTTGCACGAGCGAATCAGCCAAGGACCCGGGCGCAGTACCCAATAAGCTCTGCCCGCCGCGGAACATAGGCCAATTCCCGCCGCTTCCGGCAACCTCAACTTCTTTCTGTGCGACTTGGGGCTTTTCCCCGCCGGCCGGTTCAGAACGGGCAATTACTAACGCTGCAACGACTGCACCCGCTGCGACAGCAATGCCAGCCGCCAAAATCGTCCGAATCTCGACTCTCACAGATATTCACCCCCATACTTCTCGCCAAAACCATACATAAGACCATTCCCAATAATAACTTATCGGCCCGCCAAACGCAACAAAACCTTCAATACCTGAAAAAAGGCACCTACAATGCCTTCGTTGTTGGAGCATGTTGACGTGAATTCACTTCGAATCGAACGCTCAAGACGGCTTGACTACAGCGAAGAATAAAACGCGCAGGTAAACTCAACTTAAGTCACAATGAAAAGCAATCCTCAGAACGGGCAAGTCACTTCGCACAAAATGAGAGTGCAGGGATTCGAACCCTGGACCTACGGCTTAAAAGGCCGTTGCTCTACCTGCTGAGCTACACTCCCGAAAACAACAAAGGCCGGCTGCTCAAAAACCGCAGCACATCACCGTCAAATACCGTACAGCGCAAAACTACCTCTGCTGCACAACTAATTATAGCGGCAAAGGCCGGTCGTGTGTAAAGCAAATTCTCAGCACAAAACCATTTCCGACCAAAAAGCCGGAAGTTTACACACGCAGGAACATTTTTGCAAGAAAATAAACCCTCTTATCCCAGACAAATAGAAAACCGCGTCGTTGACACTCGCTCCGCCAGAAGATAGCATATCAATTTTATCAGCCACAGGGAGTATTGCTGTATGGTTAACGTAACGCTTATTACCGGTGACGGGGTCGGGCCGGAAATCGCCCAAGCCGCCCGCAGGTGCATCGACGCCACCGGAGCCGGCATCAACTGGGAATTGGCCGAAGCCGGCGCGGACGTAATAGACAGGCTCGGAACCCCTCTTCCCGATGCGACCGTCGAATCGGTAAAGAAAAACGGCCTCGCCCTCAAAGCGCCCATCACCACCCCCATTGGAAAAGGCTATCGAAGCATAAACGTCCACCTTCGCCAAACTCTCGACTTGTACGCCTGCCTCAGACCCTGCAAAAGCTACAAGGGCGTGCGGAGCAGATACTCCGATATAGACCTTGTCGTCGTCCGCGAAAACACCGAAGACCTCTACGCGGGCATCGAATTCCAAAAAGGCAAAGACGACACCGCTGAGCTTATCAACTGGATAAACAAGCACAGCCGCCGAAAGATAACCAACGATTCAGGCATAAGTATAAAGCCCATTTCGGTCGGCGCCACGCAGCGCATAGTGAGCTTCGCGTTTGATTACGCCCGCAAAATGGGCCGCAGGAAGGTAACCTCCGTTCATAAAGCCAATATTATGAAATTTAGCGACGGCTTATGGCTTGAGGTAAGTCATCAGGTGGCCGAACAATACCCTGACATCGAATTCGAAGACCGCATCGTCGACAATATGTGCATGCAGTTGATTCAAAAGCCCGAGCTCTACGATGTGATAGTGCTGCCCAATCTCTACGGCGACATAATAAGCGATTTGTGTGCCGGCCTGGTCGGCGGGCTCGGCATCGCACCCGGCGCAAACATCGGCGAAAAAGCAGCCATCTTCGAGGCTACCCACGGCAGCGCACCAAAATACAAAGGTCTAAATAAGGTAAACCCAACCGCCCTGATACTGAGCGGCGTAATGATGCTAAGACACATAGGGAAAACAGCCGAAGCCGACAGGCTCGAAAACGCCGTGGCCGCCGTAATCGCCGAAGGCAAAAACGTGACCTACGACCTCAAGGCGGACCGCGACGACCCAACGGCTGTCGGAACGAGCCAAATGGCCGATGCCATTATCGAAAAAATTGAAAGTTAGGATACAGGCACTAAAATTACATATCAAAGTGTGAAATCCTTTTCCTCTTCGCTGTGGCTCTTTTCAGGGACCCTTAATTGAACCAGGAAAGCTATCGCAGACTGATTTCAGGCCGGACCGGCGGTTTGGCGGCAGCATCATCCCGCTTCTTTCTAAGGATCATTTCGTGGTTTTACTCTGCCGTCGTCGCTGTGCGTAATTGCCTGTACTCCCGAGGCTGGCTTAAAACACACTGTGCGGGGGCGGTGGTTATAAGCGTAGGCAATATAACAACAGGCGGGACAGGCAAAACTCCGCTTGTAATCCGGCTGTGCAATTTACTCAGCCAAAAAGCCATTCCTTGCGCTATACTTACCCGCGGCTACAGGACAGCTCAAAACTATACCGATGAGCCCGCAATCCTGGCCGCAAACTGCCCCCACGCCAAAGTAATCGTCAATCCCGACCGCGTCGCAGGCGCTGCAGAGGCCGTTGGCAAGTTCGGTGCAAAGGCATTGATTATGGACGACGGCTTTCAGCATCGACGCTTGCACCGCGACCTCGATATTGTCGTAATCGATGCAACGCAGCCTTTCGGCTACGACAAGTTGCTACCTGCCGGGCTCCTGCGGGAGCCGGTTACTGCCTTGAAAAGAGCCCAAGCCGTCATTCTTACAAGGTGCGACCAGGCTTCCGAATCTGAATTGAGCCGGGTCGAACTGAAACTGCATCAAATCAATCCGGACATGCTAATCGCAAGGTCCGTACATGCCGCCGTCTGCGCAAAAACCATAAACAACAAACAAATAGACCTCACAGAACTCAGCAACAAAAACGTATTCGCTTTCTGCGGCATAGGTAATCCCGACGCTTTTTTCAAGACCGTCAAAGGAGTCGGCGCCAACTTGGTCGGCTGGAAAGTCTATAACGACCATTATCACTACGCAGACCGCGATATTATTGACATCTGGGAAAGAGCCAGACATTTGAGTTGCGACTGGATACTTTCCACGGAGAAAGACCGGACCAAGGTCGCCGGCCTCCACTTTTGCGAAACCGACATACCTTTCGCAGACCTGGTGGTTGAACTCAAGTTTCTCACCGGCGAGGATAAACTTGCAGACTTGATTCATGAAGCGTTGGCGGGTAAAATCCTCAAAAAGTAAAAAGCTTAAATTAGAAAAAAATGTACGAAACGCTGCTGAAAACAGTAACGAATCTGGGTTCACCGAAAGTTCTGGTGGTCGGCGATTTCATGCTCGACGTTTACGTCTACGGCGATGCGTTGAGGATAAGTCCCGAGGCGCCTGTGCCGGTGCTCAAAGTCTGCAAGACAGAGTACGGCTGCGGCGGCGCCGCTTCTGTGGCCGCCGACCTCGCCGATTTAGGTGCCGCACCTTACTGTCTCGGTGTGATTGCAGATGACCACAACGGCCGAATCCTCAAGCAAATGCTGACCAAAGCCGGTGCCGATATTACCGGCCTGCTTCTCGTCAACGACAGGCCCACCATCAGCAAACAGCGACTCATCGGTCTGGCGCAGCACCGTCATCGCCAGCAACTGATAAGAATGGACGAAGAATCTACAGACCCCCTGTCCGACGAGCAATATCACAAGCTCCTGGAAATTTATCAGAATCACTTACAGCACGCCGATATCGTTTGTCTTCAGGACTATAACAAGGGTCTGCTTACTCCATCACTCTGCCGGGAAATGATACAGTTGGCAGCCAAAACCGATAAAAAAGTGCTCGTCGACCCCTGCCTGGCTGCTGATTATTCAAAATACGTCTCTGCCACCGTCATCACGCCGAACCGTAAGGAGGCTTCAACTGTCGTTGGTTTTGATATTAATACAACCGAGGCGGCCGCCAAAGCAGCCGAACAACTTATCGAGAAGTTAAAGCTGGAAGCCGTCGTAATAACGCTTGATAAGGAAGGTGCATATCTCAAAACACAAACCGTCAGTGAGCTCATTTCTACCAGGCCGCGCAATGTTTACGATGTAACCGGCGCCGGTGACATGGTCCTGGCCACACTGGCCGTAACTCTCGCCGCCGACTGCGATTACAAAACGGCCGTGCAGTTGGCCAACATGGCCGGCGGTATCGAGGTCGAAAAATTCGGAACCGCTACAGTAACTATCGACGAAATTATAAACGAGATTATCAGTGAAAACCGCGGCAAGAGCGGCAAGATACGCTCAATCGATTCCCTCGTCCGCGAACGCGATTGGCACCGCAGGCAGAAAGAAACCGTGGTTTTTACCAACGGCTGTTTTGATGTCGTGCACAGGGGCCACATTGAGTTCCTAAAGTTCTGTAAGTCCCAGGGCAACATAGTAATTGTCGGATTAAACAGCGACAGCTCCGTAAAAGCCATCAAGGGCCCCGACCGGCCCATCAACAACCAGCACGACCGCGCCGCTGTTCTGGCCGCACTTGAAACCGTCGACTACATCACCGTCTTCGACGAGCCGGAGCCGCTCAGCTTAATAAAGCAGATAAAGCCGGACGTGCTGGTAAAAGGTCAGGACTGGGCAGAGAAAGGCGTTGTCGGCCGGGAGTTTGTTGAGTCCTGCGGCGGCAGGGTCGCGCTTGCACCGCTGGTTGAAGGCAAAAGCTCAACATCCGTAATCGAAAAAATGAAAGCACTTTGGAAGAAGCTTTGATGAAAGAAACCGTCAAAAGGCAAATAGAAACGATAATCCAAACACACAAAACGATGGTCGCTAAACTTGAGGCTGGCGGCATTGAAGCAATCGCCGCGGCAGCCGAGGCCATCGAAAGGGCACTCAAGACAAATGGTCGAATCTATATCTGCGGCAACGGCGGTTCCGCCGCCGATGCGCAGCACATAGCCGGTGAGCTCGTCGGCAGATTCCAGAGAGAACGCAAGGCCCTGCCCGCGATGGCCCTGACCACCGATACTTCCGCCATAACTTCGATTTCCAACGACTATGGTTATGAGACTGTATTCGCCAGGCAGGTCGAGGCCTTCGTCGAAGAAGGTGACATCTTGTGGGCTGTTTCAACCAGCGGCGCGTCGGCAAATATCATCGCCGCCGTCAAATCAGCCAAAGCAAAAGGGGCATCCGTCCTGGCCTTTACCGGCAAACCAGACAGCCCCCTTGAGAGAATGGCCGATATCTGCTTCTGCGCCGATAGTGAATCCACCGCCCGCAGCCAGGAGATTCATCAGCTTGCCTACCATATAATCTGTGACCTTGTGGAACAGGGCTTTTGCAAAAATAAAACTCAAAAACAGGCTTAAAAGAATATGTCTAATAAAGCGATATTCCTGGACCGTGACGACACACTCATCGAAGACCCCGGCTACATTAATCATCCGGATCAGGTCAAGCTGCTGGATGGCGTCGCCGAGGCCCTTATCGAGCTTAAAACACTTGGCTATATGCTCATTGTCGCCACAAATCAATCGGCTGTCGCACGCGGAATTGTCACCGAGAAAGTCCTCGGCGAAATACACGACCGCTTGAAGGAGCTGCTCGCCGAAAAAGGCGCATACCTGGACCAGATTTATTACTGCCCCTATCACCCCGACGGGGCCGTTGCAAAATACCGCAAAGAAAGCGACTGGCGAAAACCCAACCCCGGAATGCTCCTTGCCGCCGCCGGTGAGATGGATATCGACCTCGGCCAGTCCTGGCTCATCGGCAATGGCAGCCGCGATATCGACGCCGGTTTGCGAGCCGGCTGCAAAACCATATTGGTAAGTCGTACTTCCCAGCCCCAGTCGTCTGCTCTGGGCGGGCCAAAACCTGATTACAAAAGTGTAAATATCCGCGAAGCTGTCAATATCATAAAAAAACATTACCGTTTGTCTAATAAGCCCGCTACCCAGGCCCCGCCGATACCGGCGCCCCAAGCCGAGCCGGCCGTGGAAACCCCTGAAGAACCGACGCCGTCGCAGCCTGTCCACTGGCAGCCTGAGCCAGTCGAACCTTCGCAGCAGCAGCTCCCCCCGGAAACCACCGAACAACTGCTCAGAAGCATCCTCGAACACCTAAGGAGTATGCAGCGCGCCGACATGTTCAGTGAGTTCTCCGTGATGAGACTGATGGCGGGAGTCCTGCAAATTATTGTACTTTTTTGTCTGCTCGTATGTGTATGGCTGCTTATGGCCCCGAACCGACAGGATAATTCCGTCTTTATCGCGCTCGGCTTTGCCGTCCTTCTCCAGTTGATGTCGCTAACGTTCTACGTGATGCAAGGACGAAAATAATCACGTCAAGGCTTGTAGGCAAGATGCAAGATGCGGGAAAACACGCGCAAGATATTGGTATGGCTCCCCTCTCCGATAGGCGATGTCGTTCTTTGCACGCCCGCCTTGCGGGCCATTCGCCGGCATTTCGAATCCTCGCAAATTGCGTTTTTTGCCAGGCCCGTCGTGCGCGAGCTTTTGTCGCCCGGCGCCTTTAACGACATCTGGATTGAGCAAAAAACCGGGAACCCTCTGGCGATTGCCTACACGTTCAGCCGCCATAAGTTCACGCATGCAATCCTGCTCAAGAACTCCTTCGGCTCCGCCTTGGCCGCTTGGCTGGCGCGAATTCCTCATCGAATAGGCTATGCCCGCGAGGGCCGCTCGCCTTTGCTCACTCAAAAGCTCCACCCCCCAAGGCTGCCCACCGGCAAATTCAAGCCTATTTCCATGATAGACTACTATCTTGCAATACCTTCGGCCCTCGGCGCCCGCACCGCCGACAGAACTCTCGAATTGTCCGTCGATTCACAGGACGACGAGAAACTGTATGGCAAATTACCTGAGCTTGGCAGACCTGACGGGATTGTCGTCACACTCGTTCCCGGCGGGGCGTTCGGCCCGAGCAAATGCTGGCCCAGTGAAAGGTTTGCACAGACCGCCGACCGGCTGATTGAAAACTATGACGCCACAGTCATTGTTTCCGTAGCATCCAATCGGCTTGAAACCCAAATCGCCAAAGAAATCTGTGATTCCAGCAGGCAAAGGCTCATCAACCTTGCCGAAAGGCCCTTGACCCTCGGCGAACTGAAAGCCCTTTTTTCGAGTTCGGATCTGGTGATATCAAACGACACGGGTCCGCGGCACATAGCCATAGCCCTCGGACGCAAAGTCATTACGCTGTTCGGCCCGAACGACCCCGCCTGGACCGAGACCGGTCACAACGACGAGATTCAACTCATCGGCCGTGCACCCTGCGCCCCCTGCCGCAAGCCCAAATGCAAACAGCCCG
Source organism: Sedimentisphaerales bacterium (assembly GCA_035529895.1). Classification (GTDB taxonomy): domain Bacteria; phylum Planctomycetota; class Phycisphaerae; order Sedimentisphaerales; family Anaerobacaceae; genus JAUWKC01. The sequence goes on from DATKVV010000008.1 coordinate 170,518, forward strand.
AACATTTATGCATGCAGGCCATCACCGTCCAGATGGTTTATGACGCTGCCAAGAGACTGCTCGAAAAATAGTATCTAACGAATCGCCGCACAGGCCGCAAAATATGAGTAAGCAAACGCTTAAAAAAACTTTGGAAACGTTTTTTATCGACCCCGATTACAAAAGCCCCCTGGCCGAACTGGGCTTGACCTCCATCGATGCCGTCTTTTCTTTCGATGCCGGCACGAACCTCGCCAAAAACAACCTTGCCCCCTATCGCACCCGCCTGCGGTTCGAAATAAAACCAGCCGCCTCCGTCTACCCTATTACCGCCTTCCTGAAGCGTTATGATGGTCCGCCCTTAATGACCCAGCTCAAAAACTGGCTATCCCATCGCCATCGCCGAAGCTGTGCCTTCTTCGATTTCGAAGCGGCCGCTGAACTATCGCGAGCAGGAATAAACACGCCGAAAACGATTGCTTGCGGTGAACAATGGGAGATACTCTTTGAAAAAAGAAGCTTCATTATTACCGAAAAGATTCCCAATGCCGAATCTCTCGAACGCCGGTTACCAGACTGCTTCACCGGCCCGCCCACGGTTGAAAGCCTCAGACTCCGAAGGGCTTTTATCGCCCAATTAGCTGCCTTTGTAAGAGATTTCCACCGGACAAGGTACCGTCACCGTGACCTCTACCTGTCGCACATATTCTATGGCGACAATGCCCGCTTTTATCTTATCGACCTGGCGCGGGCTTTCAGGCCGAAATTATTCGCCGAGCGCTTTCGTAGAAAGGACATCTCGCAATTATACTATTCCGCTCCCGCCGGCCGCTTCTCAAACACCGACAGGCTGCGTTTCTACTTTGCCTATACCGGCCGTTGCAGCCTGACCGGGAAAGACAAAATATTTATTCGCAAAATAACAAGTAAAGCACGGCGGATGGCCCGCCACGACACAAAACACGGCAAATCTGCTCCCTTTGCAGGCCGACACATTTAGGTTATAATTCTGTCGTGGACAAGAAAATCGCAATCATAGTAGAGCGCACAACTATCGCCCTCGGCGGAGCCGAACGCTCCGTATTCGAACTTACAATTGCCCTCCGCCAGCTCGGTCTTCAAGTGCATACCCTCGCCGCAAAAGGCCAAACCAACGCGGAAAACATTCACATCCTGTGCCCGAATACACCCGGCAAACGAGCATCCTACTTCACCTTCTCAAAGGCGCTGAAGAAACATCTGGCGGAAAATCGTTACGACATCGTCCACAGCGTGCTGCCTTTTGCCTTCGCAGACGTTTATCAGCCGCGAGGCGGCAGCTTCCCCGAATCTATCCTGCGCAACGCCGCCAGCTACCAGAACAGGTTCGTGACATCTTATAAGAGAGTGACGGCGTTCGCCAACTTTCGCCGGACATTGCTCCTGCTCGCGGAGCGAAAGCTGTGCAAGGACCCGAATGGCCCGACAGTCGCAGCGATTTCGAACTATGTGGCCGAGCAGTTCAAACGACACTACGGCCTCGGCGACAGCCGTATAGCCCTGATACCCAACGGAGTAAAAACCGACAAACCGGTCGACTCCGCCAGGGCCGACAAGCTCCGCACCCAAATCCTCGCACAATTGAGCTTAAGGCATGCGGACAAGCCCGTGTTCTTCCTGTTCGTGGCCAACAATTTCAGACTGAAGGGATTAGCTGTCTTGATAAGGCCCATCCAGTTGGCAGCCGCGACCAGCACCGACCTTTACCCCTGCCTCGTGGTTGCCGGCAGCGGCCGAACGCTCAGATACCGACGACTCGCCGAACAACTTAATGTACAAAGGAGAATTATCTTCCTCGGGCCGCTTCAAAACATTCAAAACGCCTTCTCCGTAACCGATGTTGCCGTCCTGCCCACTTTCTACGACCCTTCCAGCAGATTCACTCTCGAAGCCTTGGCCGCCGGTAAACCCGTGATAACCACCAGATTCAACGGCGCAACCGACTTCTTTGTCAATAATCGCCACGGCAAAGTAATCGACAGCCCCGAAGACATCTCCTCGCTCGCCCAGGCTATTATTCATTTCACAGATAGAAACAATATCCAAAGTGCCTCACAAGCAATCCTTGCCGACAGATTAGCCGAAAAAATCTCCATCACACGCGTTGCCGAACAGCTAAACTCCCTTTATGACCAAATACTCCAGCGAAGGAGCAGCAAATGACTTTCATCATTTTGATTACTGCCGCCTATCTTCTCGGCTCCATACCCTTCGGCCTGATTATCGCCAAGGCTCACGGCAAAGACCTCCGTACCATCGGCTCCGGCAATATCGGCGCGACCAACGTCTCGCGCGCCCTCGGCCGCAAATGGGCCTACCTCTGCTTTCTGCTCGACGCGCTAAAAGGTTTTGTACCCACACTGGTCGCCGTTCTGCTTATATCTGCTGCGCCCACTGTCACAGACCTTCTTATGACGCTCGCCGTCGGCGTTGCAGCAATATTAGGCCACATCTTCCCCATATACCTAAAATTCAAAGGCGGCAAAGGCGTCACCACCAGTTTTGGCGTCGCCCTGGGCCTCTGGCCTTTCTATACCGTTTGCGCCCTGTTTGCCTTCGTGGTATGGACAGTGGTCGTCTTGATATGGCGGTATGTCTCACTCGCTTCGATAATTGCTTCCGTCGCCTTTCCTCTCGCGCTGGTTCTGGCAATTATCCTCGTGCCCGACTGGCAATTGCTTCAACTCTGGCCCTTGCTCATCGCGGCGACCGCGATACCCGTAATGGTTATCCTCCGCCACCGCGAAAACATAAAAAGACTCGCCGCCGGAACAGAAAGCAAAATCTTTCAACGATAGCCTATAAGCAAACCCCATGAACTTTTTATGGTTCTGTGCAGCCGGCTATACCTTCTTTGTCGGGGTGGCACTCCTGCCTCCAGCGATTCTTTTCTCGACCCTCCATAGGAAAACGTGGACCAGTTTCATTGTGTGCCTTCTTACTGCGCTCGCGGTATTCTTATATTTCTATCAGCCGCGCCTCCCCCGTTGTGGTTGTATGCAAGCTGGTCAGCCACCCGCAGGGGTCTTTCGTATTCTTGCCGCCACCCAAATCCCCGCGATACTTGTTACCATCGCGCCACATCTTCATGTGTTCTGCAATTCTCTAAACGTATTCCCAGTTCTTGAGCCACTGGTAGTTGGCCGGAAGCTTCGCCCACGTCTCGTCCATCGCCCTCGAAAGTTCCCTCGCCTCGGCCAAATCAAGCTGCCGCCGCTCCATCACCGCCTTGGCCACATTATCGACCTGCTGCGGGCTGATAAGCCCCGGGATAGGCACGATGTGCGGATTGCACAATATATACCGAATGGCCAGCCTCGCCCGCTTATTATCCTCTTCCGCATGAGGGTCATCCGGCGCGCTGCTGCCCTTGAACAGCGAGTTGCTCGCAAAAGGCTTAATCCCGAACGCCCCCACATCGCATTTCTTCAAAGCGTCGAACACGCTGTCTCTGGGCATAGCCTTGCTCTTGGCCGTATAAGGAAAGACCACCACGTCAACCTGCGGGAAGTACTCAATCATAAACTTTGTCCACCGCCGGTCGTGTGTCGAGAACCCTCCGAATCGCGCCTTGCCCTGCTTCTTGGCTTTTTCGAGGGCATCTGCTATCTCGCACGACGTATCGAACGAATGTCTCCCGCCCGGCTCGAGGCAGGTAAGCCGCCACAAGTCCGCATACTCCAGCCTCGTTTCTCTCAAAAGCTCGTCAAGGCCCTCCATAAGTTTCCTCGACGTCCGCCAGTTTTCGTTGCGCGGCCCCTTGCTGCCGTGGCACATCGCCAGGTACATCCTGTCACGCCGGCCTTCCAGGGCCTTCGCGTAGACTTTGACCTCCGAGTTCCAGCAGGCGTCAACATAATTGATACCCACATCGATGCACCGGCTGAGCACATCGTACCGATTCTGGGCAAAATCCTGCTTCATCACGTCCACCCGCTTCCAGTGCCCGCCTATACACACCGCCGAGACCATCAGCTCGGTCTTGCCCAGACGCCGGTATTCCATATCCGGATTGTAATTAAGAATTTTAGCTGTATCGACCGGCCGGCCGTTCCTGCTCGAAGCCTGACCATTGCCGGCCATCGAACCAATAACTGTCCCTGCCGCCAGCAGTGACGTATTCCGAATAAAACCTCGTCGCGTAAGTTTCTCGTCCTTCATTACTACTCCTTATCAACTCGGTGCGTGTTTAACATTACCCCCAATATCAGACTGCGGTTTCAGTACAAACTACGCAAAGCCTGACACTATGTTCTTCACACCGTCATAATACCCCAATCCTGCAAAAATGTCAACCGCGACTGCCCTTCTCTCCCGCGCCAAACCTTTCAATCTGCGTTTGCAGGCAACCTCACAATCCTGCTACACGTACTCCCAGTTCTTCAGCCACTGATAATTAGCCGGAAGATTCGCCCAGGCCCGGTTCATCGCCTCTTCAAGTTCTTTGGCCTCGGCCTTGTCGAGCTCACGCCGTTCCTTGACGGCTTTCGCCATATTATCAACCTGATGCGTGTTTATCATCCCCGGAATCGGCGCCGTCACCGCCGGATTGCACAGGATATACCGTATCGCCATCCGGGCCATCCGGTCGTCTTCTTCCTGATTCGGATTGCCCAGCGAGCTATCGCCCTTGAAAAGCGAATTGCTCGCGAACGGTTTAATCCCGAACATCCCCACGTCATACTTCTTCATCGCGTCGAACATACTGTCGGTCGGCAATTCCTTAGTCTTGGCCGTATACGGCGTTACCGCCACCTGCACCACATCCGGATAAGTCTCAATCATCCATTTTATATGCGGCCGGTCGTGCGACGAAAAACCGGTGAACCGAACCTTGCCCTGCTGCCGTGCCTTCTCCAGCGCCTTCATCATCTCGTCCACTTCCTCATTAGTGTGTTTGGCGCTGCTGTCTATCATCGTTATCCGCCACAGGTCCACGTAGTCCAGCCTGCACAATTGCAGCCCCTTATCGAGCGTCTTCAGCAGACTGCCGGCCTTGCGGAACTGCGTATTTCGCATCTCCTCCTGATACCACGAGAACCCCAGGTACATCGCCTCGCGACGTCCCCGCAGCGCCTCGCTGTATGCGTACACCTCCTGCCACGTGCACGCATCGATATAGTTGATGCCTCGCTTGATACATTGGCTGACCACATCCCGCCGGTTCTTACGGAAACCCTCGCTGTTCAGGTCCGCATCCAGCCACGCCTTCGAGCCCCTGAAAACGCCCGGCACCATCATGTCCAGCCGTTTCCAGTGCCCTCCCAGACATACCGCCGAGACCCAGAGTCCTGTCTTGCCTAATCGCCGATACTCCATCTGGTTATTGTAGCTGCGCGTCTTCCTGATACCGGCTTCGTCGGCCCCACGGGCCTTGCTGCCGCCCACAGCGCCGAAACCAACAGCCAGACCGGCCGCAGCCATCGCACCGTCGCGCATAAATTCCCGCCGTGAAATCCTCTCATTTTTCATTATTCGTCTCCTCTTTAACTGGCGTGGCCCTTAACATTATGATTAAAACTGACAGCACATATCTTCCAGGCAGCATCCGACTCTTATAAGCTAATGTCCCGCAAATGTCAACTCTTTTTCCACCCCAAGTCCAAAACTGAGCCAAGTCGAAGAATATGAGCGACGAGCCACGGGCGACGAGCGATGGGCGGAGGGTGGCAGCCTCAAGCGAAGCTTGGGGATGGTAAATGCAACAACATAGAAGGGTGGCAGCCTCAAGCGAAGTCCCTCGGGGACGCCTTACGGTGCTTGGGGATGGTTCCCCTGACTTGCCCGCCCCGCCGCTTGTCCGCCACGTCGTTTGGCGGATTTGGCGGGTTTACCCACGCAATTCACTGCCTGAAGGGTGGCAGCCTCAAGCGAAGTCCCTCGGGGACGCCTTACGGTGCTTGGGGATGGTTCCCCTGACTTGCCCGCCGCGGACCCCTTCACCAAACCCGCCCCGCAAGAGGACAATACTCCGAAATCATTCCGAAAACGCTGGACTTCCACCTCAAGCGATGGTATCATTTGTCTGGTTGAATAATACTGAATGCATACAGAGAGTTTTCCACAAGGAGAAACTATGGCTCGTTACACCTACCTGTCCTTAATCCCGGAATCTTTGGTTCTTTCGATGCTTCCCCCGGAACACTTCGGCGCCTACCTTGCAACAGGTACCAAAAAGCGCGCACGAGAGCACGCCATCTACTTCAATCTCAAGGCTGATTTCGAAAGCGCGTACTTCCAATTCAAAAAGGCCGCAGAGCACTGCACCCCACATCCCGATGGCCAGCCGAAACATTCCGTCTATGTCTCCACCTATCGCGCCCTCGAGCATGTACCCTTGGATACGATCGGCAGTCTCTGGCTCGCCACCCGCGACGGACGCGTCCTCGAACTAAAACAAACGCCTTTGCCCTCGGAATTTACAGGCCGTTACCATCTCTACCAGGAACTCTGTCCCGTCCACCCCCTCATTGCCAGCGCACTCAGCCCCGTCGAGTTCTGCAACTTCATCACCGACCCCCTTCGCAGCATATCAGTCCCGAAAATGTGTTTCCTCGAGCTGCAGCTCGGCGGAATAGCCGACGACCCCGAAAGCACCCAGACAGAGAACCTGCCTTACAGAAACATCCAGCACCTCAGGGATTGTGTCCGCGAGCTTGCCTACAAGGGAAAAACAACTAAGACCGTTGACCGAATCCATCCGCAGCATGTCCCCTACAGGGTCATAAAAGGAGGCTTCTTCGTCGGAGACCAGAACGCCATTCTCTACTACCAGTTTCCCTCCGAAGCCGAGATGGAAAAAATACATCATCAATGGTGGCGCTCGGCAGCTCTGTCCTGACAACCAACCACAGCCCCACAATCCGGTGCGCCCGCAGCACACTCCGAACCGCCGCATTACTATGCACGTGCCGCTCATAACATCCGCCGCTTGTCCGCCGTCATTGACGAGGCACGCCCGCACCCCGATAGTTTGGGCCTAAGCGAAGACGAAATCTTTTCTCTGTTCAACTTGAAAGTGCGACCGCGCAAAAAATCTGAGGCCACCGGTCCCATCCACGTGATACTTCAAAACATGGATCCCACACAATTTGAGACATTGGTTGGTCGCCTTTATCACAACCAGGGCTACACGCCGCACCACTCTGGAGGGAGTCATGATAAGGGCATAGACATTCTGGCCGAAAAAATGAGCGCCGGAGCACGCGAACGCATCGCCATTCAGTGCAAACACCAACAAGCCAACGTAGGCCGCCCGATTTTGCAGCAACTTTGGGGCGTTGTGACCAGCGGCCCAAGTCTAACCCGTGGTGATTTGGTTACGACTTCATACTTCACAACTGAGGCCAAGGAATTTGCCCGCGGCAAGCGGTTAACCCTCATCGACCGAACTCTGCTTGAAAAGCTTCTTTGCCAATTCAAAGTAGCTCATCTTGCCGAGCCACCAGGGTAAGTCCAATTAATCAATCAAACTTTTCGTGGCTCGGTGATTTGTATTCGTAGCGACCACATTAGAGTACACGACATTCTGAGTAGTGGGGGCAGGCGCGCAAAATTTTGCCAGTTCTTGACCGTTCGTTGTTGACTTCTGTTTGAAAATCGCTTAACATACCCCCCAAAGCCCGTTACCTGCCAATTCTGCAAAAATGTTTATTTCATAACTCTCTTAATATCAAAGACTTAAAACATTTGCAAAAAGCGGTGAACGTCTTGAACATCCTCTCGCCGTGCTCAAGCTCATCACACGGCTTCGTTTAACATATTTATCTGCTTGAACCTGCAGAAATGTTGAAGCTCCTTGGTTATGTCTCCGTAACACGTTACGCGGTGTATCCCGTTTGACCATTTTTTCCACAGCCGCTCTGCATCGCCGTCAACCTTAACCATAATCTGAGTGCGACAGCCTCTATCACTCTCAGGGGTGTCCACAATCTGACCGGTAAAGTAGAGCAAAGTTGATGTCCCGACCAATACAGCCTGAGTCACTTTCTGGCCGATGCGCATCTTCACCTGCGGGACAGCGCCTTCGCGCCGTTCCATCACGCTCCGCAACTTATAGTCGGCAGCGGGTCCGGCGGGGCCATCCATCTTCGGTGTCCCCATGCAGTGAATTAAGACCGCACTATTTGTGGAAAAGTCGAAGCCGGGGTTGTTGACAAAGCCCGGTTTTCCCGCCAGGCCCTGGAACAGGATGTGTGTCATGGCACAGGGCAGGTCCGATTGACAGATGCCGCCTAAACCCATGTTGTTCAGTCTGGCGAAGCCGATGCACGGGTAGGCATAAGACCGGCAAAGCGGACGATACATGCTGCCGTAGCAGTCAGCCGTCATTACGGTTGCACCTTCTTTATCCAGCAGCTTCTCGAAAGCCAGTGCCAATTTGCAGGACTTGATTATTTCTTCTCTTGACGGTTCTGCAACTTCCACGGCTCCTTTGATCCAAAGATTAGCTTCTGCTTCCGCCTCGCTGTCACTGATGGCATTGTAAGTATCGAGCACGCCTTGCAGCTTGATCTGTTTGATCTCTGTCCCGAATGCATTTCTGACGTCTTGAGCGTACTCATTGAACGATTTCGTAGTGAGGTTAAGAATCTTGGCTTCCCTCAAATGATGGATGGCTCGGAAAGGTCTTATCGCGGCGGCCAGTTGTTTGTAGTCCTTGGTGAGCAGGCACTCGAGGTTCTGTCCTTGTTCTTGCTTGTAAATACCGGCCAGATTATACCACTCGTGCCCGGAATACGGAGCTGAGAAAACAATCGTGGGTCGTCCCAGGCCAAGGATTTCTTTTATAATCGGCATGGTCGCAAGTGTCAGATGAACGGCAAGAACGCCATCAACCTCTTTTAACACGTTCTTGAATCGCTCGAGCTGCTCCGCAGAGCTGATCAATTGATCCACGACGAATTCCACATCGGCTAATTCGTCTCTCATTTTCGCAAACTCGGATTCGTAGAACCGTACCTCCTTTTTCAGGTCTAAGTCGGGATTGGGATAAAGGCTCTGCGGGACTCCCATGTAGATTTTGGCGACTTTTACTTTTGACCTCCGGCATCCGGGGCTTATGAGCTTGCTTTTCTCCAGGGGGGTGCCAAACGCCAGAATGTTGTTACCTGCCAGGTATGTGGCACTGCCTGCCGCCGCGAGTTTCAGCAGCTCTCTTCTATTGATATTTGGTTGCATTTCAGTATCCCTTTTTCTAATTGTCTGCCGGTCACGCTTCTTCTATCACCTTGAGCCCCAGCGCCTTGCCGAATTCGAGCAGCGGTTCTTTTACGTCACCGAAAACTGTTACCCGGTGCCAGCCGAAGCCAAAAGCAATCCGATTATACCAATCTTAACTCAGCAATCAAGGACCTCTTAGAGTACAAAAAAGCCTGGCAGGATGTCCGTAAGGCACAGAGTTTGGGCTATAGAGTCCCTCCGAAATTTCTAAATGGCCTTCCCGAAGCTTCGCCAAGAAAGATGAAAGAGATACCGTTAACGAACGGCCAAGACGCAAAAGTCAACGACGAGGATTACGAATATTTATCCCGCTATACTTGGTATGCCTACTGCGATTCAGAAAAGCAAATGACGTACGCAGCCCACGACACACCAACCGGAAGACGGGTATTTATGCACGATGTCATTATGGGCCTTGACTGGTACGGGCAACCCCACGTGGTTGCCCTTTTCCCTTTTCCCCTGCCCCCCCGCGTACGGGCAACCCCATGTGGTTGCCCTTTTCCCCTTTTTTCCCTTGCTTTTTCCCTCCTTTTGTGGTATTTTTACCCCGTGAGATAGCCTCGTAGGGTGCGATCTTTACGCACCACTTATCTGTCAGCCCTGCGAGGGCAGGGGTCCATTCCACCCAAATAATCAATTATCCATAGTCGATTGATGCCGTCCCCCCCATTGTTATTCTCAGCCCAACGAAATGAAGCGAAGAATCTCAATACTTATGAGTTGTCATTCTGTGAGACGGCCGTTTTCACCGAACGTATCAACCCGATTCTTGTGCTCAAGTCTTCTTCATTTCATCTGGCGAATACCATATCAAACTCAGTTCATTATTAGGGAAGGCTGACCGAATGACTGGAGTGGGGAAGGGATCGTTTAGACTCACTACCCAAGTGTCTGTCCCAATCGTTAGCGCCAACAAAACGTACTTCCCTCCTATGTCGACGAGGCGGTAATGATAACAGAAAACCTCCTCGATGGGGCCATCGGAATCCGTGGTGCGTTTTCTCAGATCTTTCAGATTTCCAATCTCCGTATGGAAGACGGGCCATAGCCAATCCACCTTACCAAATCTCGCATACTGCCTTGCCTGATCGAAGGTGTCGGATCGAGCACGTACCGGGTCTGCGACACAGACAAGTTCAACTCCTATCTTACAGAAGAAGCGTCCCATCATTGAAAGAACAAGAGACGTGAAAACAAAAGTGAACCTATTTCGAGAACCTGCAACCATCTGCTTGACGATCCGGTCGTCATCTATATCAACAGACACATAATAGCCATCGTGACAGGTGAATCCTACGAGGTTGTCGTGCAGATCATGCCTAGAGCCAAGTCGGCCCTTCTGTTTCTTGGGCTGTGAGAGATCTACATGTGGCAGCTTCTCGTCCTTCTTTCTGATGCCCAAGAAGGTCCGCCAGAATGCCAATGGCGTCTTGCCCAGAACAAAGTTCTCTAGCTCTGTTCCGAAGTACTGGTTGCACTTGTCACACACGTTTTGAGTAAGGATCAAGTCATCATTCCCAAGTGCTTCCGGGATGACGTGCTCTGGTCGCGTGAACGGACCAATACTGTTACAAAAAAGACAGTATGTCATTTTGTCATCTTCATAATAATAATATACGATACGTTTTCCACCGATTGTATGCTGCCATTGTGATGATATCAACTAAGGAATTTGGCTCCAAATCCGTCAATAAGCCCCAATCTAAATAATTGTATCACAATAGTATATATGTGTTTTTAGCCCATACTGATTAATGGAGTGAACATTTTATTCTGTGCTGCTTACATTGTCCATGATAGTCTCAACATATTGACCTCCCAAGGAGAATCCCATCCCGAACAAAGTGTTGAGTCCCGCGCGTTCACACTTCAATCCAGAGGGCCTGGCGCCCCCGCCAGAATCTTAGGGTGACCCAAATAAGTGCTTTTTTGGCCGTTTTTTTCTTGACTTTTGTTTGAAAATCGCTTAACATACCCCCCAAAGCCCCTAAGGGGCAGACTTGCCCGCCAGGCTTTTTGGCGGGCTTGCCCGCCGTTCGTTTGGTGGGTAGGCGGAGTCCCGCACGTTTTCGTATCAGCAGATACACGCCACAATAAGTTCAAAGTCAAAGGAGATTACGAACTGTGAACAACGAACTACGAACCTTGTTTCGCAAGATGCGATTTCCAGCGACGAGCGACCAGCGA
>DATKVV010000009.1:0-19295 GCA_035529895.1 Sedimentisphaerales bacterium
GGTAGGCGGAGTCCCGCACGTTTTCGTATCAGCAGATACACGCCACAATAAGTTCAAAGTCAAAGGAGATTACGAACTGTGAACAACGAACTACGAACCTTGTTTCGCAAGATGCGATTTCCAGCGACGAGCGACCAGCGATGGGCGACGAGCGACGGATATGCCCTCTACTTATGTCGAGAAGCCTCTACAAATTCGCATCTTTTTTGCAAAACAAACCCAATTTGCCGGATGCCCAAATGAACGCAAATAAAGTATTAACAAAGGCTTATGAAAATGAAAAGCTGTTTCATTCACCACCAAAACAAACCCAAACAAACCCAATTTCCTTATGGCCAAAATGAACGTAACCTTCTTTTCAGCAAAGGATTATGAAAATGAACCACCCCTTCGGCCCCCGCAAAACAAACCCAACCTGTCGCGGCGAAGCCTCCTTGCCACGCCGAAGTGCTCCACGAAGCCGGGATGGCAAAGCCGGATCAAACCCAATTTATCGCAGCGAAGTCGAAGCGAAGCACAGATCCCTGCGGGTGGGCTTCTCGAAATCCTCAGACCGGGGACCAAACAGAACGTCCTTCCCCCCGCCAAGTCCCATACGAAGCCGGGCTGGCGAAGCCGGATCGAACCCAATTTCAAACGCCCCACCTTCACCTCAGGCGGAACCATGCGCCCTCATCCAGTTTCTCTGGCTGCTTTTGCCACACCCGATACAATTGCCTTGCTTTCCCTTGACACCGCCGCCCGCGCTCAATAAAGTGGCGCCAATGGCAAAGACCCTGTACATAATCGACGGCCATGCGCATATTTACGCCGCTTACTTCGCCCCCATGACTCAGCGCCTGACCAGCCCCGCGGGCGAGTCTACCAAGGCCACTTATATCTTCACGATGGCCGTCCTCGGCCTTATCCAGCGACAAAAGCCCGACATGCTCGCCGTGGCCCTCGACAGCAAGGCCCCGACCTTCCGAAGCGAAATCTACGCCGACTACAAGGCCCACCGGCCGCCCATGCCCGATGATATGCCCGCCCAGATTGGCCGCATTGAGCAGATTCTCGAAGCGATGAACATACCCATGCTTCGCCTGGACGGGTACGAGGCCGATGACATAATCGGCACCCTGGCCAAAAAGGCCGCCGGCGAAGGCCACGATGTATTCATCTGTTCGAGCGACAAGGATGTTCTTCAACTGCTCGACGACCATATCAGCGCCTTCGATATGAAGACCGCCACCGCCAGAGATGTTAAGACAATGGCCGATGAAATGGGCGTAACCCCACAGCAGTTTCTCGACTGTCTCGCCCTCCAGGGTGACACCACCGACAATGTCCCCGGCATCCCCGACGTCGGCCCCAAAACCGCGCTCGACTGGATTCGCAAGTACGGCTCCATCGAAAACCTCTACGAACACGTCGATGAAATCAAAGGCAAACGAGGCGACAACCTCCGCAAGTTCAGGGAAAATGTCGCCTTGAGCAAGGAGCTTGTTACCATCGACTGCAATGTCCCCATCGAAATCGACTGCGACAATCTGGCCCTCAAGGACTTCGACAAAGCTCGACTGGCCGAACTCTTCACCGAACTTGGTTTCAGCCGGCTGCTCACCCAGTTGGGCCTCGAAGCTGCGCCGGCCGCTCAGCCCGCTGCGCCCCAAAAACCCACCGTCAAGCAGGATTTGGGCAAACCCGATTCGGCCCGAACCATCGGCCACGATTATCAGCTCATAGATACCCAGGAAAAATTCCAAAAATTCATGGCCGACCTTAAGAAACAAAAACTCTTTGCCGTCGATACCGAGACTACTTCCATCGAGCCTATGAGGGCCGAGCTTGTCGGCATAAGTTTCGCCTGGCAGCCCCATCAGGCCTTCTATCTTCCCGTAAAGGCCCCGCTGGGTACGAAGCATCTCGACATTGCCGCCGTGCGCCAAAAACTCGCACCAATATTGGCCGACGAAAACGCAAGGAAAATCGGGCAGAATATAAAGTACGACATGCTCGTCCTCCAAAACGCCGGCCTGCCCGTCAAGGGCGTTTACTTCGACACGATGGTCGCTTCTTATTGTCTCGACCCGGAGCGCAGCAGCCATTCGATGGACAGCATGGCTCTGGATTTTCTCAACTATGAATGCATCCCCATCTCGGCCCTCATTGGCAAGGGCAGGAACCAGCTTACGTTTGATATGGTGGACACTGCCGCCGCCTGCGAATACTCCGCCGAGGATGCCGACATAACTTTTCAACTGTACCAATATCTTAAAGACCGCCTCGAAAGACAGCAGCCGCTCAAAAAATTATTTGAAGAAGTGGAAATGCCTCTGGTCCCGGTCCTGGCTGTTATGGAGCGCAACGGCGTCTCGCTCAACACCTCGCTGCTGCGCGAAATGTCCGGCGAAATTAACGAGACGCTCGAAAGCGTCACCGACCAAATTTATGACCTCGCGGGCTCCGTCTTCAACATCGATTCTCCCAAGCAGCTTGGCGAGATTCTCTTCGACCGCCTCGGCCTCAAATCCATTCGCATCGGCAAGGCCGGCCGAAGCACCGACGCCGCCGTCCTCGAAGAGCTCGCCGACTACCATCCCATCGTTGAGCTGATTCTGCAGTACCGCACGCTCAGCAAGCTGCGAAATACCTATGTGGACAAGCTCGGCTCGTTAATCAATCCGCATACGGGCCGTGTCCACGCCTCGTTCAACCAGACCGTCACCGCCACCGGCCGGCTCAGCTCCAGCGACCCCAACCTGCAGAATATCCCCATCCGCACCGAGCTGGGCAGAAAAATCCGCGCAGCTTTCGCCCCGGAAAAAAAGACCGATTGCATACTCAGCGCGGACTATTCCCAGATTGAGCTTCGGCTGCTGGCGCATTTTTCGAAAGACCCTGCCCTTATGGCCGCCTTCGCCGCCGACCAGGACATCCACCGCTTCGTCGCCTCCCAGATTTACAATGTCCCCATCGAGCAGGTTACCGGCGAAATGCGCTCCAACTGCAAGGCCGTCAACTTCGGCATCATTTACGGCCAGGGTCCCTTCGGCCTGTCGCGCACAACCGGCATAAGCCAGACCGAGGCCAGGAAGTTTATCGACGACTATTTCGCACGTTACAGCTCCATCCGCAAATTCCTCGACTGGTGCGTCGCGGCGGCCAGGCGCACCGGCTACGCCGAGACGATTCTGGGTCGCCGGCGAAAAATCCAAAACCTAAACAGCAAAAACGCCAACAAGCGTGCCCAGGCCGAACGTCTGGCCGTCAACACTGTGATTCAAGGCTCCGCCGCCGATTTAATCAAGGTGGCAATGATAGCCATTCAAAGAAGAATAGAAACTGAAGAGTTGCCCATCCGCATGGTCCTTCAAGTTCATGACGAACTGGTTTTCGAGCTGCCCGCCGGCGAGGCCGAAAAGCACGCGCGGTGGATACGAAGGGAAATGACCGAAGCGATAAAGCTCGATGTCCCCCTGAAGGTCGATATCAACTGCGGCCCGACGTGGCTGAGCGAAAAATAGCTGGCCCACGAAGGAAAGTGAAAAATCAATCCGCCTCGGGCGGATAAAAGTGGAAAAGGCAAAAATACAGATTAAAAGTCAAAAACTGGATTGACGATGCGGTTGGGTGTTTATAATTGCGGGGGAGTGTGCGCTATAAACTTGCCCTATTTTAGACAGTATCCCCGCTGACAGTGAAGTAAAAAAGCGGAAAATTATTGTCTTTTGTGGCCGGATGAGATATGCTTATGGGCATGGAAAAGGTTCTGATTTAAGGACAAACTTGTGGAAAAACCGGCTGCAATTATCCCCGTTGAACGTATCCAGAAATGCATTTTGCTGATACGCAAACAGAAGGTTATTTTGGACAATGATTTGGCTGTGCTTTACGGCGTCGAAACAAAAACACTTAATCAATCTGTAAGACGTAATATCAGGCGATTCCCTTCTGATTTCATGTTTCAACTGACAAAAGTGGAGAAAGAACAACTGGTAACAAATTGTGACCGGTTCGAGCCGCTTAAACATTCAACTTCTCTGCCCCATGCTTTCACAGAGCAAGGCGTAGCTATGTTATCAAGCGTCCTTAGAAGCCAAAGAGCAATTGAAGTAAATATTGCTATTATGCGCGCTTTTGTAAAACTGCGTGAAATCCTTGCAGATAATGCAGCGTTGAGGAGAAAGGTCGAAGAACATGATGTAGTGCTTAAGCAAATATTCGAGCTTCTTAAAGCAATGATGGAGGAACGCGAGAAACCCCGTGAGCCGTTCGGCTTCCGCAGCAGAAAGAAATTGACGACCTAATTTGCCTGAAGCGCTGGGGGCTTCTTCGAAATATAACAAGGCTCACAAGTATAAACAATGTATCGAGCGGCGGGTGGGGGTGAGGAACTGAAGGGCTAGGTATGGCAAAAGAGGATGATGGGTCGAAGTCAGAGCAGGAGCGGCCACAGGTAAGAATTGGATACAAAGAGGACCAATATAGGCTTCTCAAACGGTGCTCGGACTGCAAGAACCCAACCGAGTGGAACAAGTGGCGCCAGGAGAACCCAGGCGAACATATTTCATTACCGGGGGCACCACTACGAAGATTTTGGCTTCGGGAAGTCAACCTGCAAGGTGCCAATCTTGCCGGCGCGAAGCTACAGAATGCGCAGCTTAACGGAGCCCATCTCCAAGGTGCTTTCCTCGCGAGTGCCCGTCTGGAAGGTGCCGACTTTGCGGGTGCCCACCTGCAAGGCGCCGTCTGTGTCAATGCACGTCTGGAAGGTACTGACTTTTCGTTAGCGCAGTTACAAGGTACCGACTTCTCAAGAGTTGTTGTTGATGGAAAAACCTTGATTTGGAGGTGCGAAATTGACCCCAAGACAAAGTTTGAGGGTGTCGGCTTGGGAAACGTGCGCATATACCCTGAAACAAGACAACTCTTGGAATACAATATCAGGCGGATGAACTGGGAGGAATGGTATAAAAAGCATCCAAAGTGGAAGCGGCTGGTTAAGCCCTTCTGGCTGGTAAGTGATTATGGGATGTCAACGGAGCGGATTGTGTTGGCGTTTTTCGCGGCAGCTTTTGTGTTCGCAAACATCTACTATCACTGGGGACGGCTGGCACCGCCGGGGATAGTGGAGAACCTGTTTGTTGACGGGAAGGGGCAAGCTGTCCAGTGGTGGCTTGTTCCCTTGCGCACGCTTTACTTTTCGATAGTGACGCAGACGACTTTGGGCTTCGGGGATATGTACGCAAGAGCACAAAGTATCTGGGGGCATATACTGCTCAGCTTGCAGGTCATCCTGGGCTACGTCCTCTTAGGCGCTCTGGTAACGCGCTTCGCGGTCTTGTTCACCGCTGGCGGACCTGCCGGGACATTTGTTAAGGCGAAACCAGAAGAAGAAACAAAAGGAAAAGAAAAGCCAGAAGACGAGCAAGAGAGTGAGTAAATGCCGACCAACGCCACCGGTGGGCGGTCGGCGAACGTGAAGGGACAGTCGAACGAGGCCGGATTCTATGACGGGGAGTAGCCCTGCCAGAAACCGCCGGGGTCGCCGACCTTATCTTTCCAACGGAGCAATTCGGCGTGGAGTCGATAGAGATGGCTGGCGTACTTCGGGTCGCGGGCGAGGTTCTTAAGCTCGGCGGGGTCGGTTTGCAGGTCGAACAACTGGGTGGTCCTTGTGCCTTCGACACAGTACTGGATGAGCTTGTAACGGTCGTCGCGGACGCTGCGCTGAATGTCCTTATAGGCGAAGAAAAGCGTGTCTCTTACGCTGGATTTTTGACCTGTGATAAGGGGCAGGAGGCTCTTGCTTTTGACGGAGTCGGGAACGGGGACGCCGGCCAGGCCGCACAGGGTCGGGTAGATATCGTGCAGGTAACAGAAGCCATCGCGCCTCTGGCCTTCGGGGATGTCGGGACCGGAGATAATCAAGGGGACGTGGATGCTGTGCTCGTAGAGGTTTTGCTTTCCGAGCAGGCCGTGGCGGCCGACGGCCAGGCCGTTGTCGCCGGAAAAGGCAATGATTGTGTTGTCAGCCCGGCCTGTTTCTTTGAGGGCGTCGAGGACGCGACCGATTTGGGCGTCAACGTGAGTTATCATAGCGTAGTAATCGGCGATGTGCCGGCGGATTTCCTGCGGCGTCCTCGGCCAGGGTGCGAGCTGCTCATCGCGGATTCGCATCTGGCCATTATCGAAGGGGTGCTCGGGCATGAAACTCGGCGGCAGGGCGATCTTGCCGGGGTCGTACATATCGTGATATTCCTTGGGGGCCGTTCGGGGGTCGTGGGGGGCGGTATAGGAAACCCACATAAAGAAGGGCCTGTCGGTTTTATGGCCGCGGAGGAATTCTATGGCGGCGTCGCTGAACAGTTCGGAGGAGTGTTTTCCCTCGCGGTAGTGCCGTGCCTCTTTGGAATATTTGCCGGCGGGGTCGAAGTCGTGGATGGGGACCTTGTAGTGGTCGCTCATACCGCCGAAGAATATGTTTGCGCCGGCGGTGAAGGAGCGCGCGTAAGCCTCGGGGCCGTTGTGCCATTTGCCGGTCTGGAAGGTGACGTAGCCGGCGCGGCGCAATATCTCGGGCAGGGTGGGATGCCGGTCGGGGATTGTTCGGCCGCTCTCAACCAGGTCGAAAAGGTTCCTGCCTGTAAGGAGCATGGCCCTGCTGGGCATGCAGACGGCGCCGCTGGTCGAACCCATAATATAGGCGTTCGTGAAAGTCGTGCCGGTGCGGACGAGAGTGTCCATATTCGGCGTGATTATCTCGCTGTTGCCGAGGGCGCGGATGGTGTCGAAACGCTGGTCGTCGGTGAACAGAAAGAGGATGTTGGGGCCGTTCGTCCTGGGGTTTGGTGCGCGGCTTGCCTCGGAGCAGGCCGGCAGCAGCGAAAACGCTCCGGCCGAAGCGGCGGCAAGACCCATTGTCTTAAGAAATTCTCTTCTGGTCTGATTTGGCATATAGTCTCCTTGCTCAGCGAAAAGGGCAGTTTAGCCTTGCCACAGAAGTATAATCAAAACCGGGGAGGAGGAAAGCAAAAATTAGAAAGGCAGGTCGCCTGTAACATGGCGACGTCGGCCGCGTGTCTGCGACGGACTTGACCGGCAGTGGAGGAGGTAATACAATGGCGGCCTTAGCTCGCTGGCAAAGGACGGAAGCACCGTGACAATCAGAGGGCGTGAGCCGCGATTTTTGCAGAAACGGAAAGGAAAAGATGATAACGGTTAATGAGAATTATTTGAAATTGCAGGCAGGCTATCTGTTTTCGGAAATCGGCAGGCGGATTCGGGCCTTTAAGGCCAAGAATGCGGACGCGAAGATAATCAGTCTGGGTATTGGTGATGTTACGCAGCCGCTCGCTCCGGCGGTTATTAAGGCGATGCACAGTGCGGTCGATGAGATGTCCAAGGCCGAGACGTTGCACGGCTACGATGACAACCATATCGGATACCCGTTTCTGCGAGAAGCGATAAGGGAAAACGATTTCGGGGCGCGGGGGGTGGAAATAGATACTGATGAGATATTCATCAGCGACGGTGCCAAGTGCGACACGGCCAACATACAGGAGATATTCGGCACGGACAATGTCGTGGCTGTTACGGACCCTGTCTATCCGGTATATGTCGATACCAACGTCATAGGCGGCAGGAGCGGCCCGGCCAACAAAAAGGGGCAATATGACAGGATAGTCTATATGCCATGCACGGCGGAGAATAATTTCGTGCCGGCCATTCCGGAAGAGCCGGTGGACATGATTTATCTTTGCTTTCCGAACAATCCGACTGGGGCGGTGGCGAGCGCCGGGCAGCTTAAAGAATGGGTCGATTATGCGCGTGAGCATAAGGCGGTTATTCTGTTCGATGCGGCGTACGAGGCGTTTATATCCGAGGCGGATATACCTCATTCGATTTATGAAATCGAAGGGGCGAAAGACGTGGCCATCGAGTTTCGGAGTTTTTCCAAGACGGCGGGCTTTACGGGCGTGCGATGCGCGTTTACCGTTGTTCCGAAACAATTGAAGGTCGAGGCGAAGGACGGCAGGACGGTGGATGTGAATTCGCTGTGGAACCGGAGGCAGTGTACCAAGTTCAACGGGGTATCGTATATTACGCAGGTCGGGGCGGCGGCGGTGTATAGCGCAGAGGGAAAAAAGCAAACGCGAGAAATCATCGGTATCTATATGGCCAACGCCGCTTTAATTCGCGAATCGCTGACCAGGCTCGGCTACGAGGTGTATGGGGGGGTAAACGCACCGTATATCTGGATGAAGACGCCGGAGGGCGTAAGTTCGTGGGAGTTTTTCGACCGGCTGCTGACGAAGGCTCATGTCGTGGGGACGCCGGGCGCGGGTTTCGGGCCGTCGGGCGAAGGATACTTTCGCCTGACCGCCTTCGCCAAAAGGGAAAACGTCGAGGAAGCTTTGAAGCGGTTTGGCTGGGTGCGGTAAGCTCGAAAGCAAGTAATAGAAGGCAGACTTTCTGCACGCTTTTTTTAGGTCGTGGTTCAATGGCTGGGCCGACAACAGCATATATCGGGCTGGGCAGCAACCTGGGCAATCGAGAAGGCTCGATAAGGCGCGCGCTGCAAATGCTGGGCGAGACGGCGGATATTCGGGTCGCCGGGGCGAGTGACATTGTTGAGACGGCTCCGCTGGGAGAGGGCGAGCAGCCCAAGTATATGAATGCGGTGGCTCAGATAGAAACCACGCTCGGGGCAAGAGATTTGCATAAGAGGCTGGTTGAGATTGAGACCTCGCTCGGCCGGATTGGGCGGGAAAAGTGGGCGCCGAGGACGATAGATCTGGACCTTTTGCTGTTCGGGGATGAGGTCATAAATAGTCCCGGTTTGACGGTACCGCATCGGCAGATGCATCTGCGCTCGTTCGTGCTGTCGGGGCTTTGCCAGCTTAATGGCGAGCTGGTGCACCCTGTAATGAAGGCGCCTGTGCGCGAGCTGGCCGGCAGGCTCGGCGGCGCGGATTTCGTGCTCAACCGTGACGTGCCGCAGCTTGTTAGCGTCGCGGGCATTATCGGCGTGGGAAAAACAACTTTAGCCGGAAAACTTGCGGATTCGCTCTGCTGTAAATCCGTTTTCGAAGCTTATGATAAGAACCCGTTTATGCCGGATGTGTATGCGGGGAAAAAAGAACTGGCTCTCGATTCGCAGCTGTATTTTTTGACCAGCAGAATCGAGCAGCTCAATCCGCAGGCGGCAGGGCGGGGACAGATTATCATCAGCGACTATGTCTCTGATAAGGAGCTTATCTACGCGAGGCGTCTGCTCAATCGGCAGCAGTTGACGTTGTACGAGAAGGTACATCAACTGCTGGCGAAGGATATCGCTCAGCCGGTGCTGGTGATATATCTGAAGGATTCGGCGGAGAGATGCCTGGACCGCATCCACAAGCGCAACCGTCCGTACGAGCAGATTATCAGCCTGGAATTTTTGCAGGACCTCAGCGGCGATTACGAGCGGCTGTTCGCCGATTGGAAGCTCTGCCCGGTGATTCGTGTCCTGATGTCCGAATTTGACTGTATGGACGAGAACGAGGTTGAACATTTGGCGAACCAGGTAAAAAGTTACGTTGCCGTGTGATGGAAGTTGCAAGGACTATAGAGTCAGTCAGAAGGCTGGTAAGAGGCGCCCGGAGGGAGGGCAAGAAGATAGGGTTTGTGCCCACGATGGGCGCGCTTCATATCGGGCACATTTCGCTGATTGAGGCGGCGAGCAAACAATGCGACTTCGTGGTGGTCAGCATCTTTGTCAATCCCACGCAGTTCGGCCCCGGGGAGGATTTCGAGAAATACCCGCGGCCTTTTGAAGCGGATGTGGAAATATGCAGAAAGACCGGCGTGGATGTAGTTTTCGCACCGACACCGGAGGAGCTGTACGGCCTGGAAAATGTGACTTGGGTGCAAGTGGAAAAACTGACTGAGCCGCTGTGCGGGCGGTTTCGGCCCGGCCATTTTCGCGGGGTAACAACCGTTTGCGCGAAGCTTTTTAATATCGTCATGCCTGATATTGTATACCTGGGGCAGAAGGATGCTCAGCAGGCGGTCGTTATCAGGCGCATGGTCGCCGATTTGAATATGCCTTTGGAAATCGTTATCTGTCCCACCGTTCGAGAATCGGACGGCCTGGCCGTCAGCAGCAGGAACAAGTATCTGAGCGACCGGCAGAGAAGAGACACGGGCGCAATTTATAAATCCCTGCAAAGGTGTCGGGAAATGACAGACTGCGGCGTCAGAGACACCGCGGAGATAATCAGCGAGATGCGCAAGATATTGCAGCAGGTCCCGTCGATAAAGATAGAGTATATAAGTCTTGTCGACGCCGACAGCCTGCGAAGCCTTGACGAGATTAAAGGCCGAGTTCTTGCCGCTGTTGCCGTGAGAATCGGCTCGACTCGATTGATTGACAATATTCTGGTGGACGCAGAAAAACAATAGTATAAAATTGGCCTGATTGGGAACTGGTGAACATCGAAGCCGCAGACGGACAAGAGAGTCAGGGGCTATGTTTGTAAAATTACTGAAAAGCAAATTACATCGGGCAACGGTAACAGATACGAAGCTGCACTACCCGGGCAGTATTGCGATAGACTCTGAACTGATGCAGGCGGCCGATATTCTGCCTTACGAGTTTGTTATGGTCGCGGACCTTAACAACGGCAACAGGCTGGAAACCTATGCCGTTCCGGGGGAAGCGGCTTCCGGCCAGATTATCGTACTTGGCGCAGCCGCTCATCTGATTAAGCCCAAGGACATCGTTATCATTTTCAGTTTCGGCTATTACACGGCCGACGAGGCAAAAATAATTAAACCCAAGATAGTGCTTCTTGACGAAAATAATAAGATAAAGAAACTTTCGTGAAGATGCCGCTGCAGGAATGAGAAGTTATATACGAGATGTGCCTCACGGGATACGAGATAAATGCATCCTGAACTTTTCAAGCTGCCCTTTATACACCTGGCTGTACAGAGCTATGGGCTGATGATGGTTATCGGCTTTCTTATGGCCGTCTACCTGATAAGGCGTCTGAGCCGGAACATCACGCCCGACCCGCAGTTAATCACCAATGCAGCCCTGTACTCTTTGATAGCCGGGGTGGCTGGAGCGCGTCTATTTTATGTAATCCATCATCTCGACGAGTTTCAAAGCGGGCCGGCATCTTTCTTTGCCATTTGGAAGGGTGGTCTGGAACTTTTGGGCGGGGTCATTTTGGCCATTGCCATCATCTTTTTTTATCTGTGGCGCCACAAGCTGCCCATTCGCCGGTATCTTGATATCCTCGCTGTCGCGCTGATGCTGGCGCTTGCCTTTGGAAGGATAGGCTGTTTTCTTCGGGGCTGCTGTTTCGGCAAACCGAGCGGCGTGCCATGGGCGGTGCGTTTTCCGTACGGCTCAGACGCATATTACAGCCAGATATTGCCCAACCTGAAAAGAAATCGGCCCGAGCCGCAATTGGAACTGCCCATCGAGTTTTTCGGATATGTCGGCAAAGACGGCCTGTTCTACTCAGGGTTAAAACCGTATGAGTACTTGAGCGACCAGCAAAAAGAACAGGTCGACAAAGGTCCGTATCGATGTCTGCCCGTTCATCCCACGCAACTTTATTCATCCGCAAACGCGCTGATTTGCTGTCTTGTGCTGTATTTGTTCTGGCGAAGGTCGCAAAAGGCGGACAAATCCCAAAACGTCAGGAAGCTCTTTACCAAGCCGGGCTCCACATTTGCCCTGATGTTTATTCTTTACGGGGTCACGCGGTTCCTTTTGGAATTTCTGCGCGACGACAATCCCTTCGAGAGCGGATGGTGGATAGTCTATAGGGGGGGAACGATTTCGCAGACTTTAGGTATTTACATGGTAATTTTCGGGGCGCTTTGGATGATAATCTTCGAAAAGATGAAGCCCGATAAGCTTACACTGCGGGACTCGAGGCTGGTAAAAACCCTTGCCTGACCAGTTTTTCCAGCGCCTCGCACAGTGCGTCCATCTGCTCTTTGCTGTGTTCGCTCTGGAGCGAGAGTCTCAATCTTGCCGTGCCCGCCGGTACGGTAGGGGGCCTTATCGCGGGTACGAAGAAGCCGGCCTCGTAAAGACTTCGTGACACCGCCAAAGCCTCTTTTTCGCCTCCGATGATAACGGGGACAATATGGCTGATGCTTCGGCCGGTATTTATGCCGAGCCGGTTGAGCTTCGTGCGAAGGTACTCGGCATTTTGCCTCAACCTCTCCCTGCGGTGCGGCTCGGTCCTGACTATCTCGAGCGCCGCCCTTGCGGCGGCACAGTTGGCCACGGTGGGCGCTGTGGTGTATATGAAACATCGCGCTTTATTTATCAGCAAATCGACCACAACTTTTTTAGCGGCCGCCACCCCGCCCGCTGAGCCGAGGGCCTTGCTCATAGTGCCGACGACAATATCGACCTGGTCAAGCAGGCCCATCTCTTCCGCCAGGCCCGCCCCCGTTTCACCGAGACATCCCAAGGCGTGAGCTTCATCGACAATGAGAAAGGCGTCATACTTGACTTTGAGCTCCACGAGGGTTTTCAGATCGGCGGCATCGCCGTCCATCGAAAATATGCTCTCGGTGATAATGAATTTGCGGGCGCAGCTCTTGTCGGCCAGAAACTTTTCGAGCCTGTTCAGATTATCTCTTCGATACGTTCTGAATTGCGCCTCGCTGCTCCTGGCGGCGTCGATTATCGAGGCGTGGTCGAGTTTATCGAGCAGCAGAAGGTCGCCTTTTGAAGGGATAGTCTTGATTACCGCCTCGTTGGCTGTCCAGCCCGATGGGAACACAAGGGCCGCGTCTTTTCGAAAAAGCCGGGCGAGGTCCTTCTCCAATTCGACGTGAGGCCTCATTGTCCCGCTGATAAGGCGGGATGCCCCCGCACCGTGCCCATACTGCCTGACTGCATCGATGACGGCTTGAATTACTTTTGGGTGATCGGCCAGGCCGAGATAATTGTTACTGCAAAAAAGGACCTTTTCGCGCCCGTCTATTCGGACGCTGGTCGCTTGCGCCGAATCTATACAGCGGGGCTCTCGCAGCAGATTGGCCCTTTTCAGCTCGTCAAGCTGAGCTGCCACAAAATCAAATTTATCCATTCTGTTTTTTTGGTTGAACATTGGGCAAAGTTGAGGCTATTATATAGCAGATGCCTTTTGGCAAATAGAGTTAAATCGCGGCTGCGGATGACGGTTTGGGGGCAGTATATATGGGTCTTTATGACAGGGATTACACGCAGGAGGGCTACCGGTCCCAGTTCTATGCGCCGCAGATGCGGATGCGTTTCCCCAAGCCCTCGACGGTGGTGATGCGGCTGCTGATAATCAACGTGGGCGTCTTTATCGGCGCCGTACTCATTAAGCCGCTGGGTCCGTTCATCTACGATTGGTTCCAGCTCGACGGGCGTTCGCTTTTTCGCGCCCTGCAACTGTGGCGATTGGTAACATATCAGTTCCTGCACGACCCGCAGTTCGTCGCGCATATCTTTTTTAATATGCTCGGTCTGTACTTCCTGGGGCCGACGCTCGAACGTCACTGGGGTAGCAAGAGGTTCCTGATGTTTTATCTGGGCTGCGGGGTAGCAGGGGGGCTGTTCTATCTGCTGCTGGTGGCGGTGGGTTTTTTGCCGGGGCTGCCGATGGTTGGGGCCTCAGGCGCCATTTTGGGGATGCTGGCCGCGTGTGCAATTCTGTTTCCACAGTTTGTTGTTTTCATTTTTCTTTTTCCGGTGCCGATACGTGTCGCGGCGGTTGGTTTCACGGTCATCTACATCCTGACGCTGGTGACAAGAGGCCAGAACGCTGGCGGCGACGCGGCCCACCTGGCGGGGATGGCTGCTGGAGCGTTTTATGTCGTCTCGGAGCGATGGCGCACGAGGATAAGGCTGAGAATACAATCGGGCCTCTGGCAGAGAAAAATGGCCGCCGGGCGGAATCTCCAGTTCGAAGTTGACCGCATCCTGCAAAAGGTTCACGACTCCGGCATCCACAGCCTGACCTTCAGAGAAAGAAGGATTCTCAAGAAAGCCACCGACGCCGAGCGAAGGCGGCAAGGGCTGTAATCGGTAACGCTTCACCTGTTGCGCCGGCTCGTCCGCGGGGACGTGCTGAGCATACCCACTTCAGCGAGGCTCAAAAAGACGGGCTTTTGTGGAGTGGCTTTTTTCCCTGTAGCGGGAGAGTGAACAAATTCTGCCCCGGAGCTTGTCCGGCCGGAGCGCATTCGGTAAAATCATTCGACATTTACGATAATAGTTCGCTATAGCTCAAGAAGGCAGAAAGGATACTTAAAATGAGAGAGACAGGCTTTGTGAACCGGGATGTTTCGGATGTGATTTCGATGATGGGGCATATGGATGAGATGATTGTCTGCGACGCGGGCTTTCCCATCCCGTTAGGCGTGCGGACGGTCGATATCTCGCTGGCCAAAGACAGGCCGACCGTGCTGGAGCTTTTGGAAGAGCTGATAAAGCACTTCTCGGTGGAAAAGCTGGTGATGGCCAACGAAACCAAGAACGTAAGCCCGACCCGATTCAACGCCATTGTGGACCTTTTTCCCAAGAGTATACCTGTGGAGACGATCGCGCACACGGACCTGAAACACAGAAGCGCCAAGGTAAAGGGCGTCATTCGCACGGGCGACTTTACCGCTTATTCCAACGTCCTGCTGGTTTCGGGCGCCGGCGACCGCTGGTACCTGGAAAAGTAGACTGTTCCGTGCGCGCGGCTCAGGGATATTGCAGCCAGACGCATTTGCTGTGGCGTCTGTCCTTGCCCGCCGCGGTAAGGTCTGCCGGCCAATTTGCGGGCTTTCTGTTGTTTTGCCCTCGCGCGCTTATGCTCTGAATGCCATAGAATCTGCGAAGACGTCGCTGAAGTGTTTTTCGTGTGCGATTTCGACGTATTGGATTTTGCGGGCGAGCTCTTTAGCGTGGGCCCGGCAGCGGCTGCTAAGAAGCACCATCTCCGCACCGCTGCACGCGGCGTTGCCGACAAAGTGAATGCGCTCAGCCGGTACATCAGGCAGCAGGCCCATCCGGAGGGCGCTTTCGGCGCAAATGTAATTGCCAAACGCACCGGCTAAAAGAATTTTCTCTATATCCGCATCTTCAAGGGCGAGCTTCTTTTCGAGCAGCGTAATGCCGGCCCGAATAGCCGCTTTCGCAAGCTGGACCTGGCGAATGTCCCGCTGGGTCAAAATAACTTCGTTCGCCGCGGCTTGCCGGGCGGCGGCCAGTACAAAGGCAGGCTGACCGGCGTGCTCGATAATTCTTGAAAAAACAACCGGCGGCAATCGTCCCTCAAGCTCCTGAGGGCCGACGAATCGGCCGGTTGGGTCAATAATGCCCAAATCGAGCATTACCGCCACGGCGTCAATCAGGCCTGAACCGCATATCGAACGGGCCGGGGCGGTTCCAATCACGTCCAAATCTATGTCGCTGTCATTAATGACGACCGCCTGTATTGCGCCTTCGACCGCGCGGCTGCCGCAGCTTATGCGTGCCCCCTCGAAGGCAGGGCCCGCGGCACAGCTTGCCGCGTAGAGTTTGTCGCGGGCTGCAAGCACAATCTCGCCGTTTGTCCCGATGTCAACCGCTAATGTAATTTGCTCGGCCGAGTCTATGCCGGTCGCCAGCGCCACGGCTGTGGTATCGGCGCCCACGAAGCCGGCTATATTCTCAACTGTATGGATATTGCCGGCGGGGTTTATGTACAGACCCAGTTGGTCGGCTGAGCAATCGTGAGCGTCGAGCGAGAATGCCTTGTACGGCGCCTGGCCGAGTTGCGTGATGGGCAGCTTAAGAAAGATGTGGTTCATCGTCGTGTTGCCCACGACGGAGATTTCGTAGATGTCGTTCGAATCTATAGATGCCTGCCGGCAGAGGCGCCCAATCAGCTCATTTATATAATCTATTATGACTTTGCGCAGCTCGGCTAATTTCTCGTCGGTTTGTGCGTAGCCGATTCTGCTTATGACATCATCCCCGAATCGCGCCTGTGGATTCAGGCCCGCCTCGGTTGCGGCGCATCGTCCGTCCGTCATATCGAAAAGCCTGGCAACGACCGTTGTTGTGCCGATATCGACGGCTGCGCCGAATATCGGGGTAGTGGAATCGGGTTTGCGATACTTTTGGTATATGTCGGGCTGTACTTTGGTCTTGCCGGCAATGCCTTCGGCGAGGATTTGCTGCTCGAAAAATCTCGAAGCAGGGAGAATCGTTACAGTAAGGTCGCTTTGGATATGGTACTGACAGGCCAAGACTTCTTTCGAATCGGGCTGCACATTCACGAGGCACTTTCGGCAGATGCCTTTGCCTCCGCAAACGGTGTTCAGGACTATGCCGGCCCGGCCAGCAGCCTCAATGAGTGTTGCGCCCGCATGAATTGATATTTGCCGGTTGTCAGGCTCAAAAGTGACGTTAAAATGTTTCATTTATGGCACTGCGTATCGAGTACGGTGTATAGTTATGCAGCACTGAATACGCGCGACCCATAACGAGCCATCAGCTTATTTTATGCCGGACTTTCCAGCGGGCATGGCGTTTCTTGCTGCCGACTTTACGGCGACGTCTCGGTTTTGCCATCTATTTCTCCGTAAGACAACCCAAATCTTAGTACGAAAATAACTTCTAACCTGCAAAGATATGTGATATTATAAAGATGTTCGATCGAAAGTAAAGAGGCAAATTTTTTGCCGATTTCAATTGGGGTGCGAAAATGATTCAATGCACAGACTGTGAGTTATGCGAGGTTGCCCCCGACGGGCGCAGGACTTTCAAATGCGACCCGTTTTGCAATATCAAGGAGCCGGAGTGTCTGGCCAAATGGCAGCTAATACGCCTGGACATGCTCGTGGCGAGCTATCAGAGCATGCTCAAGTGGTACGGAAAGCTGGCGCCGCTTCAAGACAAAATCTTCAAGTACATGAAGCGAGAGATTGAGGATATGGAAGAGAGCGACAGTTGGAAACTTGAAGACGAAGAGGAAAAAGAGCCGGACGACGACGAGGAAGGCTAAACAGAAGATGCCGGGGCGAAATCACTAAGGTTCAAACCCTGTGATATGGGAATAATATAATATTTTTCATTTTTTCTCATTCAGGCAATAAAACGATTCCGCGTTCCGTCTTTAATTACGTAAAAGAAGCACAGAAATGGCTGAAGACAGCGATTTAGTGCAGATAATAAACGGCTGTAAGGCCGGTAAAGCAGAGAGTTTTGAGAAGTTAATCGATATATACGCAAAGCGTTGTTACGGCTACTTTTGCCGATTGACGGGCAGCCAGACGACAGCGGACGACTTGCTGAGCGAGCTTTTTGTCAAGCTGGTGGGGAAAATCAACTCGTATAAGGGTGGCTCTTTCGAAAGCTGGCTGTTCAAGATTGCGTCCAACGTTTTTCACGACTGCTTAAGGCAAAAGCAGCAGCAGGCAAAACTCGCCGAGGTCCGAAAAAAACAGGTTGAGCGGGAGATTAAAGGGGCCAAAAAATCGACGGACGAGCGAGTTGACGAGTTACAGATACAACTCGAGAAGCTGGATGGAGATACGAAAGAGGTGATAATGCTGCGATTCTATTCACAGTTGAGTTTTAAGGAAATAGCCCGGATGCGGGCCGAGCCGATAGGAACCACACTGGCCAAGGTGCACCGCGGGCTAAAGAAACTTCGAAAGCTGATGGAGTAATGGAGCGATGAACTTTCAGGACCAGGAAAATCTGAAGGCGCTGTTCGGGAAATTCATTAGCGCCGAAGAGGCGGAGAACGCCCTTGAGGACATTCAGAAAGGCGAACAGATTCTTTGCGAACATCCGGCGCCCGAGCCGAGCAGCGAACTGATAGCGAGCATAAAAGGTGAAACGGCGAAGGTTCTTCGTGGCCGGCAGGCAAACGCTTTCAGGCGGGCAGTTTACAGGACAGCGGCGGTTGCCGCAGCGTTTATCGTCGCGGCAGTTGTAGGTGTAAATCTCTTTGAAAAAGGCTCTGCGAGGTCGGAAAGACTCATATCACAGGCGATTTGGGAAAGCGACAATATTGCTGCCGACGATACGAATCTGGCGACCTTGATCGCTGAGGCCGAGCAGCTTGAAGGCGAGATGATGGCTCTGCAATTGGGCGAAACCGGCGGCAACGGGCACAGGGACCTGCTGGAGCTGGAAATGGAACTGGTGGAAATTGACAGTGAATTTTGGAAAGGGTAAGGAAATGAAAAGGCATTATGTGGTAATTCTGGTTGGAGCAATGGCAGCGGCTATACTGCTGGTGATCCCCGCGCCCTGCGGCGCTGCAGAGGATAAGGAGAAGCAAGAGACGGAAGAAGTCCTGCCCTGGGACGAGCCGGCTGGAGGGGTGAGATGGTCGGAACTGACAGAGGAAAGGATCGACAGGCTAATTAGTCGTTTGGCCGAGACAGACCCGCAGAAGGCGGATGAGTTGAAGGGACTGCGAGAGAACGACCCCGAGAAGTTCAAGGCTGAGCTTAGAGAAGTTATGCGTGAGCAATTCCGGCAAAGGCGCAGGGGTTGGGCGGAAGAAGATTGGCAAGGAGCCGGCCGAGAGCCACGGCGTGCGGTCAGGCCATCTCCCGGGCGACGCCCCGGGCCTGAGGAGGGCGAGGGGAGAGGTGCAAGAAGGCCGATGATTCGGGAAAGGCATCGCGAGTTTCTCAATTGGTATAAGGAGAATTACCCTGAGGAAGCCGAGAAACTCGACCAATTGAAGGAAAAGCAGCCGGAGCTTTATCAAAGGAGACTCGGAGTTTGCCTGCGAAGATACGGCAGAGTCTTCGAGGCGGCTGAAGAGAATCCCGAATTGGCAAAGGTCCTCAAAGAAGACCTCGAAGTGAAGCAACAGCGGGACAAGCTGCTGAGAAAGATAAAGGCCGCAAAGAATGAAGATGAGAAGAAGGAGCTGACCGGGCAGTTGGAAGAGGTGGTGGGCAGCCGGTTTGATTTGCTGGTAAAAAGGAAACAGATAGAGTATGAACAACTGCTCAAGAAGCTCGAGCGGCTGAAAAAGCAGGTCGAGAAGAGCGAGGCCGAGGTTGGAAAATGGAAGGACAGCAACTTCAAAAAAGAGAACGTAAAGAAACGGGTCGAAGAGCTGGTCAGCGGGAAAAAGGAGTTCAGGTGGGAATGATAAATGATAATTGATTGCCGCGCGTGCGACTTTGCCGAGGGAAGGGCATAGGCGGCTTTAACAAATAGTCATTGGCAGGGCCTTGCGGATGTTTCGCAAGGTCTTGTTTTTTTGCGCGGCGGGCGGTGATTAAGGACAAAGAATAAGTTATTTATGGGGGGGCTGGGA
>DATKVV010000010.1:0-65610 GCA_035529895.1 Sedimentisphaerales bacterium
AGAACGCTTCGCGTACAAGACCGCGATGATCGATGGCTGTCGAGAACACCTGCAATGGTCGCGGGTTTGACCGATCATGTTTGGTCTTTGCGTGAATGGCTGAGTTATCCGGCCGTTCAATTAACATAAGACACAAGGCAGAAGCCTGCAAAGTCAAAAACTCAAGGCTGAAAACCAAGGGCCAACTTGATTTTGTGTTCTCGTTTTGCAGTTCTTGCCCTCATGTTTGCCTTTTCCTGCCCCTGACAACATGCGCACCGCACCAGGCGCCACGGCGCTCAAGGCCGCGAGCACGCCACGGTCCCCTCGGCCCCGCCGCCATAGGTTCATGCCTGGGGATGTCACTCAACTGCACTGCTGCCGCGAAGCAAATCGGCCAAATCCCTGTCGTCCTTTTTAAGCGCATAATACAGAGGCGTCCTGCCGCGGCTGTCCCTTGCGTATGCTTAGAGGCTGGAACTTGAGTCACTGGAATCTGCTTCGACTTTCGATATTCGAGGTGGGTATTTGTCCCGCTGGTCCGGCCATTGGCGGCCTCATACATCTACTTCGAGAACGGATTATCGGCCGCGGAATCCAGCCGGCACATAGAGGGCAGAGTGTTCACGGGGCCAACGCGGCCATCCATTTCCATCTTGCCGGCATTTCCATTGGGCGGCCGTAGGGTTTGACAAGCTCAAGCTCGAATTCATAGACGTATCTTCGCTCGTAATTGTCAAATCCGGAAAAATCGAAATGAATCAGGGCCGAGGATGGATAGAAATCCACGATGCAATACCACGCGCCCAGTCGAGGAATGTACCTGTAATCGGACTGCATCATTATGCCCTGCTTATCGGCCAGCATCCTGTATCGGACGATGTCACCGTTGTGGAATTTGGGACCGGGCGGGGCTTCGGCAGGCCCGCCGTAGGTCTCACTCAGGCCGGGCAGGAATACGGGGTCCTTCAGCCCGACTTTGCCGCATCCGGCCGGATACAACGCCAAAAGCACTAATAATGCAATCAAGAGATTCTTCTTTCTCATCACTCTGCCTCCACCTTGAATGCGCCGGCAAAATATCCCCTGGACGGAATGTTTTCCGTCCCTGGCTATCTTGCAGGTCTGTGAATGTTTGCACTTTCAAAGCATTATTCTACCAAAAACCACCCTGCATTGTCAAGCAAATTGACGAGAATGGTGGGATGGGCGAGAATGGATTTACGTGTCAACGCGTTAATGCCGCAAGTGCACAGCGCCGGGGTGGTTGAACGGTAGGCGGTTAAATACCGGCCGGGCAGAACCACTCTGCGACCCTGTCCGGTCCCAACAGTTTTCAAGGGACGAGACCGCTGACATTTACGATTATACAAGCACTTGTCCAGGCCGGCTTGGCAGCAAGAACGACTTGGCCCGCTACAGTTCGCACAGGTAGTCCGGCTGGCGGTTGCAACTCAACCACCCGCAAGCAAAGTGGCAAAAGTCCGCAAAGTCAACTTTACAATCATTATTCAGGTCGCCTACGATGGCTTCGCTGCAGAACCAGTCGACGTATATCCACAGTTCGGTTCCGCGGATTCCGTCATTCGCAGAGAATAGCAGCCTGCCGTTTTGATTGGTCAGATAGCCGGGCATCGAGCCTGCCGGGCCTGGGTTGATGTCCTTTACCATGACGGTTCCTTCGGGCGTCCCGTCAGTTTGCCATAACTCGCATCCGGCGTCGTTCGTATAGTCTGCAAAGAACAGCGTGCCGTTTACATCAGTGACGGGGCCGGGGCCCGTCCCGATTGAGCTTACCATCACCGTTCCTTCCTCGGTTCCGTCACTTTTCCACAACCTGTCGGCCTCCGCGCAGGGGTCAACGGCTCTAAAGAACAGCGTGCCGTTTACATCCGAAAGGTAATGAGCCATCGAGCAATCCTTCACCATCACGGTGCCGGCCTCGGTCCCGTCACTCCTCCACAGCGTGCCTGTGTATCCGTCGTCTCTAAAGAACAGCGTGCTGCCTACGGCGGTGATAGTGTCGGGGGGCTGCTCTCTATCGAATGCGCCAGCCGGGTCCCCGCCGGGGTTGATGTCCTTAACGATTACGGTGCCGGCGGCGGTGCCGTCACTTTTCCATAACTCGGCCCCGTACTCCGAATCGTTTACTGATATAAAGAACAGGGTCCCCATTGCATTCCTGAGGTTCTGAGGCTCGAACTCGCTTGTTCTCTGGCTGACAAGTAACGTTGTTTCCTCGGTCCCGGAGCTTTTCCATAAGCCCCCAACGCTGACAAAGAACAGCGTGCCGTTTACATCCGTCAACTCACGGGGATACGCGTTCTCGGGGTTTGAGTCCGGCCAGATATCCTTTACCATCATGGTGCCGGTCTCGGTCCCCTCACTTTTCCATAACTCGTACCCGTGCGTTCCGTCGTCGGCCACAAAGAACAGCGTGGCGTTTGAATCTGTAAGCCAATAAGGCCGCGAGTCGCCCGGGCCGGAGTTGATATCCTTTACCATTACGGTGCCGCCCTCGCTGCCGTCGCTTTTCCATAACTCAAGCCCGTGCATTCCATTGTCGGCGGTAAAGAACAGTGTACCATTTACGTCTGTAAACTCGGCAGGCGACGAGCCGGTCAAGCCCGGCCAAATATCCTTTACCAGCATGGTGCCTGCCCTGGTCCCGTCGCTTTTCCATAACTCTTTTCCGTGCGTTCCGTCGTCGGCGGCAAAGAACAGCGTGCCGTTTACATAAATAATTTCCGAAGGGAACGAGCTGGTGTCGCCCGGGTTGATGTCCTTCACCAAAAATGGCTCAGCCGCCCCTACAAACCCGGCAATGCCCGGCATCAGCAAAACCACCACTGCCAACATAAAAATTGTTCGAGTCTTCATTTTTGTCCACTCCTGATAAAAGCTTTTGGTTCAGTTAAAACGCGATGCGCTTGATTTTCGAGAATGTTCGTTAGACAGGCCGGGAGTGTGGGTTGCTGCCGCGGCGGCATACCTCGCCGAAGGATTTGTCGGCTGTAGTTCACTAAGAGTTCCTATATCCCCCCATTAGTAACACCACCATACCTTCCGATTACGACAGTTTACCAAATGCATTTTGGAATTTCAAGTCTTTTTGTGCGTTTGGCGCGGCTTTTACCGTTTTTTTTATAAGATTTTCGCTTCTTAGTCGTACAAACATGGGATCTGACTGGAGAAATCCCCTTTTTACCGCCAAACCGTTGCGCAAAGTCCGCAGAATGGGTGGCTGGCAGTGGTGGTTAAATGGGTGGGGGAGGAAGGGGAAACCGTGGAGGTCAAAGGGAAAGACGCAAAACCAAAAGGCAAAGTTAGAAAGTTTTGGATTTTAAACGGTGGTTTTTAGTTTGGGCCTGAAGTTGTGCGTGGCGGAGGACGGCAGAGAAAGGGTCAATAGTCATAGGGCTGCTTGCCGTGCTTTATTCGGCAATCGTTCTGCATGCGGCGCAGCGTGTCGGTTACGAGTTGTGTGAGTTCACTGTCGGTCATTTTTTTTGCCTGGTCGGTGCTTATGGGCTTGCCGTAACAGACGAAAATGTGCGCGCCGGGCGAGAATAACTTCCTGTGCCTGGGCCAGCTCTCGAAGGCGCCGTCCACAACCACGGGGACAATGGGGGCGTCTCCCCGTCTGCAGAGCAGGCCGAAGCCGCCTTTGAGGGCTGTAATTTTCCCGTCGCTCGAACGCGTGCCTTCGGGAAAAACACAGACGCCCGCGCCGTCTCGAAGTATGCCGACGACCTTTCTTATGGCGTGAATATCGGCTTGGCCGCGTTTGACGGGTATGGTTTTGACGGAGGTGATGACCCATCCGAGGAACCAATTGGCAAAGAGCGATTCACGGGCAAGGTAGAACAACTGCCTGCGCAAGGGGACGCCGCAGAAGATGGGGTCAAGATAGCTTTGGTGGTTGCCGACCAGCAGGAAGGCGCCTTTGCGGGGGATATTCTCTCTGCCGCAAGCGCGCAGTTTGAAGAACAAAATGCAAAAGACCCTGCAGCCCCAGCGGCCGAACCAGAACCATACCGTTCTCATTCTTTCGGCAAGCATTTTTGCTTCACACAATCCAAAAGTTTTTCCACAACCTGTTCTATGGTCAAATTCGTGGTATCGACGACGATGGCGTCATCAGCCGGTCTCAAGGGGCCGACGCCCCTGCTTTCATCGCTCTTGTCCCTTTCTTCGACGGCTCTGCGGACATGGTCAAGGTCTTGTTCACCGGCAAGTTCGGCGTATCTTCTTCTTGCCCTCTCGGTCAGTTCGGCGGTCAGAAAGAACTTTATGCCGGCATCGGGAAAAGCCGCCGTGCCCTGGTCTCTTCCTTCGGTAACGACCTTTTCCCGGCTGGCTGCAAAACGTCTCTGCATTTCGACCAGTCTGGCGCGCACTCTTGGGGCTGAGGCGATATGCCGGGCGTTGGCGGTAACCAGGGGACTGCGTATCTGCTCAGTGACATCGACGCCGTCGAGCCGCACCACTGTTTTGTCGTTTTGCACTTCAAATTCAAAACGGCTATTTTGCAGAACACCGAGCAGCTTTGCCTGGTCGGCCAGGTCAACGCCGGCCTGCATCGCGGCAAGCGTGACGGCCCGATACATCGCGCCGGTATCGAGGAAACTTGCGCCGAGTTTTGCCGCCAACAGTCGCGCCGCGGTGCTCTTGCCGCTCGCGGCGGGCCCGTCAATTGTAATGATTAGATTCGCCATCTAAAAATTAACCCGCTTCATAAGCTACGGCTTTGTATTGCCGCGGACCTTTACCACAATGATGCTTGCATCATCTATCTGCCTGGCAAGTCCGACAAAACGCCTTCTGTAGGCCAGGATATTTCGAACCATTTGCTCGGCAGGCGCGTCAACAAACTTCATTGCGGTCCCGATAAGGTTTTGCCTTCCCCAGAGCTCCCCATTGAAGTTGGCCGCGTCAATCAAGCCATCGGTGTAAAACACCAAACAGTCCTTGTCTTTGAGGCCGATGGTCTCAATTTCGTATTCGGCGCGCGGCTCGACCCCGAGGACAAGTCCGCCCTTCTCCAAATCCGTAGTCCGGCTGTCTCTTATAAGTATCGCCGGCTCATGACCGCAGTCACAATAGGTAATCGTATTCTCATGGACGTCAATAGCCGCATAAAACAGGGTGATGAATTCGCCGCCCCGGCATTCGTTGCAGGCCATCCTGTTCAGGCTATGAACAAAACTTCTCATTGCGGACTCGCCGCCTTTGGTCTGAATGTAATCCTGCACAACGGTACGCAGCGAGCTGAGAGTATCGATAAAAGCCGACACCGCGCCTTTGAAGCAGCTCATCATCAGCGCTGCGGGCATCCCTTTACCCATGACATCGCCCAGTGCTATGCCGAGGCGATTATCGGTTACGCGGAAGAAATCGTAGAAGTCCCCGCCCACGTCGAAACAGGGAATGTAGGCGGCGGCGATATCCAGACCCGGCACGCTGGGGGCCTTTTCCGGAATCATCCTTCGCTGGATTACCCCCGCTAACCGCATTTGCTCGGCGATGCGCGCACCTTCAATCGCCTCGCCATAGAGCCTGGCGTTGGTTATCGCGACGGCACACTGCGAAGCGACGGCGCGAGCCAGACTTATGTCGCCTTCGTCAAAATGCTTGGGTTTCGGGCTATAAAGGCGAAGCACGCCAATAGCTTTGCTCCTGAATTGCATGGCCACGGTAAGCTGGCTGACCAGTCCTTCTTTTATCGTCGCTTCTTTGTATCTTACGCGGTCGTCTACCCGCATATCGTCGAGAATGACCGCCTCGCCGGCGAAGGCGGCCTTGACCACGGGGTCGTCTTTCAAAACTGCTCCTTTGTTGCGGTACTCCTCGCTGAGCCCGTACGTGCTTCTCATCTGCAAATCGTTGCTCTCCTGGTCCAGAAGCCGGATCGAGCAGGCCTTGACGCCGGTAATCTTCACCGCCGCCTCGGCCAGCTTGTCCAGCACTTCCTGAAGCGAGAATCTGCCTGCCACAAGCGTGGTAAGCTGATAAATCTGCTCGTCTCTTTCAACCTGTTGTTTTGTCTTTTGGGCCATAGTTAATCACCATCGCAAATTTCAAAGATTATACGGTACTTTTCGCCCTCGGTGAATCCTAATTTATGTAATACTGAAGCGCGACAGAATTGTTCACTTGCACAAGCCGGGCGACTTAACTAATATGTTTGCCGCTGTAACAGCTCTTATTAATATGGGAGCTCTTGCAGAAGCGCGCGAATCTGAAAGAATTGCTGTAAGAGGTCGAGCATAAAACTCAAGAGCGAGACACACGTGACAATCAACGAAAAATGAACCACAAAGCCAGACATATAGTTTTCTTCGGCCAGGTGCAGGGCGTCGGCTTCCGCTTTACCGCTCACAGAATAGCAAGTCGTTACGGGCTCACAGGCTGGGTTCGCAACCTGCCGGACGGCACGGTCGAGATGGTGGCACAGGGGTCGCCCGACGATATCGCCGATTGCATTCGAGATATTGAGCAGTCATTTACAGGCTACATAAGCGAAACCAAAATTGGGGAAGTCGCCCAAAACCCTCAATACAAACAGTTCAGGATAACTTTTTAGACCAATCGCTGGTCTGCGCATCTGAAGGAGAAAGGGTATGACCCAAAAAGGCAGCCGGAGAATTAGATATTTTGTTTTCATCGTTGTCCTCCTTGCCGGCGGCATGAACAGAACCTCGGCTTATACAATTATGGGAGATGTCAAATCATATGAAAAAGATGGTTATAACATCACCTTCAGTTGTGAAGCGGGCAAGGTAAGGTTGAGTTTCCTTAGAGACGACCTTGTAAGGGTGCACATGGCGCCGGCGGGCAGGGAGTTTCCGAAAGACACGCTGCACCCGACCGAAAACGGACCATACGCGGTGGTAACATACGACTGGGCCGGTGTGTCCTATCTGATTTCGGAAGGATTTGACGCGGACCTCGAGGGTGTGGTTTATAACATTCGAGCCGGCAGGCTTCATGTAAAGGTCAGAAAACAACCGTTCAAACTGGCCTTCTGTGATGCCGAAGGAAATCTGCTGGTGATGGAGAAAGAAGGAATCGTCAACGCCGGGCTTGGCTATTCGGACTCGAAGGTTTACGAAACGATGGCGCTGGCCGACGACGAGCATTTCTTCGGTTTCGGCGCCCACAACCATCCTCTCGATATGCGAGGCGACAAGATTGTCTGCTCGACAAGCGAGCTGCAAAGCAAGGCCCGGACGGGCGGTTTTCCGGCGTCGTTCTTCATGAGCACCCGCGGCTACGGAATCTTTTTCAATAACCTCGACGATGATGTCACCTTCGAAATGGGCACTGCCCCCGAAGAATACTCTTTCGAGGGGACCAGCGGGGGCCTTGAAGGCTGGGACATGGACTACTACCTGATTTACGGCCCCAAGTTTGAAGACATCCTGAAAAGATACACTGACATAGTCGGTAAGCCCATGCTGCCGGAAAAGTACTTCTTCGGTCACATCTTCATGGAGTGCTGCCAGTGGAACGCCGACGACGTGGTCCACATCGCTCAGCGGTTTCGTGACGAAGACTGGCCCTGTGACGTTCTGATTATTGATTGCCAGGCCTACCAGGATGCAAAAGAGCAGCCCCCAAAGCCGGGTGATGGGGACAATAACGAGGCACGCAATCCCGCCGACAGGAAAGAACCACAATTCCAGAATTATGAGTGGGGCACTGCGTTCGGCGACACCGCCGCCATGTTCGAAACCATCAAGTCCCTGGGCTTCAAAACCATACTCAGTTCGGGCATCCAGGGCCCCCTGTATGACTGGCCCAACTACGACCCAACCGTTCCATGGAAAACCCGGAAGTTCGCCGACACATTCTGGCCCAGAAACGTCGACGGGCTCGACTCGTGGCGACAGGACAACTCCGAGCGGTACCCTGCCCACACGAAGGTCGAGAAGTTTGCCAACGGTTACGAATCGCACAATCTGTTCGGGTCACTCTGGGCCAAGAACGTGGTCGAAAAAATGGAGGAGATGGGCTTGTACGGCCGGCCTGTTATCAGCCGGGGCGGCCCCGTCGGGGGGCATAGATACATTATCCCCTGGCCCGGCGACTTGAAGCACGGTCTTGAATTACTGAAGGTAGACCTCAACTGGCTGCGCAACGGCAGCCTTTCCGCTTATCCTTTTATTACGATGAATCTTGGCGGCTGGGGCTCCGGCCACGGTCTCGAAGAGCAGAACCTCATCCGAAGAACCATCAACATAATTCCTTTGATTCCAATCTCACAGCTTGTCGGCTGGGGCAAGACGGGCGAGAATGCCATTCTGCCCTGGTTGATGACACCAAAGCAGCAGGAATTGTTGCGTTATTATCTTAAGCTGCGTTACCGCCTGCACCCTTACGTTTATTCCAGCGCGATTGAAGCGCACCAGACAGGCAGGCCAATCCTGGCTTCCTTGGTCTTTGCCTACCAGGATGACCCCAATACATACAGCAAAGATTACCATTTTATGCTCGGCCGGCAAATCCTCGTCGTGCCTGTTCTGAAAATAACCGAAAAGTGGAACGCATATCTTCCAACGGGACGGTGGATTCACTACTGGACGGGCAAGCAGTACGACGGAGGTCAAACGGTTACCGTTGATGCGCCGCTTTACGGCAGGGACGGTCTTCCAATGTTCGTCAAAGCCGGGGCCATCATTCCTATGATGCCGCAGATGAATTATATCTATGAGAAAACGCCCGACCCGATTACGCTCGACGTCTATCCGAATGGGGCCGGTCCCTCAAGCTATGTGATGTATGATTGTGAAAATGTAAAGGGTCCGGTTAAGGAAACGAACTTCAAGTGTTCGGAAGATACGGGAAAGATAGAGGTCTCGATTAGCGCCTCAAACGTTGCGTACGAGTTGTGGGTCCACTGCGACCAGAGGCCCGCTTCGGTTGCCGTCGATTCAAAGCTGTTACCGGAGCTGACGGATAAGGGCGACTATGACGCGGAGAAGGCGGGCTGGTATTACGGGGCCGGCTGTTTCTCCGGTTCCGACAGCGTTAAGACAATCAATATCAAAATCTCAAAGGCCGCGCAATCCAGACTTATTCGGATAGAAAAGTAACCGCCTGACAGACAAAGACTTGTGAATTTCCGGCATTATGCCCGCTGCCTGCGCGCCGGCAGCACGTATAGGCAGAGGTCAAAACCCGCCGCACCATCGGCAGCGCAGAGAATAGCCTGAGAATGCACTATTTTTGATTGCTGAAACCCAGACAATTGTCCTGTGCTTTTTTGCGAAAAAATATTGTGGACAGTTGTTTTTTCGTGTAAACTACAGCTTTATTCTGAAGTTCGGAGATTCGAAATTCTAACCGTTATGGTGCTCTATTGCAGGGGTTTATTATGAAGGCAAATTTCCAAAGAGAGGCACTTGCCGAGGCGTTGGGCCTGCTGACAACGGTAGTGCCCAGTCGGACGCCGAAACCTATATTGCGCTGTGTGCAAATCACGGCCGCCCAGAACGACGTTCGAATTTGTGCAACGGATTCGGAAGTCGGTATCAACTATCAGGTCTCCGGAGTGCAGGTTGAAGAGGCCGGACAGGTTGTTGTGCCGGCGGACCGGCTGGCTGCTATTGTCCGTGAGAGCACCGACGATGTGCTCTCGCTGGAAGCCGCCGAGGGGACCTGCGAAATAAAAGGAGCCGACAGCCACTTTACCATTTACGGCCAGGAGCCGGGCCAATACCCCACGGTCCCCGACTTTGACGGAGAAGCCGACATAGAGGTTAACCTGGAGAATCTTCAGGCTGGCATCGGGCAATGTCTGTTTGCCACCGCCAAAGAGAGCACCCGCTACGCAATAAATGGTGTCTTGTGGGAAATAAAAGGCAAGAAGCTCTCGCTGGTTGCCACCGACGGCAGGAGATTGGCGCGCACAAGGCTCAACCTGACAAAGGAGCCGACCGGGCGCATCGGCACGGGCAAGGGGGATTCCAAAGCCGATAGCTCAGCCCTCACCTGCCAGATGATTGTACCGGCCAAGACGATGGGTCTGCTGGAAAAAATCGGCGGCGGCAGCAAAGACACCGTTGCGGTCAAGCTCGTTGACAATCAGATATTGATTAGCTGCGCAAGCGTGGTCATAAGCTCGAATCTCGTTGAAGGCAACTTTCCGAAATACGAGGACATAATTCCGACCGATTATGATAAGAAGCTGACGCTGCCGACCGAGGTGGTGTTGAGTGCGGTTCGCCGTTCCGCGTTGTTGACAAGTGAGGAATCCAGAGGCATTAAGCTGGCAATCGGAAAGGATAATATTGTGTTTTCCGGCAGGGCGCCGGAGACGGGCGACGCACAGGTCAATATGCTCGTTGATTACAAAGGCGAGCCGATTGAGATTGGCTTTAGTCCGCAATTCTTGACGGATGTGCTGCGGGTCATCAAAACGCCGCAGTTCGAATTGGAGCTGGGCCAGTCGGACAGGCCGGGCCTGATAAAAAGCGGAACGAATTTCCTCTATGTCCTGATGCCGATAAACCTCGGTTAGTCTGCGTAAGGGCTGGGATACGGAACAACGGAATACCGGATAAGAGGTATGTCATGGATGATAATGAACGGTTGCGTAGTTACGGCAAAGTCGGCTTCAAGCGACCCAGAGGACCGGAAAAAGCGGCCAAACTCGGTGATGCCGTCAGGCAGCTTATGGATCATTGGGTTTCGCCGCGCCAGGCCAGGTTTGAGGCGGTAACGGACCTTTGGAACCAACTGCTGCCGGCAGAGCTTAGTCGGCACTGCCGGGTCGCGGATATATCGGGCGGGCAGTTGAAAGTGCTTGCCGATGCGCCTGCGTATATGCACGAGCTTAGATTGTGCAGCTCGGACCTTCTTGAGCAGTTGCAGCAGCGGTGCCCGAAGTCTCGAATTAAAGGAATTAAGTGCGCCATCGGTTAATGACCGGCCGCCGGCGTTTGCCGTACGGTGTCCTATGCAGATAACAAGGAACGACACAAAAGAGCACAAGTATGATGCGAGCAACATCAAGATACTCGGCGGTGTCGAGGCGGTGCGCAAACGCCCCGATATGTATATCGGGGACCGCGCCAGCGGAGGGCTCCACCATTTGGTATATGAGGTGCTGGACAACTCTGTCGATGAAGCGTTGGCCGGGTATTGCGACAACATCGTTGTTCACGTCCACGCTGACGGCAGTTGCACGGTTGAGGACAACGGCAGAGGCATACCCGTCGAAGAACATAAAGAGGCCAAGAAAAGCGCGCTGGAGGTTGTCCTGACAACGCTGCACGCCGGCGGCAAGTTCGATAGTGACAGTTATAAAGTGGCCGGCGGGCTGCACGGTGTAGGCGTCAGCGTGGTCAACGCCCTCAGCGAGTGGCTCGAAGCGGACGTCTACAGGGACGGCAAGCACTACCATTTAGAGTGTGCTTACGGGGCGGCCAAAGGGCCCGTCGAAGAAATCGGCCCGACCGACAAACGCGGAACCACCGTGTCCTTTATGCACGATGAGGAAATATTCGGTGATGCGGAATTCGAATACGATACGCTGTTAAAACGAATCCGCGAGATGGCCTATCTGAACGCCGGGCTGCAAATCACTTTTAAGGACGATAGAGAAAACAAGAAGGAGGTTTTCAAGTTTGACGAGGGAATCAAGGCCTTCGTCAGGCACCTCAACGAGGGCAAAGAGGTCCTGCACAATGACGTTATCTACTTCTCCAAAGAAGACTCCGAAGCCATGTTGAGCTGCGAAATCGCCTTGCAGTACAACAACGGCTATAACGAAAACGTGCTGGTGTTTGCGAACAACATCCGCAACATAGACGGCGGCACGCACCTTTCGGGCTTTAGAACCGCTCTGACCCGCACGATGAATTATTATGCGAGGAACAACAACCTGCTAAAGAACGGCCAGATAACCACCGGCGAAGACCTGCGGGAGGGATTGACCGCCGTGGTAGCGGTAAAGCTTGCCAACCCTCATTTTGAGGCACAGACAAAGGTCCGGCTGACCAACCCGGAGGTGGGCAGTTTCGTTGAGACCACCGTCAACGAGCAGCTCGGTCACTATCTCGAAGAACATCCGCCCGAGGCCAGAGTAATACTGAACAAGGCGATACAGGCCGCCGCCGCCAGAGAGGCCGCCCGGAAAGCCCGCGAATTAACCAGGCGCAAAGGCGCGCTGGGCAGCGCCAACCTGCCCGGGAAATTGTGGGACTGCGCCAGCAGGGAAAAGGCAACCACAGAGATATTTATCGTCGAAGGCGACTCAGCGGGAGGCTCTGCCAAGGGCGGCCGGGACAGAAACATTCAGGCCATCCTGCCGTTGAAGGGGAAAATCCTCAATGTCGAAAAGGCCCGCATGGAAAAGATGCTGGCGCACGACGAAATTCGAACCATTATCAGTGCGCTGGGAACCGGCATCGGAACCGACGAGTTCGACCTGAGCAAGTGCAGGTACGGCAAAGTGATACTGATGACCGACGCCGATATCGACGGCGCCCATATACGCACGTTATTGTTGACTTTCTTCTTCAGACAAATGCAGCAGCTATTTGACAATGATATGATTTATATCGCCCAGCCGCCGCTTTATGAAGTCAAGGTCAAGGGCAAAAAGAAATCCGAGTATATACTCAGCGAAAATCAAATGCATAAGCGAATGATTGCCCGCGGCCTTGAAGGGACCGAGCTCTTGATAAGAGACGGCGACAACGCCAAGAAGGTCTCGGACAAGCAGCTTTCCGAACTGGTAAAAGCCCTCGCCGATGCCGAACGAATCGTAGCCGTCCTGGCCAGGCGGGGAATCAGGTTCGTTGACTTTGTGAAAGCATATTACGACGGGATGCGCCTGCCGCTGTTCCGCATCTGTATTCGTGGGCAGCAGGACGAAGTTTATTACGAAAAAAGCGAATACGAGAAACGGCTCGGCGAGCTGACCGACCGCATAAAAGCACAGGGCGACGACGAAGATGCACTCGTCGCCGAGGAACTGCACGAGGTGGCTCGGATTAATCAGATAAATGAAAAGCTCAAGACCGACTACGGCCTGGACCTGAATGATTTTCTGCTGAAGCCCCTTAAGGCTGTCTCCGGCGAGGCCCTGCCCACCAAGTTTCAGCTAATCAACGGCCAGGA
Source organism: Sedimentisphaerales bacterium (assembly GCA_035529895.1). GTDB lineage: Bacteria > Planctomycetota > Phycisphaerae > Sedimentisphaerales > Anaerobacaceae > JAUWKC01. Next base: position 13,111 of record DATKVV010000010.1, read on the forward strand.
CAAATACGATGTCGCCTCGCTCAGCGATATCTGCTCCGGCATAAGGCAGATTGGCGGCAAAGGGGTCGAGATAAAACGCTTCAAGGGTCTCGGCGAGATGAACGCCGACCAGTTATGGGATACGACGATGAACCCGGCCACCAGGACCCTCCTGCAGGTCAGGGTCGACGACGCCGGCGAGGCCGACAGGCTCTTTAGCATCCTGATGGGCGACGACGTCGAGAAACGCCGAAACTTCATCCGCGACCACGCCCTCGAAGTCCAAAACCTCGATATCTAAGGCGTTCGCTGCTTCAAAAGCACAGAGGAGGCCCCACAGAATCAGGCCGGGCCTATCGAATCGTGGCAATGTTCGGTTTGTAATCAGCTCATTTCTTCTCCCGCTGTTTTCGGCCGATTCTAACGTGTTATTCGGTCTGGTTCTGTTCTGTGATGAACCAGATGTCTTTCTCACACTGACCATATTCGAACTGCAGCGAGGTCTGCCGGGTAAGGTTCCGCAGAACTGAGTCCAGAATTGCCTGCTTCTCTTCTGCGCTTTTGACATTGGCTATCGCTAAATCGTACGACACAGAATTGAAATAGCCCACAGTAATGTCGGAAAGGTTGTCTGTTTCAAAAACGACCGGCCGATCGAAAGCGCCGCCCACCATTTCGGTCATTTTGGCGACACTGCAAGTGCCCCCACCGGCGATGGGTTCCGGGCCGCTGAAATCTTTCCAGGAATCGGGATAAACATAGATATTATCCGGGTGTTCGACCCCCTCCAAGGGCACGTGCTTGTATTGGCCGCGCACGATTATCGCGTCGCGGTTCACTTTGCGCTTCTCGAATCTTATTTTTCGGCCCAATCCATGCTCCAAGATCTTCTCAAGAGCACTGAGTTTGTCCTCCATCGGTGCGTTCTTACGCTCAATCCAGTCACCGCCCAGCTTGAGCGGGCTAAGCTTCTGAGGTTCATCATTGTATTCGTAGCGCTCGAGGCCGATGGACATCAACACAGAGCCGAGTGAGCACTCATGCATAGCGAGCGCCCACCAGTACAACTTGCCATCCCAACGGAAGAAGAGGTAACCCGGTGGTGGAGGGTTGTTGGTTGATGAGTAGTAATGTAATTCCTGAGTGGCATAAATCTGTCGTTCAGGAATAAAAGGGGCACGCACCCAGCGAAGGACCTCGCCATCATTGAGCGAATACAGCCGGTCAAACCGTTCGCGCCAGCCGGGTGTCGGCAGAGGCGGCCCGTCAGTACGCACAGGTCTCAATTGTCCGTGCAGCATAGTGACACTGTTTGCCTCGACAACATTGCCATGGGCCTCTACGCGGACTATCCCGTCTGACAGTTCAGCATAAGCTCGACGACCATGAAAAGGGCTGTGCAATTCAAGTCGACCACTATCGACAGTTACATATACAGCACCATCTATTCCATCAAGCAACTCATTGATCTTGGCCAACCGCGCCCTGAGTTGATTTGCGTCTTCAGGTATGTCCGGGATCGGTTGGGCCAGTTTCTCTTCCAAGTCAACACGCTCCTCGCGCAGTCTACGAAATTCCGTCTGACGCTTTTGCCAATCCTCGCTGTCGCCTTCAATATCATGGGTTATACGAATCTTTGTGGCGGCCTGAATACTTTCGTCCGTGTGCACCAGCAACGTGCTTCCATCCACTTCAAGCCAGTCCGCTCCTTTGGCCGAACGAAGCAGAAGCCTGCCCTCTTTGCCCTCGATAATTAGATTTCCGGCAGCGTGCATCGACAACGCCTGAAGGGCCGGCAGGTCGCCCATTTTTGCAAGAAAGTTGGCAGCCACGAGCTTGCTTTCGAATCGCCCCTCGGCGAGTATTGACGCCAAACCTGCAACATCACCGGAGGCGGCCATCTGCCTGATCTTAATCATTTCGGCATACACACTTTCCTGGCCTTGTCCCACAGCAGACCTGCCAGCAGGACGAAGAAATATTCTGGCCGCCACCCCAAATCCGATGAGCACCACCGCCGCCGCGGCCAATCTTGTGAGCCTGCTTTCCATTATGTATTTCCAGAAATTCGGCTGAGCCGAATGTGGTTCTTGTTTCGCCGATTGCTGCATTGCTCCCAAGATATCCTTAACAGTCCGCTCATCAATATCGGCGCTGGTTGTATCACGCAGCTCCTTAATGAGCTTTTTCGCATTCCAGCCAGTCTTCATTTTGTCACCTCGCTATTTAGCATCGACCGCAATTTATCCAGCCCGTACCGATACCTCGCCTGAACGGTCCCGGTCGAAACATCCTGCAGCCGCGCTATCTCTCTGAATTTCATCCCGCCTTTAAGATGCAGCACCACCGCCTCCCGCTGCTCGTATGGCAATTGACTCATAGCCTCCCTCAACCGCGTCAACTCCTCTCTTTCTATCGCTTGTTGTTGGGGATTGGTCGAATTTGATTCAATTTCCGCCGCCGAATCAAGATTCTTGGTCTGTTGCTTCCTGGCCCGTATGCGGTCTCGCGCCAGATTGCCGACGCACGTTGCCAGGTAGCCTCGCAAACTTCCTGTTAGCGTGAAGCTTTCCACCGAACCGGCAAATGAGATAAATACATCGTGGACCGCATCCTCGGCTGCCGGCCTGTCACCCAAAAGGGCCCTCGCCAGCGTCAGCAGATAATCCTTGTACTTCTCATAGATTCGGCACATAGCGTCTCCGCTGCCCTGTTTACATCTGCGAACAAGTAACCTGTCTTCCAGCATTCAGCGTCCGCCCAATCAGCCTCGAAATCGACCTCGTTCCAAATATACAACGAATGACCCGCCCATTTTAATATAAATCAAAACATATTCTTTTCTATATTCACCACCGGCCCGCCAAATTCCTCTATGCCTCACAAACACGCATAAAAAAACCGGGCCAAAAAAGCCCGGCTGAAGCTGTTATGAGCATCGAATCTGTTATTCTGCTAATCCCTTTTCAAGCTCAGCCAACCTCTCGCCGCTAATGTTGCCCCCGCTGAGGTCTCCGAAAATCACTCTGTACTCATCCTTCGAAAGCTTCCACCGCATCAGCACCTTGCCGCTATCCCCGAAAGTCACCTCGTCCCCGTAGTATGTCACATCCTTTTTCTCCCTTGCCAGTTTCTCATAGTAGGCGGCAGCAAAGAAAATATCCCGAGCCCTCTTTTTTTGTTCCTCTTTTGGAATTCCGCTCCAATTCGCTCCGAGGCCGCTTGTCTCTTTTATCGCCGTTTTTGCGTCAAGTCGGCTCGGATACCGTCCGTTGGAAATTTCGGCAAAAACATGGAGGCCTTTTACAAGGTCGTTCTCATTCAAGCTAAGCATTCTCGATATAATGTTTCGCTCATCGGAGGAAAATTTCTTCCCGCTCATTTTGATTGCCAGGTCCAACACCTTTTCTTTTTCCTGGTCGTCTGTGGTTTCCGCCCTCGAATCGGCTTGTGCATTAGGCGGCGCATTAGCCTCGTTTTCGCGCGCCTCAGGCAAAGCGGCGTCCCGGGCAGGGTCGGACCGGCAACCTAAAAAACTGCACCCAGCCAAAATCGCCAACAGAACCGCCCGTTTCTTCAGAATACTTCCGGGGGCCACGACAATCATTCCTCCGCGTATTCCCTCGCGGCAACGAGGCTGTCAATCAGACTATGCAGTTCTTCTTCGGTCAGAGGGCCGTTGACAGCCAGGGCCGGGAAGGTGCCCGCCGGCGATTCGAGCACATAACCAATACGGTCGTCAGCCGGCGGGTCCTTGATGCAGGCCCGGGCGCTAGAAAGCAGAATTTCGGAGTACCACTTGTCAGGGCCGCCTCCCCACACCTTAAAGCCGTTGGGTGAAGTATAAACCGGTTGTCCCTGCTGTCCCTGTTTTGCAAAATTGCCGAGCATCTTATTGTAACTGTGTGATTGGACCATAACCACATGCCGGCCGTCGTCGGCCCGATAGGCGATGAAAAACATTCGATAGCCCGGGCTGGGGGGGTCCAGGCAGTCGACAATCTCCCGATGACCTGCCCAGGGCGGATTCTTGGCGAAAATGTAGGTTTCAAACTTGGCTTTCTCGACCATGTGCTCCACAGACACATTAGGAATTACCATGTCAGCCTTGACCACCGGCTTGGGAGCTTCCTGCTCGGCAGTAAGTTTTTCCGGGAATTCGTCGAGACTCCACGACACACCCGCAGTGCCCACGGTTTCACACAAGACTCTTCGGATCAAGAGCTGGGGCTTGCCGGCAATTATGAATTCCATCTCTGCAATCGTGCTGTCATCCTTGCGAACCTTGAAGAGCCAATAGGCCGTGAGCTCTCCGCCCAAGTTCGTAAAGCCCGCCTTGGCGATACGAACGGCAGTACCGTCGGCAAGATTGCCTTCCCAAATTTCCCGTATCGGAGCGCCGGATTCTTCGTCAATGGTACTTGGCAGGCCCGCTGTGATGCCAAGAAACTCGGCGGGGTTTTGCGGAGCAGTGAAGTCATCGGCCGCCTGCTCTTTAATCAGCCGGCAAGTTCCGTCCGGGCCCGCCTCTGAGGCGTACACGAATTGACCGTCGTATGAATTAGCAAAGAACATTTCCTCGTCAAGCTTGAGAACTCTGGCGAAATTTCCGGTCGCCGAATCATACCAGGACTCATCAACGATAGTGTAAGGCTGACTATCCGCCGCAGGAAGCTGGAGCTGGTTAAAGCGGAACCGGCCGCTGGCCTGTACCGAGCACATCGGCAGCCAGTTATATTCCAAAAATGAATTTAGCTTATCGGCCTTTTCTTGCAGGTCGGATTTGTACTGACGGCTGATGGTCTTATCTGTGGAAGTCGCATAAACAACGATTTCATTGACTATATGCGTAATGCCTTCCTGGTAGAATAGTTTCGCTTCTGCTGCGCGGGCTTGACTAATCAAACTGAAATATGTCAGCGATTTGGTGCCGGCGCCCCTCTCATTCCTGTGCCAGCCATATACCAAAACGGCAGCTATAACCACTGCCGCGGCGGCCAGCTTCGTTAGTTTGCTTCTCATAATCGTTCTCCAAATAAAGCTGATATCTCTTGCTTTTCTTTGCTCCCTGACTTTGTCTGCGGCCCTTACGTCTTGTCTGCCAAACTGGTCCACAAGATTGTGTTGTATGGTTTGGCTTCTATCTGAAATTGCCTCGAATGCTGCGCGGATTGATTCTTCCTCGTCCGTCAAAGCCTGATACAGCAACCGACAGCTCTCACACGCGGCAATATGTTCTCTCAGTGTGTCCGCATCCTGCGGCTCTATCTCGCCCAGCACGAGCGCGGCAATCGCTTCCCGGCGATTCTGACAGTCGTTTTTTTGATTATTCATAGGCATTCCCCCGACAATATCTGGTGCAGCCGGAGCCTCGCGCGGACCAGCCGGCTGCGCACAGCGTCTTCGCTGATTCCCAGCGTCCGGGCCACACTCGCACACTTGCGGCCGTCAAGGTAATAAAGAGTAATCGGCTCGCGGTAACCTTCCGGCAGCCTGGATATGGCCTTATGAAGGCGGCTGATATGCTCATCGGCCGGGTCCGACGGCGCCGGCAAATCATCCGGCACAGGCTCGCTGCTCGAATGCTGCCGATAATAATCAACGCACATCCGGCGGGCAATCTTAAGCAGCCAGGAGCGGGCGCGAGTTTCGTCCCTCAAGGTCTTGAGTTTCGTAATTGCCTTTAAGAAAACCTCTTGCATGATATCCTCGCCATCGTGAAAGTTCTTCGTATGGGCTATACACAGCCCCAGCACCGCTGCTGAGTACTTACGTATCAGCATCTCCGGCGTCAAGCTCGCTCGCCGCTCGCCCGCATTCACGGCTTCAACGCTTTTCTGCTGCCCGGCTTGCGTCAATGAACGTCTCCTTTCACCAACAATGACGGAAATAATGAAAAATTGTGACAGAATACCGCAGGAATTTCCAAAAAATTTTCCCGCCTGAGCATTCCTTAACAGCCGGAGGCGCAAAACCAATCCTTGACTGAATCGCCGGAGACGTTAAAATCGGCGGTAGTATCGGCCAGACCAGTCCGACAGGTCGGACCCGTCCGACCTTTATTCAGTTTGACGGACAGGAGAAAGGCATGTTTCCCAAAAGCAGTCAAAAGTTCGTGGCAGTCGTACTTTTCGGCGTCCTTTGCGCCGGCATCGGGAATATCGCTCAGGCTTATACCATAATGGGCGATGTCAATTCGTACGAAAAGGACGGCAATAATATCACCTTCAATTGCGAAAATGGCAGGGTAAAGCTGAGCTTCCTCGCGGATGACCTTGTCAGGGTCCACATGGCGCCCTCAGGCAGGGATTTCCCCAGGGACACTCTGCACCTCGACGAAAACGGCCCCTACGCTGTTATAGATTATGATTGGCCGGGCGCGTCTTTTCAGGTTAATGAAGCGTTTGACGCCGACCTTGAAGGGGTCGTCTATAACATTCAAGCGGGCAAGCTGCTCGTTAAGGTCAGGAAGCAGCCTTTCAAACTGGCCTTTTACGATGCCAGAGGAAGCCTGCTGGTTATGGAGAAGGAGGGAATCGTCAATGCCGGCCTCGGTTACGAAGGCTCGAAGGTTTATGAAACGATGGCCCTGCCTGATGATGAGCATTTCTTTGGTTTCGGGGCGCACAACCACCCGCTCGATATGCGCCGACAGCAGATGACCTGCTACGCCAGAGAGCTCGAGACGACGAAATGGATAGGCGGTTTTCCCGTCCCTTGGTTCATGAGCACGCGGGGCTATGGAGTTTTTTTCAACAACCTCGACGATGATGTTACCCTGAAGATGGGCACGACGCCCGGCGAATACTCCTTCGAGGGGACCTCCGGCTGCATGGAAGGCTGGGACATGGATTACTACCTGATGTACGGTCCCACCCTTGCGGATATCCTGGTAAGGTACATCGACATCGTCGGCCGGCCTCCGCTGCCTGACAAGTGGTTCTTCGGCCATATACAATGCAAGTGTTGCGACTGGGGCCAGAAGGACGTTCTGGAAGTCGCCCGCAAGTACCGCGAAGGCGACTGGCCCTGCGATGTAATTATTATTGATTACCAGGGCATGGACGCCGGTTTCAAATGGTCCTCGCTTTTCCCCGATGTTGCCCACATGTATGAAACCCTCGGTAAAATGGGCTTTAAGACGGGCCTGAGCACCGCCCTTTTTCATCCGCTTTTTGACTGGAAGAAGTATGACCCGACCGTAGCCGGTATCTGCCAGCAGTACTGGGCGTTACACGTGCCCCGGCTCAAGGACGGCAACGCCTTCTGGTGGCAGGACAACTCCGAACGCTCCCAAATGTACACCGGCATGGAGAAGTTCGCAAATGGCTACGAGACTCACGAGCTGTTCGGCTCACTGTGGGCAAAGAATGTCTTTGACGGCATGGCGAAAATGGGGCTTTATGGCCGACCCGTTATCAGCCGGGGCGGGCCAATAGGGGGACACCGATATATCATTCCCTTTGCAGGCGACCTGCCGCACGGCCTCGAGTTTATCAGAACCGACCTGAACTGGCTGCGAAACGGAGGACTGTCACTATATCCCTTCTGCCTGGTCGAGCTGGGTGGCTTCATAGACCGGGGTCGTCCCGGAATGAATCCTCTGGACGAATACAACGTCATACGGCGAATGATAAACCTCGTACCGGTTGTCCCCATCTCCAGATCGCACGGCACCGGTGAGTTCGGCGCGATGCTTCCCTGGCAGCTTACGAAGCAGCAGCAGGACCTGTACCGCTATTACCTTAAACTGCGCTACCGCCTGCACCCGTATCTTTATACGGGCGCCATCGAAGCCGTTTTATCCGGCCGGCCGGCTTTGGCGCCGCTGGTCTTCGACTATCAGGACGACAAGAATACTTACGATAAGGACTTTGAGTTCATGCTCGGCCGGCTAATCCTCGTCGCGCCCGTTCTGGAAAAAGTCAACGAGTGGAGCGTGTATTTGCCAAAAGGCAAATGGATTCACTATTGGACGGGAAAAGAATACGACGGCGGCCAAACTGTCACCGTTAGCGCCCCGCTGTATGGCAAAGACGGCCTGCCTATGTTTGTAAAATCCGGCGCCATAATCCCGATGATGCCGGAAATGAGCTACATCTATGAGAAAAAGGCTGACCCCATTAGCCTCGACGTTTATCCGGATGCCGGCGCCCCGTCGACATACGTAATGTACGACTGTGAAAAGGTCGGGGGCGGTATCTGGAAGACGCGCTTCGTTTGCTCGGAGGACGCCGCGATAATAAAGGTGGCGATAAGCGTTTCTGATTTGGCGTATGAGCTTTGGGTGCACTGCGGCAAAGAGCCTGCTGCTGTTATCGTCGATTCGAAAGGCTCGCCGCAGTTAAGAACCAGGAGCGATTATGAGGCGGCAAAAGAGGGATGGTATTACGGCCCAGGCTGTTTCTACGGGTCGGACAGCGTAAAAACGCTCAACATCAAAGTCCCAAAGGGTCCAAACCCGCACTTCATTCGTATACCAAAGTAGTCACCTGACCGAACCTGCGGTCATTTACGGTCTTTCGGCTTGACGGCGATAGGTTCAATCGCCTTACCGGACGGGTTGGCCGGCGCCGCCCTCGAGGACTTTGTGACTTCATTGACGTCCCAAAGCAGCGCGGTTCCGTCCCGGCTGCCGGATGCAAGCAATTTCCCGTCAGGCGAGAATGCCACACTGTAGACGCCGCCGTACTCCACGCCCTTGAGACCCGGCACCCCGTGTCCCTCGAGCTTGGCAATCTCTTTGCGGGCCGACACGTCCCACAGGCGAACAGTCCCGTCCATGCTGCCGGAAGCCATAAGTGCGCCGTCCGGCGAAAATGCGACCGACGATACCACCTCGGTATGGCCCTTCAGGCTTGCTGTTTGTTTTCCCGTTTCGGCGTCCCACAATACTATCGCATTGCTGCTGGCGGGCATGATGAGGCGCCCGCCCGGACCGACGCGAGGCCTCTTGTTAAAGTAACCGTGTCCCGACGCCAGCAGCCGGCCGTCAGGCGAGAACGCCAGCGAGCCTGCCGGGTCCTTGCCTGCACCGAGTTTAGCCATCTCTTTGCCGGTCGCGGTGTCCCAAAGGCATATCGGAAAATCATTGTCAGCCAAACTCTGGCGGGCCCAGCTTTCGTCTACGGCCGGCATTGCCGATGCCAGAGTCCTGCCGTCGGCGGAAAAAACGATAATCCCCGCCCTTACCGGTGACTCGAACTTGACAAGCTGTTTGCCGGCGGCCACGTCCCACAGATACAGAGTTCCGCCTTCGTCGAGCGAAGCCAGAGTATTACTGTCTGCGCTAAAGGCGAAGTGTTCGACAGATGATTCGTGTCCCGCAAGCATGCCAAGAACACTCCCGGCTGCCATGTCATAAAGCCGGATTAAATTATTAGCGGTAGCCGAGGCCATTATCCGTCCGTCAGGAGAGATTGCACAGCGCCAGTAAGCGCGCAGCAAGCTCTGCTGAACACCCGTGGCCGCCTCCCAAAAACGGATGGTCCCGTCCATGCTCTTGGTTATCACGTTTGTCTGCCCCTTGAATGCCACCGACCGCACCTCTGACAGATGGCTTGTTGTTTTGACAAGCTCCTGGCCGGTTGCCGCATTCAGCACGGTGATTTTCCCAAGCCACTCGCCCATAGCGAGCATTTTGCCGTCGGCGGAAAAAGCAATTGACAGCGCACCATCTTGCTGTCCGTCATATCTGGCCGTTTCCTTACCCGTTTTCGGACACAGGATACGCGCCGCACGGCTCTCGTTGGAGCTGCCGACCGAGGCAAGCAGCTCGCTGTCCGGCGAAAAGGCCATGGCGGCGTTCCATCTGACACCGTCGCCTGGGGAGGGAAAGTCCGCCACTATTTGGCCGGAGACGACATCCAAGACGCGGATCGGGCCTTCGCGATTGCCCAGCGCCAGCCTTCTTCCGTCGGGGGCGAGAGCCAAAGAATAAATCTTGTTCCACTGAAAGCTGCGTACTTTTTTGCCTGTAGCGACATTCCAAAGCTGAACCGCGGAATCGTTCCTGTCCCTCCGGCTTGCAGAGACGATAGTCTTGCCGTCCTGAGTCAATACAGCCCAGTACATATCCCCTCCCTTGATGCTAATCTGCTCTGCGCCCGTGGCAACATTGGTAAGCTGGATTCCGCTTTCCGAAACACTCACCACCGCTTTGCCGTCGGGGGAAAATGCTACCGAGTGGATGCTGTACTTCCGCGGAAGTTCTTTCAGCTTCTTCCCTTTAACGGGGTCCCACAATATGACCTGCCCGTTCATGAGGCTGCCGGACGCCAGCATTCTGCCGTCGCCGGAAAAAGCGAGCGTATTAATAGTGTTGGTATGTCCGACAAGGCGGTGGCGGACTTTACCTGTGGCTGTTTCCCAAATGATGACCGTTCTGTCTCTGCCTGCTGATGCTATCGTGGCACCGTCCGGCGAGAATGCCACGGCCTCGGCGTGACCATTGTGCCTCAGCCGGAATGTTCCCAGCCTTGCAACCGCCCCTGCCGGCAGAGGGTCGCCGTACAAATCCACGTGCCGGCCCGCCGCCTCGGGGGCTTTCTCGGCCGCCTCTGCCGCAGGCAGCAGAAATGCCGTAACAACACCAACCAAAATCAGCATAAGACTGGCGACCTTTGTACCGCTCGACGTCGGCCGGCTGTTGATATGTTTAATTCGTTCGGCCAGCGAGCTTCGGGATTCCGCAACTCCCACCATACGCAGATTCAAAGCCGGCCGGTTAGATTTTAACTTCCCAAGGTTTACCAACGTCTCCGGATACCATCGTCCCTTTTCACCCATTGCTGAAACCACCCTTTCATCCACCGCCTGGTCGCGCACCCTGCGGATTATCGAGTTCGCCACCCACAGCAGCGGGTTATAAAAATAAATAATCTGTAAAACAGTCTGTATCAGGTTCGCCCACAAGTCGCCTCGTTTGATATGAGCAAGCTCGTGGAGCAAGACCGACCGCAAATGTCTCGATCCCAGACTCGGCGCCAGATTGTGCGGCACCAAAATCACCGGCCGCCACAAGCCGTATACAACCGGGCTCGTCACTTTCGCCGAAACCTTCAACACCACTTCCGTTTTTACTCCTATACATTCGCGGCAGTACTTAAGGACGCTGTTCATAATATTGTTTGCGTTTCTGGCCTGAGCAACAAGCTTCCTTGCGCATATCGCCCGCTGCAACAATAACAACGTCATACTCATCGTTCCTCCCAGCCAAATCAGCCCCATTATCGCCTCCCACGTCAGCGGGGCAGCCAGCCGGTCGGCAACTGCTGCTGCATAAGTTATTTTATCGCCCAACCAGTATACACAATTTATCGGAAACGGCAACAGACCCGCAAGAATAAAGGGCGTCAGCGACAACATCCACAGCCAGTACCGATATGCCGCGCGTACTTTCTTGCGCAGAAAAAGCACGTCCGTCAGCAGCAGGATTACTATCAGCCCGCTCGACTGAATAAGCATGGGAAAGGCAAATACTATAAACGCCTTTCCCATCGAATTGATATTTTCCAACAGCGTATACATAGCGCTCTCTACAGTTATATGACGCCCTTCTTCAGGTTTTTGTTACAGGAAAAAACAAATTTTTCCCACGGATATGACTTTCTGCGCCAAAAACCGCCCCACGGTGCAAAAGCGTATAAAAAAGGCCGGGTGAAAACGACTCGACCTCGGACTACTTGAAACTCTCTTTTGCTTTCCTTCTCGGTAGCTCGCACGAGGACTTTTACATTGCTCTTGCCCTGCCCCTACATTCCGAGCGCTGCATCGAGCGTTGACTCCAACTGCTCCGAACTCGGATTTCTCGACAAAACCGCACCCTTCGGACCTATGACAAATAAACAGGGAAACGTGAGCCTCTCGTACCCCGCGTACACGGTTACTCTTGCCGCGCCGTAGTCTCTCGACGCAATTCCTCTTGTCTTCTCATCCGCAAAGCAATTTATGCATTTTAGCTGCTTGTTTTTCAGCAAGTCCCTGGTATCTTCGAGGTCATCGTCCAGCGAAACGGCAATCATAACCAGCCGGGTGTCTCTGCCGAAACTCCTGTAAGTCCCCTCGACCTGCAACAGTTTTTCTACGCTCTGAGGGTCCCGGCTGCTCCAGAAGCTCAGCAGCACGACCCTGCCGCTAAAGTCCGCCAGGTTCACCGTCTTGCCGTCAAAAGTCTCGGCCTCGAACGCAGGGGCAAAATCCCCGACCTTCAGATGCTTCTTTATCTCCAGCTCAAGCGTTCCGATATCAAGAACCTCATCGCTCGTCTGCTCATTCACATCTGGTACCGCAAACTCGTAATTCAGTGTCCCGATCACCGCGCCTATCCAGTACTCCCTCTCTTTCGCGCGCTCCCAAACAGCCGCCTGCAGATTATAAGTTCCCGCAGGGACATCCTCGACCCGGAATTTGCCTTCGTGGTCTATATACACGCCATAAGCCTGCCTGTTCTCAAGGCTTGACTTCTCGAATCGTCTGCCCTCTTCCGAAGCTTCCCATGTTTCAATCCACTCAAGTCTCTCTTCCGTCGGCATTTGCTCAAAACCCTCGGGAGTTGGCGGCTCCGGCGGCTTTCGGCTGAGGCAGTGATACCCATTGGCCCAGTTTATTGGCTTGCCATAGTCGGCGGGCACAGCTACTCGCCCGACAACAGTTCTGCCCTGGCCGCCGATGACAACGCTCACCGTTTCGCCGGCCACCACCTCCACCGGCGCCACCCGGCTATCGCTCATCTGCCCGACCCTGCGCTTCTCATGGACGACTCTGGCTGTGCCCGGCACAACCCGTTCAAACACAAACTTGCCCTGCGCGTCGCTGACTGTCTGATAATCACATCTGACCCTCGGCACGGCATATTTGGCAGGCAGTTCGCTGTCGAGCCACAGATCCTCTTTGGCGCCTGGTTTGCCTCCAATACGAACTACACCCTCCACACGTCCCCACGGCTGAAGAATTATATGGCCGGCCCACTCAAAATCCTCCTCCGTAACCTTCGCATAGCCTTCATCCCCCACTGCCACAAGCAGGTATGTTTCAGTCTGTGGCGGAAAAGAGAACCGCCCATTGGCGCCGGTTGCAATAATTCGCTGGTATTGCTTTTGGAAAAACTGACCATTGCGGATATGCGCACCCGCCGAGGCTGTGCAAAGGGCCACTTCCACATTCACGGCCGCCTCACCACTCGGCAGATACACGACCCCACTGGGCCCCTCGCCCCTTTGAAGTTCAAAGTCGAAAACAGCTTGTTCCTCGGCAATATCGAACACACGCGAAATGCCTGGCTGATACCGTTCAGCCTCAATCAAAATTGTGTAAAGGTCGCCCGCATAATTGAATTCGAATTCATAGCTGCCGTTGGAGAATGCAGCCGCTTGCCCCCGCGACCAGCCAACCCGGCCGTCGCTTTTGGACTTCGTTCCCGGTATCAGCTTGAAGCTTCTGACAGGCGCCTTGCTGACGGCATCTATAACGTTGCCCCTGACCCGCAGCGGACGATGCATTTCGATTATATGCTCCTGTGCCGAAGCTGACAGAGCAAGACCGGAGATAGTAACGTATTCCCTTCCGGCCACCATAAAGAAAACTTCGTCTTCCGGCGCATCATCCCACCTGAAACGGCCTTCGGAGTCTGTCTTTGAATTCCAGTCGATGGAACGATGGCCCCGCCAGGTGTCGGCCGAGACGAACACATTGCTTATCGGCTTGTCGTTCGAGTCGACGACGCGCCCGCGAATAATTCTTCCCCGCCGCAGATAAAACTCGACCGGTTCCATATCCGCGTGTGCCGCAAACTCCTTTAGGTCCGGCGCATAGCCTTTTGCCTGAACGGTAAGAACCATTTGCCCCGGCCGCGATTGGGCAAACTTAAATCTCCCCTCAGCACCCGTCTTGACAGTCGGATAATAAGTGCCGTACCGGTCCGACCCTTGCCCAACCCTCGCTCCCTCTATAGGCTGCCCGTTCGAATCGAGAACCCGGCCCACCACGTCCAGCCCTTTGCGCATCACCATCACCCCCACCATCTGACGCAGCTCTTCCGTGGAAGGTTTTTTGGTCACTCCGTACGCCTCGTCGTCCATGTAATCCGCGTGCGCCAGGCGAATCCCGATGTCATCAATCTGCGCCGGCACATGGGTACACTGCCAAAAACCGCTCGCATCCGTCTTCTCCTGATGATCTACGAGGAAAACACGCTCGTTCACGCCTGCAGAGGTGCGTGACACCAACATAAGATACACAGTGACCCATTCTATCGGCTCGCCTTCTTCATTTTGAACAAAACCGCCGATCGACGTCCCCCGCTCCAGAACCAGCGTGTAGCTCTCGGGAATTTGAGCGCCCTCCTTGTCCCTGCGGAACACAACTTGCACAGGCACAAAGCCTTCCTTTTGCGTCTCTATGCGAACGTAATTCGTCTCTCTCTCGCCAAGCTCAATCCTGCACCACCCTTGCTCATCCGTCGCCTCCTCGCGTTCCTCATCGGACCCATCCTTCACGATTTGGATATCGAGCTTGACGCCCGCCAGCGGCCCGCCGGTTTGTTTGTTTATCACCCTCAGGTCTAACACCTTTTCCGTCGGCGCCGGCGGATACGCCATCCCGCCTTTATTGGCGTCGCCTTCAGGTATCTTGTTGGCATCCGCTTCAATCCTGCTTTTGGCCTGCTCCGCCTCGGTGCGTTCTATAATCTTTTCAATCGGTCCTGCAAACGGATTCTCCGTATAGCCTTCCGGCAGATTCTCTTCCGCCGACAGATAAAGCCCCATCAGCTCCGGCAATGCCCTGTCATCGCCAATCTCGCCCAGGCAAATGGCGGCAAGCACCTGGCTCTTGAATTGTCCCTGCGAGAGCATCGCCACCAGACCGTTAACGTCACGAGCGAGAAACATCTCCATAATACTTTCGAGCTGTGCCCTTTCCGCGGGCTTCACCGCCGGCGGCAGCGTACTCGGCGGCTCCTCGGGTTTGGGAACGGTAAACAATCGGGCCCCCAGCAGGACTGCTATGATTATCACTGCTGCCCCCGCAAGCTTTATTATTGTGCTTCTTGCAATCGTTTGCCGGATGCCCGGGCTGATTCCGGCCTGTTCTGTCCGCAGCGATTCTTCCAGGGCCGCAAAAGCATCACTGAGTATGCGCTCGTCCGCCGACGCGGTTGCACCGACCTGCAATTCCACGATACGACGCTCTGTGTCGCTTAGACCCTTCATCCAATCACCCCGGCATTCAGAACAAACCTCAGTTTGTCCAGCCCGTAGCGGTATCTGGCTTGAGCCGTACTGACGGGAACGCCCTGTGCCGCCGCTATTTCCCGGAATTTCATCCCGCCCTTCAAATGCAATATTATTACTTCTCGCTGCTCGAACGGAAGTCTCGCCAACCCATCCATCAACAACTGCGTTTCTTCGCTGAACATAGCCGATTGCTCAGGCCCTGGGGAATTCGAACCAATCTGCCCAAGCCGCCGAATTTCGACCACCTCGTACTGTTTCCTGCGAAACCTGTCACGAACCCGGTTAACAACACAGGTTATCAGGTAATTCTCCAGCTTTCCCCGAAACTCAAACCACCTGATGCCTGCAGCCAGAGATACAAAAACATCGTGCACAATATCTTCAGCAGCATTGCCGTCGTTCAGCAGCAAAGCGGCTATTGCAAGCAGTTTATTCTTGTACTTTTCGTAGAGCCGGCGCAGAGCCTCCCTTTCCCCGCGCTTCAGTCTCCAGATCAAACGCGTATCTTCCTGCATCGCAGGCCCGCTCACTTACTATTAAAATGAACCTTTGCCATTCATATAAACGGCTTGCGCGTCCGTTTTAATGTAAAAAAAATTCTTCTCCTGCACAATTTATTTGGGAGTATGAAAACAGCCTCTCTCCTGCCAAAAAACGCATAAATCCGCTCACCTGCCCCAACCTCTGCCAATTGAAGAACTGAAAAACCTAAAACTGAACGTCCCTCTGTCCTCTTTCTCTTTTTAAGGCGCCTCTCCGCTTTTTTTCTTCTAATCGTCGCTCCTTGGCCCATGCGGGCGCTTTCGTCTTCTTTCGCACCGCTCTGGTTTCCAGGGCGCTTGTCAGCAGCGCCCGCAGCCGTTCAAGCGCCGCCTTTCGGTTCGCTTCTTGCGTCCGATACCGCTGCGAAACAACCCTTATTACGCCGTTTTTATCGGCTCTGGCCGCAAGCTGCTTGAGTATTCGCCTTTTTTCCGCTTCGGAGAACCCCGCCGCATTTGCAACGTCAAAAAACACCGTAACCCGCGTGTTGGCCTTGTTTACATTTTGCCCTCCCGGCCCGCTGCTGCGGGATGCCTTGAAAACAAGCTCGCCCTCTGAGATTCGAACTCCGTTCCTGTTTCCCATCATAATTTCCTTCACAATCCCCTCGGTTCATTTCCTTTTCTGGCGACCAACCGATATGAGCCTGCGTTTAATCCGCTCTCAGGCGTCCCTGGAGCCTTCGACGAGTCTGCGGTATTTTTCCTCGCTCTCGCGCAGTGCCTGCTCGGCCTGTCTGCGCGCAGTGATATCCAGTGCGATATCAACAGGCCCGATAATCTCGCCGTTTTCGTCTCTGACCGGCGAGCCTTGTACAAACCATGCTCTCCCGTTCGGTCCGACCCGTTCAATCTCCTCTACCCGGCCCGTCGCTATCGCTTTCAAAACCGCACACTCCCCACACGGCTTGTTGCCCTCGCCCCAGAACTCATAACAGCGACGACCAATCAGCTCCTCGCGCGCCCGACCTACCGATTCGCACGCCGCCCGGTTTGCCCAGAGTATATTCAACTGTTTATCCTCATACACCACAAGCTCCGCCAGACTATCGAGAATACTCTCCTTCTCGTGCTCGCTTTTCTGCAATGCATCCTCGGCCTCCTTCTGAGCCGTGACGTCGCAAATACTTTCCCTATGACCGAGGCACACACCTTTGTCATCATATATCGGCTGCCAAGACATCTGTACCCGGATTACCTTGCCATCCTTGCGCCGTATTCTGAAACCGACGTCGTTGCCCGTGCTTCCTTTTAAGGCCGACCTGAACGCCCTGCTTATTCTTTCCCGGTCCTGTTCGTAAACGATGGGCGCCGGATAGTCCGACATTCCCGTTAACTCTCGCACCGTCTAGCCTGCAACCCGCTCAACCGCCGGATTGGTCCACATCGGCCGGCCTGCCGGACTGACCCACACCTCCCATGAATAAGTGTAATCCGCAATCGCGCGGAAACACTGCTCGCTCATCCGAATGGCCAGCTCGCTGTGCTTGTGTTCCGTAACATCATCATATACCGCGATAATCTCGCCTGAGGGCAGCTTGAATACGTAATTCTCTCGCCATCCTGCTATTCGCTGGTCTTTGTAGGTCGAAACGGGGTGGTGCTCCGGCACCCCCGTCTTCCACACACGCTGAAAGACTTCAAAAAGACCGAAGTCCTTTACCCCCGGAAAAACTTCGAGAACGCTCTTGCCTATCACCTTTTCCTTTTCAATTTTTTCAATCTGTTCGGCAGCCGCGTTAAAATCCTTGAAAACAAAATCTTCGCCGTTGTTCCGCGCCTCGTATATTGCCACCCCGCTGCTGACGTTCTCCATCAGCACTTTGAGTTTTGCCTCGCACAGTTTTAGTTCGTGCTCAAGACGCCTGCGCTTGCCCAGCAGCCCTCTTGCCTTAATGCCGTTCTTTCCCATGGCTCAACCTCCGCTTGATATTGCCTGTCGGAACGCACGTTCCCCGCACGGAAGAACCTCTTTGCCTGTTCACTTTTAATCTAACTTCCCCACCCTCCCGCTCTTTACCCGCCGGATGGCCCCCACTGATGCAAAACATCCTGCAGCGCATCAAAACTCGGGTAAGTTACGCCGCTGCGGACTACTTTCAGCATCTTGTCATAGCTTCGAATACCGCCGTGCCTGTCCTCAAGCGGTGATTTTATGTAAAGCGCCGCGAAAAGGTTGCCCATCTGCACGGCTTCGGCGAAGTTCATGTCCCCGTTATTAAACGCTTCAAGGTTCCGCCCGATATACGTTATAAGCCCTGCCCTGAATGAGTCGCCCGCGCCAACCAGGTCGACCACCTCGCCGGCCATGAACCGCGATTCGATTCTCGCCGCAGCACTTACCTGCCCGTCGGGCTGCACATGCTTCTCGTACGCACCCTTGCTGAACGTTACTCCAAACAGCCTCGTTCTGCCCTCCCGGCCCCAGAATCTCTCGCCCAAAAAATCGAGGAATCGCCGATTATTTCGGTGTTCATTCGAATCCCGCCGACTCTGCGGGCCCCTCAGTGTATTCTCTATCATTGTAGCTTCGTCGGCCGAAACAAAAAATACATCAACCTCCGGCAAGACCGGCTCCAGGAGCCTGTATTCCGCCACAGGCTCGCCCGTTCGAATCATCTCGGCAGGACTGGCCGTCAGCGTGCTCGTATCCACAACAGTAACAATGCCCCTCCCCCGGCACCACTTAACAAATTCAGCCAAATCTCTGCCGCCGTTGCCATCCCCTCGTTCGGACAAACCGCAGTACATATAATAAACTATGTTTGGCTTCAGACGCTCAGCCGCTGCTTTGAATAACTCGAAATCAAAATCATCGTTGGCGCCAGGAAAGTAGGCGATACCGCCCCTCTCTTGAGAGCCTTTCTGGTGAATATAGGTGGTCCCCGTCGGCAAATGGGGGTGAATCAAGACTGCGGACACGTCAACTCCGCCGGCAACCATCATATCATAGAAGAATCTGCCCTGCGCATCCAGGCCGTCGTAGTCCCCCTTGCCCA
The DNA here is from genome assembly GCA_035529895.1 of Sedimentisphaerales bacterium. Lineage (GTDB taxonomy): Bacteria > Planctomycetota > Phycisphaerae > Sedimentisphaerales > Anaerobacaceae > JAUWKC01. The sequence continues at coordinate 31,864 of DATKVV010000010.1, forward strand.
GGTTAACCCCGATGGCTACTTTCAACCCGCCTCGTGCCATCACGGGGCCGGCGTTTCCGCATCCTCCCGCCGTGGCGAAACCTTCTCTTGTCCACTGAGCCAGTTGTTCCTGAGAGTGGTCCGGCCTGTCTTTTTCTTTGCACCTGGTCAGTCCTCCTACACCTACCAACGCATCGGCGAATTCAAAATCCTCCCTCCTGAAATCCACGACCCCTGTATTCAAAATTAAAACATCTACGCCCATTCTGTTTGTATCCACTAATTGACCGCCGACTCCGCCAACCCGCGCTGGGGAATGTTCTCATTTGAAAAGCTTTCCTATCAATCGCCTGCTAAGAAACCATGCAAATTCTGTTTCTGATGTTCTCCAGCTTTCCAAAGCATATCAGCTCGTCGCCCAACAGAATCTTTGTATCCGCCGACGGGTTGGGGTTTGTCTGGCCCTCTCTTGTTATTGCCAGGACTATAATGTCATGCTTCCTCAGCTCCGACTCAAGAAGGGTCTTATCGAGCACGGGGCTGCCGGCGCAAACATTGATCTTTGAAACGCCGTAGCCGCCGGTTGCCAGCATAAGCTCCTCGAACGACACCCGCTGAAAAATCTCCTTCTTTATGATTCTCCTTCTGAGAGCGTCAGTGAGCTTTTTGGCAAGCTCTGTGTTGGTGAACACCTTGTATACAACATACACCGCCGCCACAATAATCACCAGATTCGTCAATTGCACCAGGAAGGGCCCCAGAGAAAAGAACGGCAAAATCGGCTTGGAAAGTCTGCTCTCTATCACCTCCCGCGCCCGCAACGAATTTGCAAGCGTCGCAATCATGGTGACAAGTCCGGCGTGTCCCAAAACTATCAGCGTCGCTGCAATGCGCCGCCTTTGAGGGGTCGCAGTAACCAGCTCGGCTTCTTTTGTCGTAAAGCCCGTTGAGGTAAAACATGACAGCGCCTGGAACTTGGACAAAGACCACTCAAGGCCGGTTAACTGAAATGCAATCGCACCTATTCGCACAACAATAAATGATATTACCAGCACTATTATAAATAAAATCAGATTCATAATTCACTCTCCCTAAATCGAACCACAAGATTATTCGGCGATCTTAAAGCCACCTCTTTCTTCTGAACCAGATTAGCATACCGATACCAATGACGGACATTATCAGGCAAAAAACATAATACGACCAGCGCCACTCCAGCCCCGGCATATACCTGAAATTCATCCCGTAAACCCCCGCAAAAAAGCTCAACGGAATAAAAATCGTGGCGATAATCGTTAACACCTTCATAACCGCGTTCATCTTGTTGCTGATGCTCGACAGATAAATGTCAAGCATCCCCGAAACCATGTCCCGGAAAGTTTCTACCGTGTCTATGACCTGTATCGTGTGGTCGTAGACATCCCGCAGATACACGCCCGTCGATTCCTTGATAAGTGAAGATTCGCTTCTTTCCAGGGCGCTGATTGCCTCTCGCAAAGGCCAAACCGATTTGCGCAGAGATATCATTTCTCTTTTTAAATTGTGAATCTGCCCAAGAGTCTTTTCCGTAGGATCGGCGACCAGCTCTTCTTCCATAAACTCAATTCTTTCGCCAAACCGCTCCAGGATTAAGAAGTAATTGTCGACCACCGCGTCCATCAGAGAATAAACCAGATAATCAGCGCCCATTTTGCGGATGCGCCCTTTCGAGTTTCTGATTCTGTCCCGGACCTGGTCGAAGACGTCGCCGATGCTTTCCTGAAACGATAGTACGAAATTCGACCCGAGAACCATACTTACCTGCTCGGCTTCCACCCGGTATTTCTCGCCGTTGTAGCTGAGCATCTTGAGCACAATAAACGCATAGCTTTCAAAGTCCTCGAACTTCGGACGCTGCCCCGTGCTAAGAATATCTTCGAGGATAAGAGGATGCAGCTCGAACTGCCGGCCCAATTTATCGATAATATCCACCTGATGAAGACCGTCGATGTTTATCCACGTCACGGTGGGGGTGGCTTTGAACTCGAAACATTCTTCAATCGATGCAACCTGCTTCTCCTGGAAGTTCGCCTCGTCGTAGTCAATAACGGTAATTCGAACCTGCTCTGTTTTTCTTTCTCCTATATGGACCAGGGTCCCCGGCGGCAAGCCCGCCTTCGCCGAGCGCTTCCTGCTCACTTTGGCCATGTTCGCTCTCCTTGTTCCCTCCGGCAACCTGACAAATGATTATTTTCCCTTGCGGTACATCTTAGGCAATCCCAGGCCGGCTCTTTCGTAAAAAGATTTCTTCAGCGGAAATACGCCTTCTTTGACAAATCTGACATCTCCTATCGTGTAAAACGCTCTCGGATTAAATCTCCTGATGATTTCAACGACATCCTTCAGGTCGCTGCGCCTTATGATAGTATGAACAATCTGTACTTCTCCCGTCTTGCCGTAGGCGGGTACGCTCGTAGCTCCGTAACCTGTACAGTTGAGTGCGTCTATTAACTCGGACGCGTCCTGCTTGCTGATAACCTGAACCATGAGCGAACCCATGGCCAGCTTCTCTTCGATCCAGATGCCTATGAAGTTCCCGGCCGCAAAACCTCCGCCATACGCAATGTAACACGAAATGTTATCCAAATTCTGCATCACTTTGCCGATTGCGACAAGCCAAATCAATACTTCGAAGAAACCCAGCAATGGCGCGATTATTTTTGCCCCCCTCGAAACGAAAATTATCCGCATTGTTCCTATCGTAACATCAAATATTCGTGCAAAGAAAATCAGCAGGGGTAAAATAATCAGTGTGAACGTTTCCGAATTGAAAAATAACATACTGCCCAACATTTTGCTTCTCTGCCTAAGACCAAAAAACAATAATTTACGGCCCTTGTGTTCTCCCGGCCAGAGTCCTGAGCACCGAAAACGGAAAGCTCACCATCTGCCGCAACCCTTCGACCGACGAAAGGATCCGAACCTGGCTTCTTACCTCTGCAAACAACTCACGAACAACAATCTTTTCTTCGACCTCGCCGCTCTCCCTTACCATAGCCAATCTGTGCAGTGAATACAAGCCGATCAGGAAAGCGAGGGCAAAGAAAAAGTCCCACTGCTGAAGGTTCAGCGTCGGCAGCCTGAATTCGCCGGTCGGACTTGTATACTTCAGTGTCCACGCCAGCTCACGTCCCGCAAAAAAGTCGGCAAATTTGCCTCCCAAAATCGGAGCGATCCCGGCCGCCAGCGAATTGACGACCGTATTGGCTGCAAGATAGGCTGTCGCCTGTCCTTTGGGCGCCAGTTTCAGCCCGATGTTCCCCGAAGCCAATGACACTCCTGCAGACGAAAGGCCCATCACAATATGTATGATAATCAATAAGGGAATAGTGAGAAAGTATTTTTCAGGCATGGTGGTAAATGTCCAGGCAAGAATCGACAGTATGAACAGCGGCCCACTGATGGCCAGTACTGATTTATTACTGAATCGGTCCGTAAATTTGCCCCATATCCGCAAAAATGCAAAATTCATAACCTGGCTGACAATTGAAAGCCCAATAATAAAGGACATGCTCAACCCCAGTCTCTTGAGCATATAAACCATAAAGAAAGGCCCGGCCAGGTTGACTGCGAAGTTCCAGGAGCACAGAAACGCGATAAGCTTGCGAAAATTCTCGTCCCTGAACGGTTGAGCAACCACCCTGAAGATTTTAGGCTTCTCACCAAGAGCCGCCATCCTAAGCTCCGGCGTCTTTGCCAAAAAGTAAACGCCGAGAATCCCCGCGCCAAAACCGGCAAAAAACAGTAGTGAATACCCTTGCAGTTCGTAACCCGCAAGCAGCTTCTTCCAATAGTCCAGGTAAATCGCAGCGATTAGACTCAATATTATCCCCACGCCCGTAGCTATTCTCATCCTTTTTGAGAAGAACGAGCCTAATATGTTTTCCGGTATAAGGTCCCGCATCCATGAATTCCAACTGCATCCCGACATCGCTCCGAGTGCCGAAGCGACAACAATCGATGCCAGCAGTATGCCCAGCCCTGTCCTGCCCGTAAACAACAAAGGGATTAAGGCAATCAATAGCCAGCACAGGCGACCTAAACCGGCCGCAACAACAGTAATAGCTCGCCTGTTCCGCATCTTCTCGATGAGCAATACCGAAGGAAGCTGCAGCAGTTGCGACAAAGGCCCAATGGCCGCCAGTAAACCAATTACAAGATTAGAAGCTCCCAGCTTGATGGCAAAAGCAACCAGAAAAGCCCCTCCGGTCAGTATCCCCATTGCCTGTGATGCTATCCCGTCCTTGATAACGTAGCCGAGCCCAGACCGGATTTCCTCCTCGGTAAGGCTGTCTTTTACTTCAAATTGCACAAAATGTCCCTTTCTGCCGGCAAGCATGCGTTAACCTGACATTTTAAATAATGTCCGTTGATTTGGCCATTCGGCCGCGTCGTTTCTGCGGCGGCGCGTGTACCGTTGCGCATTTGCTGCGACGTACCTTTCTTTTTTGTCTGGACCTGCATATACACGCCAAATCAACAGGAAAGCAACTTCAAAAACTACCATGATAACTGCCTCCCGGGTTATAAGATTCTCCCATCTGTTAGGTTCCTTTTGTAACAGAATAGCCGGTACCCTGACCGCCGTCAAAGCTGAATCTCTGGGCTGCAAAACAATAACCCTCAATCCATACATCCCACTGTTATTGTTACAAAAAAGGAATTTTAGTTTACTTTCAATTCCCTAAATGCCTTATAATACTGTCGTTGAATATGATCTTGTTGTGAGTGCCAAAAGGATGAAGCCTGTGGTAGGCAAGGAAACTGATGCCGAACTTCTCGCCCGCTTTGCGGCCGGTGAGGAAAGTGCGTTCCGGGAAATCGTAAATCGTTATAAGGACGGCCTTTACGCGTTCCTGCGGCACTTTATCAACCAGCATGACCTCATAGAAGATGTCTTTCAGGAAACCTTCCTGCAGTTATTCACCAGCCGGGAAAGCTTCGATACCACCCGTCCCCTGCGACCCTGGCTGTTCACTATTGCGGCCAACAAGGCCAAGGATACCCTTCGCAAACAGCAGCGGACAGCCACCATCGCCATAGGTCCCATAGCCCAGTCCCAGGAGATGTCGTTCGACGAAGTGCTCAACACACTTACTTCCGATAATACGATGCCGTACGACCAATTGCAAGAGAACGAAACCGCTGCGCGAGTGAGGCAGATTATAGCGGATATGCCGGAAAATCTGCGAGAAATTCTGATCTTGGCCTATTTTAACAGATTTTCTTACAAACAAATGGCGGAGATGTTAAGTATACCAATAGGAACGGTAAAAAGTAGACTCCATACTGCCGTTGGCCGTTTTGCTAAAGATTGGAAAGCAGCGTTTGGGAGTTGATAAAATCGTATGAGTCCACCGACCAATCAGCAAAAGCTGATCTTATTTGATTATTGCGTAGGTTTCACCTCAGAACAGGAAGCCGCCGAAGCTGAAGAATTGATAGCCGCCAGTGAGGAAGCCGCGGCAATATACCATCGAATCAAAGCCACTTTGGCCCCGCTCGATACCTTAAAGGAAGAGCCTTGCCCTGACCAGCTTGTCGAAAGTACGGTTTGGCGCCTTAATAACCTGGCCCGGGCAAGCCAGCTCCGGCTCGAGCAACTGCTTGAGGCCGAACAGGCCAGAAATGTTACCTTTAACACCCGCGCTTGGTGGAACTTTGGAAAAATGGCGGCCGCGGCCGCCGTTGTCTTGATTGTTTTAGGAACCTGGTTTGCGCCGTTGGACTTTATCCGTCAAAAGTGCCGCGAGTCCCGGTGCAGAATGCAATTGGCCCGCATTTTTCAGGGTTTAAGCAACTATATTGCCGACCACGACGGCCAGATGCCTGCCGTTGCGACTACCGCAGGCTCACCGTGGTGGAAAGTGGGCTACCAGGGCCAGGAGAATCACTCCGCCACCCGCAATATGTGGCTGTTGGTAAAAGGTAATTATGCCGACCCGGCCGACTTCGTATGCCCGGCGAAAAGACGCAACCTGGTAATACGGTTCGACCCATCGAAAATGCAGGCTTACAACGATTTTCCCTCGAGGGATGATGTATCCTACAGCGTCCGAATCATGTACACCAAGTCCAAAGCGGCCCATCAGTCCCAGCGAAAAGTCCTGATAGCCGATTTGAGCCCCCTCTTTGAGAATTTGCCCAAGGACTTCTCCAAGTCGTTCCAGCTCGTATTGGACGAAGACCTGCTGATTATCAACAGTTCCAATCATAACCGCCGCGGGCAGAATGTCTTGTTCTGCGATGGCAGCATCAAATTCTTGAAGAAGAGGCATACCGATATATCTTATGACGACATATTCACCTTGTGGGAAATGCATGCGGGTTCTGAAGTTCGCGGCTGTGAGGTGCCCTCCTGCGAAACCGACGCTTTCCTCGCCCCCTGATTCCAGCCCTCGGCTTTCATTTATCCTGTTTTGACCGACCCTTTCTTTTTCGAGTTTTCATTTCACCAGCTTTTCGAGGGCCTTCCGTGCCCACTCATGTTTCGGGTCTATCGCAAGAGCCTTACGGTATGCACTTATCGCCTCATCGAGCCTGCCCTCGGACTCAAGCGCAATACCGAGGTTGCAGTGCAGCTCGGCCGAATCGGGCTTGATTTTCAGCGCCTCCGTAAATTGCACGATAGCCTCGTCGAGCTTGCCTTGTCCGGCAAGGATGACGCCGAGGTTGCTGTGCGCATTTATAAAGTCGGGCTTAAGTCTTATCGCCTCGCCGTACTGTCTAACCGCTTCGTCAAGCTTGCCCTGTAATTGCAGGGCCAAGCCGAAATTGTAATGTATATCTGCATCCTCAGGCCGAATACGCACGGCCAGACTGTAGTGTTTGACCGCCTTGTCCAGGTCGCCTTGTGCCTGAAGGGCCAGCCCGAGGTAGTTATGGGCGCCGCCGTTCAAAGGGTTGATTTGAATTGCTCTGTAATAGCGCCCTACAGCCTCTGCGATTTTCCCCTCCTTAAAAAGCGCCATGCCGAGGTCTCTGTGCAGGTCCGAACTTGCCGGCTCAAGCGTCAGGGCCGTATTCAGATGTTCCAGAGCCTCTCCCACGCGCTGCTGTTTCATCAGCAGCAGTCCCAGATTATGATGAGCCTCCGCATAATCAGTTTTCAAGCTGATTGCCTTGGAATATGCTTCTATCGCGCCCTGCGTGCGATGCTGCTTCTCAAGCGAGCCGCCCAACACATAATACAACTCGGCCTCGTAATTAATTCGCCGCTCCTCGTAAAAAGGACCGGCAACACTGCTGGCTGCGCCGACGGCCACGAAAATCGCGCCTGCCATACCCAGTTTGGCCCATCGCCGCCCCTTCACAATCTCCCGCAGTACGCCAGAACCGGCCGCTGCCAGAACGGCTACTATTGGAATAACCGGCATACGGTAACGTGAAGCCGCAAACACCAATATCACCGATGCCGGATATAAAACTATGAACAGCCAAACCGGCGCCGGCGTCTTGCGCCGGCGGTACACGCCGCCAACTGCCGCCAGCGGCAGCAGCAGGCCAAACGGAAACCCAAATCCACCAAACTTCCAGACGCCAACGCGCAGCAGCCCGGACCATTTCCTGAACAAATAGATATCCGTGTTGCGTGGTATCTCCCGCGAGCTGGCAAACTGCACCGCCTTATGCTCCAGGCCCCGCAAAAAACTAAGGGGGTCGCTCTTGATATAATCAATCGTCTTTTTCGCAAAAAACCGCTCCTGCCCGTATCTATCCCTGATTCCCTCCTTCAGCGGAAGCTCCACAAGCCTGGTCCACTCCAATCCGGGCCTGGCGGCAATAGTTTCTTCATAATTCGGATTGTTCCCTATGTAGAAGTTAACCCCTCCCGAATAAGGCAGGATACGCACCTTTCCCAATTCCCGGTAGCTCAAAATCCCTATCGGCGCGGCCACGAGCGCAAAACCGCCCACAATGCCTGCCACTCCCGCCAGGAGCTTGGTGACTTCAATCCGCCTCCGTATCAAAACAACCGCAAGCCATACGCATCCTGCGATGAAAAATGGCAAAAACTCGGGCCTTGTGATAATGCTAAGCACGCCGCAGAGGCCCAAACCGAAACAACGCCACATCGTCGGCTTTTCCGCCGCCTTCAGCAGGCACAGTACCAGCGTTACCGACCAGAATGCCGCCCACCCCGTCGCCAGAAGCTCGCCCTCGCAAAAGACCAAAGGCATGTAAATAGCTGTGATGACGCCGGCCAATATCCCCGCCAACCTGCCGAAAAGCTTCTCGCCCAGCCTGTACACGAGCACGCATGTCACCCCCCCTAAAACCATCTGCGCCAGCTTGGCAGAGACGATAGAGCAATTGCTCAGCCCGTAAACCACTACCAGAAACAAAGGATAAAACAAGGGCTGCCAGAAAAGCTCCTCTGTTATTCCCCCGCCTTCGACCATACCTCGTGCCAGTTGGTCGTAGGTCATCGAGTCCACCACGGGCACATCGAATGTGGGATTGTCCCTGCTGTCATACAGATACGCCCCCCTCACCAGAACCGCCAATAAGAATATTGCCGCTCCAAGCCGAATCACCCTCAAGCGGGCAACATTCCTTTGCGTTTTGCTCATGCGATTATCTTAGCACCAAAAACACCGCGGGACAAGGCTGGAAAGTTCGACCTTCCGAAACACCTTCTCGCCGAACCGGCTTTTTCTTCGCTGCGGTGTCCCTCCCACCATTCCGCATCCTGCCCTTTTGGCAAAGTCTTTGTTTCCGGCTTCATCGCGTCAGCTCTTGCAGAGCCCGGCGCGAGCGCTCGTGCTCCGGGTCCAGCGCGAGAGCCTTTCTGTATGCCTGCACAGCCTCATCCCTCCGCCCCTGCTGCTGAAGGCACAACCCCAGATTAAAGTAAATACCGGCATCCTCCGGAGCGAGCCGAAGTGCTTCCTTGAATTTCTCAACCGCCTTTGGAAACTCGCCGAGACTCGCAAGCGCGCTTCCCAGATTGCTCAACGTCTCGACATCATTCGGTTTGATTCTCAGCGCCGTCTCAAAGTGCTCGAGCGCTTCGCGCATACGCCCCTGCATAGCCAGCAGGCTGCCGAGGTTATTGCGCGACACCGGGTCGTTCGGATTAAGCTCCACAGCTCTCAAGAAATTTTTGAGGGCCTCGGCAGCACGGTCCATCTGCAAAAAAGCTATCCCGAGGTTGTCGTACACGCTCGCCTTTTCCGGATCGATTTCAAGTGCCCTGTTATAATGCTCAATGGCCTCTCTGGTCTTACCTTGTGCATAGAACGCCAGACCAAGGTCCTCGTACAGCCCCGCATTCTTCCGGTCAAAAACCAAAGCCTTGTTGTAATATGGGATGGCCTCCTCCGGCCTTTGCTGCTTGACAAGCAGCAGTCCCAAATTGTGATATGCCTCCACGTAGTCCGCCTTTAGACTAACCGCTTTGGAATATGCTTCTATACCCTCGGCAATCTTTCCTCGCTGCTCAAGGGAATCTCCCAGCCCGTAATACATCTCCGCCTCGTAATTAAGATGTTGTTCCGAATAGAACGGCCCCGCAATGCTGCAAACAAGACCGATGCCCGCGCAGAAGACACCGGCCCCCGCCAAACCGAGCCATCGCTTTGCCCAAACCAGTTCCCCGATTTTTACCAAACCAGCCCCCGCCAGAACACACATGGGTACGACAACCGGCATTCGATAACGTGCCTCAACGTGCGTCAAAATAACCGAGGCGGAATAAAAAATCAGAAACAGCAGCACAGGGGTAGGAACCTTCCGCCGGCAAAGAAGTATTCCCAGCAGCGCCAACGGCAGCAGGACGCCGAAAGGAAAGCCAAACCCGTCTATCTTCCAGACGAGCAAGCCAAGCAGCCGCGACCACCTCCTGAAAAGGTACACGTCTATATTGCCCGGCATTTCTCTCGAGCTGGTCAGTTCCGCGCCCTTGCGCAGAAGGCCCTTCACAAAGTCCATTGGCGCCTTGCGCATATAATCAAATGTCTTGCCGTAGAAAAAACGCTGTCCCTCGCCGGGTGTGCTCAGATGCTCCTTCAGCGGAAGCTCGGTGATTCTCTTCCATTCCAGTCCCGGCCGCAGCGCGACCGCCTCGAAGTCAGGATTATTGCCGATATACAGGTTAAGCCCGCCCGTCCCGGGCAGAAAGCCGAAACGTCCTGTCACTTGGTGGTTTTTGGCCGCAACCGGCACAGTGACAGCGCAGAATCCCGCCGCCAGAACCAATAGTCCGATTGCCGATTTCTTCAGGCCGACCCGTGCCCGAATCCAAACGGCCGCCAGCCATACACCCGCCGCTGCCAGAAATGGAATAAAATTGGGCCGCGTTAATACGCTCAAACCGCCGCACAGCCCTAACGCAAAACACAGTCCGGCGTTTTTCTTGTCCCTAGCCTTCAGAAAAAGCAGCAGCAGCGCCGCCGCCCAGAAAGCCGCCCAGCCCGCCGCCAAAAGCTCTCCGTCGAAAAAAATCAGCGGGCCGTATACGGCCGCTGTCAACCCGGCCGCTATGCCGGCGCCCCGCCCGAAAACCCTCTCTGCCAGCCTGTACGTCAATGCGCATGTCGCCGAACCCAGGACTATCTGGATAATCTTGGCCCAGATAACGGAGCAATTGCTGAAAAAGTAAACTATCGACAGAAAAAAGGGGTAAAAGAATTGCTGCCAGAAGAACTCGTGTGTCATCCCGCCGCCCCTTGCCAGCCCCCGCGCCATCAGGTCGTATGTCAGCGAATCCACTATCGGCGCCGAGAAAGTCGGATTGTCCCTGCTCTCATAAAGGTACAGCCCCCTTACGAAAAGCGCCAGCAGAAAGATGCCCGCTGCAGGCCAAATCCCTTTCGGCGGGCCGCCATTTTGTTCACTCCGGGGCTTTCGACCTGTCCTGCTCATCTGCTCATGTTACCACTGCAACCTGTGTCATACAAGACAGTGCACTCTGAGATTTTGCGGCAGCCGCCGCCGAAGCCGGGACAACACCCAACCATCCTCAGCCGGAATCTGCCGGCGATTCTTACCGGCGTTTTTCAGAAATGGGTGTGTTCCATCGTGGACGTGACCCGGTCGACTGGCAGGCTGCTTTCACCTGCGATTAGGCCGGCTTCCTCCGCCGGCTCATAGGCCGCGAGCAATTCTCGCATCAGGTCAGTTACTGTAATCATTCCCCGAAGCTTTTTTTGCTCGTCAATCACCGGAAGGCAGCTTATCTTTTTCTCGACCAGGATATGCGCAGCATCCGAGACGCTGCAGGTGGGCAAAATATGCGACACCTTCCGCACCATAATGCTCTTGAGCGGGAGTTGGAGACTTGTTGTCCCCGGGTCCGCCGCAAACAGGTCCTCGCGAAATTTCTTTGCCGGCGACGGCGGCCGCCTGCCGGCAAAGGGAAGATTCCGCAGAATGTCCCTGTCGGAGACCAGCCCCGCAAATTTCCCCTGCTCATCCGTTATAGGCAGGTGCCTGAGCTCTTCCGTCCGCAGGACCTTAATCGCTGAGGCCAGGTCGTCCTGAGGCCCCAGACAAATCACCTGTTCGGTCATAATCTCCTGAACCTTTCGAAAAGCCCATGAGAATAAGGTTTTGGCCTCAGTTGAGCTTGCAGAAGCCGTATCGACAGGTGGTCCGCCTTTTTCCAATTCCGGGCACAGCCGGCGCACCACTTCATTCAGTCTCAAGAACAGCTTCATCAGGTCGGTAGTCGTGATGATACCCACCAAATCGCCGTCATCAAGAACGGGCACCATATCTATACGGTTGGAGGTCATGGTCGTAATAACGTCCTGTACCGGCGTCCGAAGCGAGACAGACTTGGGTTTGTGGGCGACTATTTGTACCAGCAGTTGATGCAGGGCCCTTTGGTCTATCTTGCCCTTGCCGGTCCCTTCGGCATCCGGCGAGTTCAGCCGCAATACGTCTCTTTGCGAAACCACGCCCACAAAGTACGGCTTTCTTTCTCCTTCGTACGGCAGGTCCACCACGGGAACATGCCGCACCTTACGGGCCTCCATAAACTTCAGGCACTGCTTGACGGTATGGTCGAGGGTCAGCGTCCTGACATCGGCGTTCATAATGTCCCGGGCAACGCGCATAGGCTCAAGACGGATATTCTTCTGAACGCACATCTGTTCTATCACGTCGATGAGTTTGAGTTGTCCGTTTTCCATGCTGTTTCGTATTCTCCAGCTCGGGTGTGGCGCAGTCGCTTCAGACCAACTCCGCCTTTCACTGTCTCATCGGGATTCTTATCGGCAAAGATTGCCGCCGCCTTTACCGCGTCCTGCCCGAATCAGGTTGTCAACGGTTAATTATTCATCCGAGAGTAACGGTGTAACCTGAGCCTGGCAGGTTCGTTACAGCACGCCCCTCACAGAGACTGCAAACACGTTGAATTGCCCGAATACGTGGTTTTTGACAAGTCTTGCTTCATATTATCGGTGTAACAATCGTCCCTCCCGGCCTCAACATCCGAATATAGCCATTGCCTTTCTTTCTATTTCCGCTCTCGCTGGCCGACCCCGATTATCTCATCCCCTCATCCAGAGCACACCGCGCTGGAACCATATTGACACACGCCCTACATCTGCCAAGGACCGGTATGGACCTTAACGCCACGGGCCTTCAACGCCGGGATGTGTACCTTTATTGATTCCTCGCTCAAAGGGTTGGCCCCCAAATTGACCGATGCGCCCTCGGAAATGCCATTGTTCTCCACCAAGGGCCGGATATCAGTAATTCGGTTTCCTTGCAGCCACACGGCTTTCAGCTTGCTCAGCTTCGATAGCACCTTGATGTCGCTGATTTCGTTGGAGCCAAGATAAAGGTAAGTCAAGTTTTCAAAATTCGCCAGTACGCTGATGTCGCTGACTTTATTGTCGGACAGATTGAGCGCCGATAGCCTGGTAAGGGATGAAAGCGCACTTATGTCGGTCATCTGGACCCCTGCAATGTCCAATCGTGTCAGACTCGTGAGCCCTGCCAGTGGACCGATATCTTCAATGGGGTTCTTTGAAAGGCTCAGTGACTTCAATTCGACCAAATTTGATAAGGGCCTCAAATCACTGATTTGGTTGCCTGCCAGTTCGAGAGAGTCCAACTTCCGAAGACTTGATAGGGGGCTTATATCGCGGATGCGATTCTTTTGCAGTCCGAGCATCGTCAAGTTGGCCGGCTCTGATAACGGGCCTATATCAGAAATCTGGTTCTCGTCGAGATACAAGTAGGTCAGATTGGCCAGGCCCGGCAACGGTGGCAGGTCCGTTAGCTGGTTACCCTTCAGATCGAGATGACTCAGCTTCCATAGGCTTGCCAAAGGCCCGACATCTGAGATTCGATTGTTCGCCAGGCTGAGACCTTCAAGCTCCTTGAGACCTGCCAACGGCCGCAGGTCTACAATCTGGTTGCCACCCAGCCACAGGCTGGTCATGTTCCTAAGGTACGACAGCGGCGATATATCGGTGATACGGTTATTCCCAATCTGCAGCCGCGAGAGCTTACTCAGGCTTGCCAGCGGGGTAATATCTGACATTTGACCATCGTCCAGATACAGACGTTCCAGATTCGTCAGACCGGCCAAAGCCATCAGCTCACCATCGGCGATTTTGTTCCGGCCAAGAGACAGGTCGGTCAGCTTCTTCAGCGCCATCAGTGGAGAAATATCCTGAATCTGATTGTTTGCCAGCCGCAGTTCTATAAGGTCGGTGCAATGCTCCAGACCCCTCAGGTCTCTTATTTGACAAGACTCCCCACGCAACACAATGAAACCCCTGCTCACGAGGTCACCAGCCTCGATTTTGCCCCTCGCTTTGCTCACCGCAGCTCTTACAGCTTTTTCAAGGTTCGAATCAGGGAACTCGCCGACCGCCACCGGCCTGTAGGCCAGCCGCAGTCGGTAGTCCTTGAACCTGAGCTCATTCTGGATCAGCCTGAGCGCCCAGGCGGCAGTATCGCGCACCCCGGTGTCGTAATCATTGAGCGCCTCCGTGAGCGGTTCCACTGCTCGCGCATCCCTTATTTGCCCCAACGCACCGGCAGCAGCCTCTCGCACCGCTGGCTCGCCGTCCCGCAAAGCCTTTATTAACGCCACCGACGCGCCAGGGTCGGCGATGGAACCAAGAATATACGCAGCGGACTCACGCACAGCCGAATTCTCGTCCTCAAGGGCGGCAATGAGGGCCCCAACTGCCGGCGTACCTATCGCCACCAGCGTCTTCTCGGCGTTTTCACGTGCCTTTATCTCCAGGTCGGTCTCTGCTCCGGCCAACAGCTTGACGAGAAAAGGAACGGCCGGCATCCTGTCTTTATCTCTGCCCTGTCTGAGACCGACCGCACCATGCGCCCGCCTGTACGGATTGAGCGACGCCAGACTTTCTATCTGGTAAAATATCTGCTCATCAATGCTCTGGCTCTCTTTCAGTTCGAGGAACATCGTTTTCAATTCTCGTTCCCATGGCTTGGCCGAGCCCCACTCGAACCAGTACGTCTTTGCCCGCAGCACCCCGGACGTCAGCGTACCATTATAGTACTGCGTAACCCTCGTGTTACTTAGCGCCACCTCGTACGAAGGCCTGAGGACTATCCTCAGCGAAATGAATCCCTCCTTGATTTTGGCAAAGTCGATAACGTAATGGGGAAGGAAATAGTCGCTCCTCTTTTCTCCTTTGATAACGACAAAAGAATCACCCTCAATAACCTCACCCGACTGCTCAAGATGTAACTCGACTTTGAAACACAAATCTACCGGAAGCGCCTCCGTCAGCTCCCAACCCGGCATGCAAAGGGCGTATTCGTCCGCGCTGCCTTTGGTATTTGAGGAAATCTGTGGCTCCCAGGCGTCCTCCCGTCGACCCAAATATTCGATTGGTTGGCCGCCGTCCACAAAGCGAAAAGCCCCGCGAACCAGCTCATTGAGTTCCGGGTCGTCAGGTGCCGCCAACTCGTTTAACCCTTCCGCAGCAATGATTTCGAACACGGCCGCTTCGGACTTCACTGTTCCAGTGTAAGTTACCCCCTTATACGTTACCTCGTAGTCGGTGACCGCCTGCACCGTATGTCTCCCCAGCCCCAACTCCGCCACGGGTATGCCGCCGGTGCCGGCCATAGGCCCTTCATAATCAAAAGGCTTACCGTCCAACCCCCCGTGCGGCATCCCCCCAACCTGACCATCCAGAATCTTATAGGAGCTGGTGCGAATCTTCACATCCTTGTCCACGGGCCAGCCTCCCCAGCCGTAGCGTATCGTGTAGCCGCCGCCTACATAAGCCTCGGCGCCCTGCGGATATTGGGGCCGCAGCCTCGTATAGGCCGTCATGGAATACCTCAAATAGGCGCCTATCTGCTCCGCCGACATGCTCGCCCAGGTCTGCAGAAATGCGTTAGCCGCCCGGCGATGGACAACGTCCTCCGGGTCGCTGATGATTGCAAGCAAGGCATTGCCCGAAGCCGGCTGCATCGCGACAATGTAATCCTTTAGCTCATCGGAGATGTCCGGCCGGTCGTCATCTTCGATCTCCGGCAACTCCGAAAGCATCCGACGAATCTCCTCCGGCACTTCATCTTGACCCAGCGCCGAATTTGCCCAAAAACCCAACAGGCAAAGCAGCACGCAAACCACCGCGGCTAAAAAACTCCCCGAATTTGTCCCCTTTCTCATATATGGACCCTTCATTTATTTGCCCCGCCGGCACGTATACAGCCGCCGTATCTTCATCCATTATTAAGACACAAAAAGCAGCGAAAAGTTACAGAATTTTTTCCAAATTGACCACAATAGCTAATGATATCCCGGCTCAGTCTGTTTTGGCGGTTATGTTCGCAAGGCAGATTCGCGCATTTCGTTTGAACCTCTCAACGCCTAATCGTTTAATAACCGAATCGCCGAACTTCGCCTCGAATGATTCGCGGCTCAGTGCCAGAACATCGCTCAGGCCGACCTTTGCCCTCTCATCGTGGAATTTGAACACCTCATTCTTGCACGCCGGCCCTTTTTGTTGATAGGAACAGGCCAGTACACACTCGTCGCAGCCAAACAGCCGGTCGCCTGTTTTCCGTGCCAAATCAGCCGGTATCTCGCCTTTGTGTTCTATCGTCAGATAGCTGATGCATTTTCCTGCGTCGAATTGGCCGTCGCCCCTGAGTGCCCCTGTCGGACAGGCCTCAATACACTTATTGCAGCCTGAGCAGATCCCTTTGTTCGGCTCATCCGCCGCAAGTTTTAGCGTTGTTATTATCTCGCCCAGAAATATCTGCGGCCCAAGCTCCGGGTTGATTAACATGTGATTTTTCCCGATAAAGCCAAGACCCGCCCGCGCCGCCAGTGCCCGCTCCGCCAACGGCGCCGAGTCAACGCAAATCTTGAACCGGATGTCGCCGCCGACGCTTGAGCTTACCAGGTCAGTCAGCTCACGCAGCAGCTTTTTCATAAAGGCATGATAATCTTCGTACCGCGCATAATTGGCGATCCTGCCCGCAGGGGCTGTTGGCTCCGAGCGAGCGCCCATTTGTACGGGCTTGTAACTAAGGCCCAGACATATCACCGACCGTCCGCCTTCCAGAAGTCTGCCGGGCTCTATGCGCTTGTCGAAATTCGGCTCCATATAACCCATTTGACCCGCATAACCAGACCGCAGCCAGTTGTCTAACAGCTCAACCTGCTCCGCATCAATGCGCGAACAGTCCGTTATCCCTGCTAGGTCAAAACCCAGCTCGAGCGCCTTTCCCTTAATGTCTTCAGTCAGGCTCATAACAGCGATTATACAGGATGCGCTCACAATTTTGGCCTTAAATTCACCCTCTTCAGACCGGCTTCCGGCGGCTGGTTCGAGACTTAACGTGATTTCCCTTGATTGCAAGCCGCGAAAAATATATAATGATTTTGTCAATGGTCGCTTTGCCGGGTGTAAGAGTCGGAGGACAAAAATGGGATTTTCTAAGAACGCTGGCGAAGTCTTCTCAACGACTTTATGTGCGCGCTGTGCGCACCGTGAAATATAACGTGAGCAGGCAATTTTTCAAAGGAGGCAAAAAATGAAAAGCGCAAAAGCATTTGCGATTATCGTTATGGGTTTCGGTCTTACGGTCTGCGCTGTCCGCACCGGGCACGCCGCGCCAATGGGCAAGGCCTTCACTTACCAGGGACGCCTGATTGACGCCAATCTTGCGGCGGACGACCTGTATGACTTCCGGTTCAGGCTTTACGATGCATCCGTTGGCGGCAAAAAGATAGGTCCGGATGTCAACGAATCTGATGTGGACGTAATTGAGGGTTACTTTACCGTTACCTTGGATTTCGCAAGCGACCCCAACGCGTTTAACGGCAATGCCCGATGGCTCGAAATTGGTGTCAGACCCGGCTGGCTCAACGACCCAAATGAGTACACCGCCCTCTGGCCGCGCCAGGAGCTTACACCTACCCCGTATGCGACTTACGCGGCAAACGTAGGTCTGATGAGCGTGGACGGCGTCTCCAATCCCGGCGGCAATGTCGACCTTCTCAGCCAGAACGCCATCGCCATCGCCCCGAATAATACTGCCAAGACCATTACCATTGGCGAGAGTCACTCCCCCCGAAAAGACAATCCCCATAACGTTACTTCCGCACAAACCGGTGCTTTGGCAAGTGTGGACGGCGTTTCAAACCCCGGCGGAAACGTCGATTTTGTCGCCGGCGCCAACATACTCATCACCCCCGACGTGCAATCCAAAGCCATTACCTTCACCGGCGGCGCCGCCATCAAACAGGTTATTCGAGGCACCGCTACCTATAACAGCTTCCAGACGTCGCAGACCGTTGCTTTTTCGCCGTCAATTGACCCATCCAAGTCCGTGGCCTTTGTCCCCAGCTTCGCCATACTCACCAGCACTACGGGCGGCCAGGCCGCTGCAATCATGACCAACCTTACCAGCGACACGATTACAATTGAGATTTCTGTGCACAACGGCTCTTTCAAGGTGAGCTTCCAGATAGTCGAGTATTATTAGCCTCCGCGGCCCGTTCGACCCTGGCTATTTCATACGCTGCTGATTTTTCTTCTTCGTTTTGTCGCGCGCTTCGCCCATAATCGGCACTAACTTGTGCTCTTCGGGATTCAGTTGAGGCCATGCCGGGGAAGGATTGTCAGGCTTCATTACCTGCGGCGTAATGAAAATCGTCAGAACAGTGTTGCGCACAGCCTCTTCTTCACGCTTGAACAGCGGGCTGATAAGAGGAAGGTCGCCTAAGATGGGGACTTTTGTAGTGGAGCTGCTCATCTCCTGCTGACGCAGCCCGCCCAGGACAAGCGTCTGGCCTTCCTGTACGCTCACTTCCGTCGTGGATTGTCGCGTCGTCAGCTCCGGCAGCCCCGCGTCCTGAGTAAACGTAAAGCTGCCCACCTTGACGTCAACTATCAGGTGGATTTTGCCGTCATCCAGAAGCGTAGGTACAATTCGTCCTTCCGTGTCCGCTGAGATATCGCTTTTTTTGACAATCGGGCGGCCCGATACATCGAAACCTTCATTGAAGAAGTAGTTAAGCGTCTTGCGAATTTGAATCAGCGACTCTTTCCCGCTCATGGCGACAGTTCTCGGATTGGCCAGAATCGTCCCTTCGCCGTCCTTGACTAATGTGTTAAGCCGAATAAAAAACTCACGCGGCAGCCTGCCCACCCCCTGATAAAACGACTGTCCCACCCCCGGCAGAGTAGCCAGACTGTCCAACGCGCCGCTGGGGAACCCTACTCGATAGTCTTCGTCGGTACCGACGTGGGGGAAGGTTTGGACGGCCTTTCCGACCGGCTGAAAAAACCCAAAATGCCCTTCCACATACGTCCAGTCCAGACCGAGTTGACGGTTCGCCTCGTCGGAAAGCTCCACCGCCAGCAGGTCCACCAGAATATGCGGAGCGGGAGTGTCAATCAATCTCAAGTCGCTGCGCAGCGCCGTCAACACTTCCCGCGGGCCTTTGAATAACAGAAGGTTGCGCGACGGGTTTAACGTGAAATACTGGCTATAGCTTCCTGAGATAGAGGCTGCGGCCTCTTGAATCGTCATGTGAAGCGGCTTTATCGTTTCCGTCACATAACCGTTCAGCTCGGCCCGCACTTCGGCGCCGGACCCCCGTCCACCTGTTTGCGCCGCCCCCGACGACTCCTTGGCTGACGGCAGCTCGCGCCCCATCGGCGGCCCGATGTGCTGCGATGCTGACGCATCGATGAATCGCCCCGGCAGGTCCAGCCGGTACACGTCAGGTTTAAGGATGTTGTCCTTGTCGCTCACTATGGTTGCTATGGTGACAAGGATGGAACGATTGTCCGGCGACCAGGATATGTCGCCGAGATCTTCCCTGTCTGAATCAGCGACTATCTTCTTTCTGTCGAGCTCTTCATCGAGAATCAGTATATCCTCCGCCTTTCTCTTACGCATATCGTAGATACTCAGCACGCGCCTGTCCCTTTCGAACTCCGCGTCCGGCCCCCAGTTCTTCACTGTGGAACGCTGGCTCACAAAAGCTATTTTCGTGCTGTCATACGACCACTTGGCCGATTCGAAATCATCATATTCCCCGCTCCTTTGGGGATAGGAAGTCATAATCGCCTCGTATCCGCCGTTTATCGGGTCCACCAGATAATACGTGGAGATATCGTTGCCCTGATTGTCGAACCTCTTGCCCTCGATTAGAATCCATCGCCCGTCCCAGGACCAGAAAGGCTCATCCAGTTTGAGCTGCTCCTCGGTGGCCGCGGAGGTGGCCTTGGTAAGGTTGCGCGCCTCGGAACCGTCCGGCCGCGCGACCCAGCAGTCTTCGCGGTCGCGTTCGCGCTCCGTCTGCGTCATGTCCATATCGCTGGTAAACGCCACCCATTCGCCCGTCGGACTCCACCGAGGCTCGTCTATTTCAATATCCTGGGCACCGATATCGGTCAGCAGGACCAGATTCCTGCCTTGGGGGTCCACAGTCGCAGCGTCGAACCCGCCGCTGGCCTGAACCAGCAGACATAGTCTGGCAGGCGACGAAGGGCCCCATCGCTGCTCCTTTGCCTCGCCTCGTTCCGGCAGCAGCCGCCACGTCTTGCCGGATTCCGCCTCCGCGACCCAGACCTGATTGGTCCCCGAAGGCCCGGGCTCCACATTGTATGCGACGTACCGGTCGTCAGCCGACCAGAATGGCCCCTCATCCTCGTCAATGGCATCCTGAATATATGGCGCCGAGACGGCAATGGACCGCTTGCTCAGCACATCGTGGATGTAAACCCCTCCCTGGCTTTGCCCGTTGTCGGCGTTCGAGAACTCGTAAGAGAGTTTCCGCCCCGTCCACGACCACTCCGCGAAAAATGGGTTCCCGACGGGGCTGACGGCCTGCTCGCCGCTGCCGTCGGAATTCATGATAAGTAACTGGCTCTGGCTGTCATGTACCCCCCGGATGAAGGCAATCAGGTCTCCATGGCAGGCCCACGAAAGCGCAACGGATTTTCCGTCGTCGGTCAGGGCTGTCAGCTTCACCCCCTCCGCTATATACTCCGCCTTCCCTGCCGGAACAATGAAAACCACAATTAGAATCAATAACAGCAGGTTGTATCTTTCCAAGGTCTCCGTCCAAACTCCTTGCGGCCTAATCCGCAAAACGAATCGACCACCAAACCCGGTCCTCGGCCGCGTGTCCTTCTTTAACGCTCTCATCTTTAATTGCAGTTGGAACTTGCATTTGCCGTATTTGACGTGCGGCCGCCCCCTTTTTATTCAGTATTTTTTCGAATAAGCAGCTTTTCCTCGCCGGGTAGCCCCCGCCGCTCTTCTCAAAACGGGGACGGGTAATGAGAAACAATGCAAATGTCGTTATCGCTGTGATTTTGCTGCTGCCGTTCGGCGCCGCCGGCGTCTGCCGCAAATGGAAACCCGCTCGGGCCGCCTGCCCATCGGCGATTACTCGGGCCGAATCCAGATAGGCGTGCTCCAGCCGCACACTGGCCGTCTCTGAAGGCTGGGATGCCCTTCGAGCCGCGCCGGAAGGACGATCGGATTCTTCTGTTTGATGCGCACGTAGTAAACCATCGGCTTACCCACGTACTCCTGCGTCCAGCTCTCACACAGGTCCGCCGTGTTTAGGTCCCTTTTTTCGAAAACCGTCCCCCACGAGTTTCGGGCCTTTTCCACCGATGGGTCATCTTCCTTGAATCGCGACTGCCCGACGGGGACTGTGTTGTCCCCCTCTATGAACGGACACCCGAACACGTTTACTTCGGCCAGGTCGTCCGTTCCATTCACTTCCAAATAGAAGCTCAGCGCCTTACCCTTCTCTGCCACGAGCTCGCTGCCCATCGGTCTGCCGTTAACGCGGAAATCCAGCAGTATCCGCTCTCCGGTTGTCGCGTAGCAAAGGCCCTTGCTCAAGGCATCAAGAATTGCCTCTCGTGTCAATTGGTCCGTCATCACGCCTGTAATCGAGTTATATCGCACGCCGGCCTGCCCGAAATGATTGTCCGACGAGCCGTGCGTGAAAAATCGCTGCCCCAGCGCCCACGCGTCCCGCGCATAGTAGGGCCCGACCCGGCTGTTCGGCCGATGCCGCTGGTTCTCGAAGGAAAGTGGATTCTCCGGCTCGTACAGCTCGCTCAGCCCGTGCATCGAATAGATTTCAATCAGCTTGCACGTATCAGGGTACCGCAGCCGCATGTCGAAGCCCCAGCCGGTGTGGTGCAGTTGTGTGATGGCCCTGCGGTCTTTCAGATAATCCAGCAGGGCCGGGATTGACACAATGCTGCCGCCGTTCTTAAGCGACTCAATCATTGGAGCATGGTCTTCGTAAAGGTAGATATTGTGGTGCCAGCCGATGTTTGTTTCAAACCCGAGAATCGTAACAAACCTCCCCGGCTCATGCCACTGCCGGCACCACTTCTGCGTCTGCGCCCAGTGCTCCGCAATTCCTATCGCGCCATGCTCGGCGGTCGCTGCGAAGTCGAGACCCGACACGTCTCTGGCGTACTCGTAAGGGGTATTCCCCATCGCGTCAACGCTGGGGAAGTTATGAAAATGTATGTCGCCCCAGTACGGACCTTTCGGATTCCTGCTAATTCGAATGGGGTTGGAAGTAACACCGCCCGCGGCCAGGCGATAGATGCCCTCTTTGGGCAGCGACACCATAACTTCCGTTCTGCCCGTGTAGCAGATGTCCCCGGCAAGCACCGCGCCATTACATTTGATGCTGACGTCACTGAAGCTCGACGAAGACAGGTTATTGTATTTGTCCAGCGACACCAGCAGAACCCGGAACGGCTCACCCGGCTTGGCCGCGGACGGCACGATGACCCGCTGATAGCTCATCGGCCCCGGCCGGACCTCGAATTTCGGGAACTCATCCGGTGTCCGCCCGTCCACTCGCACAAAGACCTGCCCCTCGTGTGCTGTCGCCCCAGGCCGCTGATTAGCCAGCCAGGACGACGTTGTGTTGCTATAGCTTACGACGACCTCACCGTCGGACGGAATCTCGCCGGAGACAACCTCGGCAATCAGGCATTTGCCGTGACGGGTCTTGCACTCATAGCCGCCTACGAATTCCCGTTTGACAACGCTGGTCTTGAACGTGGCCTTTGCCGGTCCGGTCGCCGTGACACTTATATAATGAGGCCCGGCCGGGTCCTCCGTCTGCCACTGCTTGACTTTCGACGGGCTTACCTTGTCGTTGGTAAAACTATTGGGAAGTTGGCACTCTATCTTCGAACCGGCCGCAAGCTTCTTGCCCGGCTTGATACGAACTTTGAAAGATACCTGTTCATAGATACCAAATACGTTCGGCTCAATCGTAGCGGCTGGTTTCGCCTCCCCCGCCAAAAGCCCGCCCCCAAATAACGTGATAATCACTCCGCTGACCCATCCCATTGCCTCTTTCTTCACGTGATTCTCCTTCGGTTGTCGTATTGATTACCATCCCAGAGCGAATTCTGCAAGGTCGAGAAAGTTTATAATCCCGTCCCCGCCCTCGGGAGCAATATCTACCCTCGGCTCATTCTGGAGCCAGTGTTGCACAAGCATTTCCAGGTCGTCAAAGTCGACCGAGCCGTTGTAGTTGAAGTCCCCCGCGACGTGAAAGTAGTTCAAAGCCGCGTATGCGTCCACCAGCCCCCAGCCGTACTGCTGGTCCCATCCCGCCGGACCCAGGTCCCTTGCCGTATTCTGCAAAGCTTCTCTGATGGCATCCGGGCCGCTCACGCCCGTGCAGATAAGCAAAGCCGCTGTCCCGCTGACGTGAGGAGCCGCCATAGACGTGCCCTGATAGAAAAAGTAGCCCCAGTCCTTGGGATTGACCCCGAAGGTCTGCTGCAAAATCCCGTCCGCGTAGCCGTCCCCGTCCAGGTCTTCGTTCAAATCCCCGCCGGGGGCCACAAGGTCCAGATAGGCCCCGGTGTTGGAATAGTAGGCCCTCGTCCCGCCCAGCGTCGTGGCGCCGACCGCGATACAATACTCATCGTAAGCCGCCGGATACGCCGGCGGATTGCCCAGCAGGTACTCGTTGCCCGCCGCACACACAACGGTCACGCCGTGGTTATAGGCATACGCCACCGCGTTCCTCAGCGTCGTCGAATCGCCCGCGCCGCCCAGGCTCATGTTGATTATGGCCGCATTGTGGTCGGTCGCAAAATATATTCCGTCGGCAATATCCGTATAGCTGCCCACCCCGCGCTTGCTCAGCACCTTAACCGGCATAATGGAACAGTTGAAAGCTATCCCTGCCGTTCCCATGGAGTTGTTTGTGCTTTGTGCTATTGTGCCCGTTACATGAGTGCCGTGCCCGTCGTCGTCGTTGGCGTGAGTGTCGTTGCCGACAAAATCATAGCCCGCCACAAAAAGCGTATTCGCCAGGTCCGGCGCCTGCTTATAAGCTGTAAAATTTTCATAAGCTACGCCCGTATCCAGCACCGCCACGATAACATTCGGGTCGCCCGCTGTGATGTCCCACGCCCGCTCGACGTTTATCCCCGCGAAGGCGTCATTGAAATGCCACTGATAGGAGTAATAAGTATCGTTCGGCACGAAGAAGGCATAGGCGTAATAGTTTAATTCAGCGTACTCCACATCAGGCTCACGGCTGTAAAGCTCAACCATCTCACCGGCGGTTTTGCCCGCCGCAACCCTCACCCTCTTGAAGCCGGCAAACGGGCTGGTATGCAGTACATGGCCCCCATGCCTTTCATTTATCTGCTTTATGCGCTCCTGGGAAACGCCCTTGTTGAACTTTACTATAATTTCCTCCGGCGCCCACTTCGGTCTTTCAGAAACGCCGGCGCCGGCTGGAACAGTCCCGCTTCCGCCAAAGCCGGTTTCTGCATACCACGCAAGGACCAAAAGCCCCAATAGTGTTGAAAGATTACTTCTCACCACCCGTTTCTCAGCCATACCCCTGTTTTTAAGCATATCAGCCTTATTATTTTACCATATTGTGCCGCGAAAGCAAAGCATAAACTTCAAAACCCCTTCTTGCAAGCCCCAAAAACAGCGGTTTGTCCCTTGTAAGTGCGGCTGAAACCATGTAATATAGCGGCGGTTTTAGAAGGAGCTTTGCCTGTATGACAAGGGGACGAAAAAATGATCGCCGGGTATTTTCGCCTTAAAGAAAGACAAACCAGTTTCAGAATTGAGCTTGTAGCCGGCCTGACAACATTTCTTACCATGGCTTACATCATCTTCGCCAATCCGGCTGTTCTCGCCAAAGCCGGAATGGACAAAGAGGCCCTTATCGCTGTTACCTGCATAGTCAGCGCACTCGCAACTCTTGTCGTCGGCCTGTTCGCCAACGCCCCAATAGCTATGGCGCCGGGTATGGGGCTTAATTCCTTTTTTGCCTACCTGGTTATTTCCGGAAAAATGAATTGGCAGACCGCCCTCGGGGCGGTGTTCCTTTCCGGATTGCTGTTTCTGATATTGACCCTCTTGGGTTTGAGAAAAAGAATCGTGGAGGCCATACCGACATCTCTTATCTCCGCCATCGCCGTCGGCATCGGGTTGTTCATTAGCTTCGTGGGACTAAAGAGCCTCGGCGTTATCATCAGGAACGACATTACCTTTGTCTCGGCCGGCCCCTTGACGCCCACCGTCCTTATTGGCCTTTTCGGCCTCTTGGTAATGATCTTTCTCGAAATGAAAAAGATAAAAGGCTCACTCGTCATAGGCATCCTGGCCGCCACCGCCCTGGCCGCGCTCTCGGGCAAGATAGGAATGCCCGACCGCTTAATATCACTGCATCTGAATATGCGGGCAGTCTCCTTTCGCCTCGATATCCTCGGCGCTCTCAAGTGGGGCTTCTTCGGCAGCATCTTCACCCTGATGTTCATCGATATGTTCGACAGTATCGGCACCCTCGTGGCCTGCTGTCACCAGGCCCGCATGGTCGATAAAGAGGGCAGAATACAAGGCCTTGACAGGCTGCTCGGAATCGACGCCGGCGCAACCATGATAGGCGCCTTATTGGGGACATCGACCACCACTTCGTATATCGAATCCGCCGCCGGCATCGAGCAGGGCGGCCGGTCGGGCCTCACTTCCATCGTCACCAGCGCCCTGTTCCTGCTCGCATTATTATTTGTCCCCGTTGTCGGAATAGTCCCCGAGTACGCCACCGCGCCTGCCCTTATCATGGTCGGGCTGTTTATGATTAAGGAAGTCAGGAGCATAGACTTCGCAAACCTGGAAGAAGCCTTTCCGGCCTTTATCATAGTCGTGATGATTGCCCTGAGCTACAGTATCAGTACGGGTCTGGCCTTCGGCTTCATCTCATTTACTCTTATAAAAATCGTATTGTTCAAGGCAAAAGACGTTAAGCCCGTAATGTGGGCCATTACAATTTTGTCCATACTGTTCTTGATGGTCGGCTGATTGCTCTAAAACGATAGAAGCCATAAATCGCTTGCTTATATGGAGACCGAACGCTCTGGCTGCAATGCCGCATAAGGAGGTTGTTTTGAGAAGGTCCAAAGGCGTGACAATTGGTTTTCTGTTGGTCGCAGGCTCACTTGCCGCGTCAAGTGCAAATCAGGCCTGCGCCCAAAACCCAATGCGCGTAACCGTCGGCCAAAACATGCTGTCGATTCATGCAGAGCAGCAGCCTCTCCTGCACTACCGCTTGGACAACGCGGCTTCAAAACCGTACGCCCGGCAGTTGTTCTCGCCCGCCGGCCTCAATGTCCTGCGCGATGCCCCTGCCGACCACCTGCATCACCACGGCCTGATGTTCGCCGTCAAAGTCGACGGCGTAAACTTCTGGGAAGAACGCCGGGGCTGCGGCCGCCAGGTGCACAGGTCCCTCGGTAACATAAGCATATACCAACGCCATAACCTGCCCGCCGCGGCCTTCACCGAACAAATCGACTGGACAGATTCCGACCCTCAAAAGATATTGCTCAAGGAAGTACGCACGATTGAAGTCGCTCGGTCAAACGATTTGAGCGTCACACTCTTGATTTGGCAATCCATATTTGAAGCGCCGCCGGGCAAAGAATCTGTCACACTCACCGGAAGCCATTACCACGGTTTGGGAATGCGCTTTTTGGAGTCGATGGACCGGACCGGTAAGTTCCAAAACCCCGATGGCAAGGCGGGCGAGGTCTTCCGGGGCG
Source organism: Sedimentisphaerales bacterium (assembly GCA_035529895.1). Lineage (GTDB taxonomy): Bacteria > Planctomycetota > Phycisphaerae > Sedimentisphaerales > Anaerobacaceae > JAUWKC01. The sequence goes on from DATKVV010000010.1 coordinate 58,434, forward strand.
ATGAAAGGCTGCTCCGTTCGACCTGGTGCGCCTACACCGCCGACGCCAACGGCCGGCCCGTAACGGTCGCAATGTTCGACCACCCCGACAACCCCCGTCACCCTGCCACCTGGTTTACAATGGCCAAACCGTTCGCCTATCTCTCGGCCACCTTGAGCCTGCACACCGAGCCGCTGAACGTAACCTCCGGCAAGCCCCTCGTCTTGAGGTACGCTGTGGCCCTGTGGGACGCACAGGTCGCCCCGCAGCAGATAGACCGGCTTTATCGACAATGGACAGCCTGGCCGGCGCTCCCAACGGGAAAATAAATAACAATGAAAAACCAATAGGATACACAGGAGAAAAATCATGCTCGACAAGAAAAAAGTAGATAAAGACGCCGTGCTGAGCCGCCGGCAATTCATTCACCACGCCGGTGCAGCCGCGGCTGCCGTCACCGTCGCCGCCAAGTCCCCGCGGTTCGCCGTCGGCCAGGTCTCCGGCGCCAACGACCGGCTCGGCGTCGGCTTCATAGGCTGCGGCGGCCGAAGCAACGCCCACCTCAAATCCGTTCACTGGCTCAAAACCCAGGCCAAAGAACCGGTGGAAATCGTTGCCGCCTGCGACGCCTATCGCCCCAGACTGCAAAAGGTCGTTGAAAACTACGGGGCCGCAGGATATATGGACCATCGCGAGCTTCTTGCCGACCCGAACGTCGACATCGTCTGCATCTCCACGTGCGACCATCACCACGGCTACCAGGCTATCGACGCCGTCCGGGCCGGCAAGGACGTCTATTGCGAAAAGCCCGTGACCCATTGGCGCCAGTTCGAGCTGACAAAAAAGCTCGCGGCCGAGGTGAAAAGGACCGCCCGCGTCTTCCAGCTCGGCACCCAGGGCATGTCCGACTCAGCCTGGCGCCAGATGAAAAAGCTCGTCCAGCAAGGCCTCATTGGTCAGCCCATCCACGCCGAGTGCGGCTTCTTCCGCGTCGGCGACTGGGGCGAGCGGGGCATGCCGATAGACGACCAGAACGCCAGGCCCGGCCCCGACCTCAACTGGGAGGCTTTCCTCGGCGACGCCCCCAAGCGCCCGTTCGATGTCAGCCGCTTCTTCCGATGGCGCATGTACGAGGACTATGCAGGCGGACCCTCCACCGACCTGTTCCCGCATTCCCTCACGCCGGTCGTAAGCATATTGGGTGTCACCATGCCCGCCACGGTCGTCGCCACCGGCGGCAAGTTCCGCTACCAGGACCGGGAGGTCCCCGACACGTTCAACATGCTCATTGATTACCCCGAAAAAATCACCGTCGCCGTCCTCGGAACCCAGGGCAACGACAACCAGGCAACCACCCTGCGCGGCTCCGGAAAACGCATCCCCCTCATACGCGGCTGGGAAGGCAGCCTCACCATCGAGGACAAGCAGATTGTCTTTATCCCCGTCAAAGACTCACCAAAGAAACAGCAGCGCTCTGACATCGAGAACCGCGAAGACCTCGTCGAACACTGGCGAAACTTCCTCGCCTGCTGCCGCTCCCGCCGGCAGGATACCTTCAGCCCTATGGACCTGGCCTGCCATGTCCAGACCGCGCTGCAAATGGGTATGATGGGTTTCCGCGAGGGCAAAGTCGCAAGGTTCGACCCCGCCCGGGAAAAAATCATTCTGTAAAAGTGTATTCTTTAACATGGAGGTTGCGAAATGGCAGAGGAACTGGTCGGCGTAATAGGCGGAACAGGTTTGGGCGACGCCCTGGCCGAGCACCTTAGTGATACAGTCTCGCACGATGTCGAAACGCCCTTCGGCAAACCGAGCACAGATATCATAGTCGGCAGGTTGGGCGCCAAAAGGGTCGCGTTTCTGAATCGGCACGGCAAAGGCCACAAACTCTCGCCCAGTGAGGTCCCCTTCGCCGCCAATATATTCGCCCTGAAAAAACTCGGCGTTCACGCCCTAATAACCACCGGCGCCGTCGGCTCGCTGCGCGAGGAAATTGCTCCCGGCGATTTGGTCCTCGTCGACCAGCTCATCGACAAGACCTTCAGGAGACAGAACAGCTTTTTCGGGGGTTTTGCCGCCGTGCATTGTGAGATGGCCGACCCCCTCTGTGAACGCCTCCGAAAAATACTGCTCGATACCGCCCGAACCATCGACGTAAAGACGCATCCGAAGGGCGCCTACGTCTGTATAGAAGGGCCTCAGTTCTCCACACGCGCCGAGTCCCTTTTGCACCGCGCCTGGGGAGCCGACCTGATTGGCATGACCGCTATGCCCGAGGCCAAACTGGCCCGAGAAGCGCAGATCTGCTCCGCCCTGATTACGCTGCCGAGCGATTATGACTGCTGGCGCCCCCACCAGAGGGGCCAGGATAAGCAAACTCTGCTGAAGGAAATTATCGGCAATCTCAGGATGGCGACGGAAAATTGCCTCAAACTTGTCAGCGCCGTCCTGCAAACCGACCGTCAGCTTGTTTGCGAGGACTGCCACTGCAGAAAAAGCCTTGACCTGGCTGTATGGACCGACCAGACCCAAATCGACCAGGCGGATAAGGAAAAACTTAAACCGCTTTTTGAATAATCCAGGCCCTTGACAGCGGGCGGCCTGCTGCTATAGTAGAGGTCAAATCCTGTAGATTTTAGGATAAACCCAATTTGAAAGGATAGACGATGAAGGGACCGACTCAAAAAACACTTGTGCTGGCTATTGGTGTTATCGCTTATTTTATGATGCTTGCAGGTTGTCAGGAAGAGCAAAAGCAAACCCAAAACCAACTGGATACGCCCGGCGAAAAAAGGAGCAGGCTCATAGCAATGGAGAATATGCAGCTCAAAAGACAAATCGAACAGCAAAAGAGCCTCCATGCCAGGCAAATGGAAGACCAGAAAAAGCAGTTCGAACAATGTCTCCAGGACAAGAAATCTCTCGAAGACCTGGCAGGCAAAAATGTTCAAGGCTTCATGGACACCATCATAAAAGACCTCTCCGACGACAACCAGAGACTGCAGCAAGAAGTGACGAATCTTAAAGCACAAGTAGACTCACTGAAAGCCCAGCTTCAGCAGGCCAGGGCAAAGGCGCCTTGAAAACGGCCCTGACCCTGTTATCGTCCCTCAGCCGGCGCTGACGCACACCCTCATCACGGTCTCCACGCAGTCGGGCAGTTCCGCATCCGGATAATGTCTTCGCATTGCCGCCGCTACCAGCCCCACGAACATCGGCTGAGGCCTCAGCGGCCGAGAGGTCAGGCATGGATGCGCCTGCGTCCCCACAAAGAACGGATGCGAAGGAATCTCCAGAATCTGCATAATCGGCTGATTCGGCGCTTTCCCCGAGAAAACCAGCCCGCCTTCCTCCAGCACCTGGATATATCGCGGGTCAACCTCGTAGCGATGCCTGAACCGCATTCGCACCGAATTCGCCTTGCCAAAGAGCTTCCACGCCAAGGTCCCTGCCTTCAATTCTATGTCCCTTCCCCCGAGACGCATATTCCCGCCAAGGCCCTCTATTTTTTTCTGCTCCGGAAGCGTGTCGATTACCGGCTCAGAACAGCCCGGCTCGACCTCCGTGCTGTTGGCTTCTTTGACCCCGCAGACGTTCCGGGCAAATTCCACAACCGCCATTTGAAACCCAAAGCATATCCCAAGATAGGGCAGGTTGTTCTGACGCGCACATCTTATGCACGCTATCTTCCCCTCCGCTCCGCGCGTCCCGAATCCCCCCGGCACAATGATGCCGTCAACGCCTTCCAGATGTGCGCCCGCGTCATCATCCGTGATGGCTGTTGTCTCTATCCATTTAATCTTGACCTCGGAGCCCAGCGCTATACCCGCGTGCTCCAGAGCGTTTATTATCGAGGCGTAGCTGTCACGCACCGACGTGTACTTGCCCGTAATGCCGATGGTCGTTTCGTGACTCCTCCCATCAATCTTGTCCGTAAAATCGCACCACTGCGCCCAAGCCTTGCGCTCGTGACGCAGATTTAGCCTGTCCTCAATCTTCAGCAGCCGGGCAACCTCGAAATCCAGCCCCGCCTCCCTGAGCATCGCCGGTATCTTGTAGATGCTGGTCGAATCCGGGACGCTTATCACTCTTTCTATCGGGACATTGCTGTACACGCTTATCTTTTGCCGCACCTTCTCACTGACCGGATTGGTCGCCCTGCACGCGATAATGTCCGGCTGAACCCCGCATTCCATAAGCTGCTTAATCCCCAGTTGCGCCGCCTTCGATTTCTGCTCGCCCAGCGTCTTCGGCTCCAGTATGTACGTCAGCGCCACAAAGCAGCAGCTATGCGGTCCCTCCTCGTACGCCAGCTCCCGCATCGCCTCGATGTAATACGCGTTTTCAAGGTCCCCCACCGTGCCCCCAATCTCCACGAATACGATGTCCGCGCCCGTCTCGGCCGCAAGTTCGCGAAATTTCAGCTTCACCTCCCCCGTAACGTGAGGAATCATCTGAACGTCCCTGCCCAGATAATCGCCGTGCCGCTCCTTGTGCAGTATCGAGCTGAATATCTGCCCGCTTGTCGCGAAGTTCGCCTTGCTTAAATCCTGGTCCAGCATCCGCTCGTACGTCCCCAGGTCCATATCCGTTTCCATGCCGTCGTCCAGAACGAATACCTCCCCGTGCCGAAACGGATTCAGCGTCCCCGAATCAATGTTCAAATACCCTTCGAGCTTAATCGGCGCGACTTTCAGCCCCTTGTCCTGCATCAGCTTGGCCAGACACGATGAGAATATCCCCTTGCCCAATCCGCTCATCACCGTGCCCATCACAAAACAATACCGGGTCTTTCCCTTCTTGTAACCCGCCGGTATGGGCGAGAAAAACTCGCTCTCCGTCGAAGCGTCACTGACCGAAGCTAATAAATCCTTGTCCTTCGCCATAATCAACTCTTCTTACTCGCAAAATAACCCAAAAATATACCCATCACCGAAATCGCTATAGCGATAGGTATAAGAACCCACGCCTGCTCCCTGGCGAATATCAACACTACCGCTGCTATCGGTATCATCACTCCGCCGCAGATGCCGGCAATAGCAATTATCGGGTCCTTGTCATTCGCCATAATCAGCCTCCTTGAACACAAACAACAAAACACTACTGTCGTTGTTTCACTCTCTTGACAAACGCCTCATACTGTTCCGGCGTATCTATCCCGTCGCACGTGTGTTCAACCTTGCCCACAAGGATTGAATAGCCGCTCTCAATCGCCCGCAGTTGCTCCAGTTTCTCAATTTTTTCCAGCGGCGTTTGCGGAAGTTTCGTAATTCTCTCCAGGAACTTTTTCCGGTAAGCGTATATTCCGAGGTGCCGTAAGTACAGATTCACTTCACCGATGCCGCCCTTTTCCCGGTCGTATGGAATCACCGAGCGGGAAAAGTAAATCGCTCCGCCTTTGCTGTCGACAACCACCTTGACGATATTAGGGTCCGCGACCTGCTCGGCCGTCTTGAACTCGGCCGCGAGCGTCGCCATCGGATAATCCGCGTCCTTTATCAAAAGCTCCGCCACGTAATCGATATTGCCCGGCTCAATCTCCGGCTCATCCGCCTGAAGATTCACCACAATATCCACCTCAATATCCGCGACCGCCTCGGCGATACGGTCGGTCCCGCTCTGGTGCTCCGACGAGGTCAGCACACATTCGGCCCCGAAGGATTTGCACGCCTCTGCAACCTTCTTATCGTCCGTTGCTATAAGTATCTTCTCAGGAAGCCTGGCCCGGCACGCCCGCTCATACGTGTGCTGAATCAGGAACTTGCCCGTTTCTTTGGCGAGAACTTTACCCGCGAACCTCGTGGAACCATAACGAGCAGGAATACATGCTATTACTTTCACACTTATCCTTCCCGGCAGCAGTATTTCACAAAAACTACTGCCGGAGCATACTAAGGCAAAACCATCCCCCTGTCAACCTCTCACACCACTTTCTTTTCGAAAAAACACCCCGGACCTCAACCATACCCTCAGCCCCCATCCTCACCTGCCCAATTGCCCCCCGCTTGCCATTAGCCCCGCCGCCTGTCGGTGGCGTTGCCTTCTCTCCCCATATTTAGCCGCGGGTTTCACCCGCGGTTCTCCCACTACCAAAAAAAACATCCGCCCCCGGCGGACTTGTCCGCCGCTTGCCTGCCGTTCGTTTGGCGGGTTTACCCGCCTCGCCGCTTGTCCGCCGAAGGCGGATTTGGCGGGCAGGCCGGTCCCTTCAGGTCCACGCGACGCCCTTTTGAACATTTGAAAATTCGTATTTTGAATTTGTTTAGGATTTAGGGCTTAGGATTTAGGATTTCGCTTCTTCTTGGCCTCCCCCGCAGGCCCCATTCCACACTTTCGCACTTTGAGCTTTAGTTTTACACTTTGCACTTTCACTTTTAACTTCCCTTCCCCCCTCCTGTGACCACGAGCGCAGTCTCTCGTCGTCATCCCGACCGAAGCGCAGCCCTGAGCCTCAGCGAAGGGCAAGCGCAGCGGAGGGATCTGGCCACCGCAAATGTTTCACGTTACAATCCTATCATGAAGACCTTCTGCATCTATATAATGGCGAACAAGTCTGGCACGCTATACGTCGGCATCACTTCCAACATCAAGAAAAGGGTTTCTCAACACAAGAACAAACTCATCCCTGGCTTCACCGCAAAGTATAACATTACCCGCTTACTCTATTTCGAATCAATCCAGGACCCCGACTCTGCCATCGCACGCGAAAAGCAAATTAAACCTTGGAGACATGCCAGGAAGCTCAACCTCATCAAATCACAGAATCCCGACCTCAGCGACCTCAGTGCAGACTGGTTCGACTAACACCTTTCGCCACCATCCCGACCGAGCGCAGCGAGTGGAGGGATCTATCAAAAAAACATCCGCCCCCGGCGGACTTGTCCGCCTCAGGCGGGTTCTTTTGGCGGACTTGCCCGCCTCAGGCGGGTTGACTTTTCACTTCCCTTCGTGGCCCCCAATCCCCCTAAAAAAACAATTCCCCTTTCGCTTTAAACTCTTGACACACAACCCTTTTTACCGGATAATGCCCGCGTAATTCCTGAACCAGTTATTGATAAGCGCGGAAAGATATGGCCAAACAACCTCACGCAATCGGCAGACCAGAGAATCTTGAAAAAAAGCTTTCTAACCCGGCGGACAGGAAATATTGAAAAAAATAAAAAGCAATTCGCGGAAGATTTTGATATTATTGTGGAAT
>DATKVV010000011.1:0-5170 GCA_035529895.1 Sedimentisphaerales bacterium
CAACCAGTTGTATTCGTTCTTCACTTGTCAATTCTACTACATATTTCTTTTGCATTTTGTGGTCTCCTTACCGACTTTTTTTATTCATATCGGCAAAAAAACCACTATGCCTGCATCTTATAAGTTACAGACTACTAGCACAATCCCCAACTCGACCAATTTGTCTGCCAGCAGTCGCAAGTTCCATTGATTCTTTCCTTCCGGCGGCTGGCCACAACGCAAGGCAAGCAAATGCGCCTCAACTTTGCCGTCAACAATCCGTTTGCGGGAAGGACGGTCCTGCTTTTGCGTTCCAGAGATGCCTGTAATCCCTGCTCGACGAACTGCCTTCGAATGCGGTGGATTGTATTGCTGTGAATGCCAAAGGCCTCTGAAATCTGTTTGTCCGTCCAGGCCGGACCACCTTGCGATTCGTCCGACCGGAGCAAAACGCGGGCGTGAGTAATTCTTCGAGCAGCCGTTTTGCCTTTCGAGACCAGTCCGTTCAATTCTCTCGGTTCTTCACTTGTCAATTCCACTACATACTTGTCCATAGCCGATTCTCCTTAACAAAAACCGAGATATCCTGTCCTTATGGAGACATCGGCAAGAAACACTTACTTACATTCTCAAACTTGACAGACTACTAATGGGTTCAGCGATAGAGGATGTGTAAGTTGGGACATGCTGATTATTGTGGCCATGTGCACTGCTATGAGGCGTGGAGAGCTTCTTAAGACAACCTGGCGAGACATTGACTTTGATAGACAAACCATTGATTTTTCGCCCAAAAAGAATACAGCTTACACTTGGGAATGGCGCATAAAGGATACTGATCGACACTCTCTACCACTAACTGATAAGGTAGTTCAGATTTTAGCTTATTACCAATCAAGACAGGCTAATGGGTATCCTTATGTGTTTATACACCCGAAACGCTATGACCACATAAAACTTCTGCGGCAACAAGCCAAATGGTCAGTATGTCATGGCATATGTCCAGTCAACAATTTGACTCGCCAATTCAAGGCTATATTAAAACTTGCTGGCATTAACCACGGTGAATTTCACGATTTAAGACGAACTTGTTTGACCCGCTGGCTGTGTAATGGTCTCGCCGAATACGATGTAATGAATCTTGCTGGACATGCAGAATTTGAAACCACCCACAGATTCTACTTAGCTGTTCAAGAAGATCTTTTACAACGTGCTCAAAGAGCAACTACCCAAGCAATGAGCAACAATTTTGTTGCAAATCTGTTGCAGCAGCCTAACAAGACCTCTGAAGCCCCAAATGAAAACGACGCAAGTATCCAAAAACAATAGACTTACTTAACGTCCCCGAGAGGACTCGAACCTCTAACCTTCGGCTCCGGAGGCCAACGCTCTGTCCAATTGAGCTACGGGGACGAAAAACCACACTGCTCCATTTACTCCAAAACCGCAGGTAAGTCAAGAACATAACCCGCTATTCCGCTCCATTTGCCGTCCACAGCCTTTTTTTGCGTGAACATTTCGCCCCTCTATGCTATAATAAGATATAGTTGAGAAAGGGGCGATGCCCAAATGTTTTGTAAAATAAGTCTTTTCCACCCGAGAACACACTTCCACCCACTGCTTCTGGTTCTCGTGCTCTGGACCGCTGTCGCTACTGCCGAGCGGCCAGGATGGCAGAGTCGTGAAGTGGACTGGAGGGCAAGCCGGGGTGCTCGAATCAGGGCCATTCACTACCCTGCCGACAAACCTCCGCCTATGCTCACCGACCGGCAGCAATTTCAACAGAGGCAACCGAGAAAACAAATACGCTACGCTAAAACGGCCACCGAGCTTCAAACCTTTGCCCAAACCCTCCCTGAACCCATCGTTGCACTTGTCTTCGACTCGCCCCCCATAGACGGGTTTGTTCCCTTTGTCGCTCTCTCGGTCACTGACGCACGCATCGATGACCCGCTTAATCCCTATAAGAGCGATGCCTGCAGCGTAAACTACCTGACAGGCGACTACCTGACCGATAATCCCGAGTCCGACTATGCCATCGCAGTTTTCGACACCGGTGCCAGTGCAAACCTCATTAGTTACATTGACGCCTACCGGACGGGAATCGACCCCGATTTTATCACCAACTCTCCGGTGATACTCCAGGGCGCTACCGGTCAGGCCGTGGCCTGGGCAAGTCAGGCCCTCGGTATCTTCATCGACGGCCTGGACGTAATCGAACCCAACGGCCTGCTTCCGGACAATTCCGGCATGGCCGGCGAATACAATGTCTCTATCATCGTTGGCGACCCCATTGAGTCGCCTAATATGCCAACCGCTGTAGGTGCGCCCTTTGCAATCTTCTTTACCACCGTTTTCTGCAACAATAACCAACTCATCTTTACCGTAGACAACAATGACGTCAATGTGCCGTGCGTGCGTGTCTACGACCATTCTGACTCCCGCATCCCATACTATTCCAACAAGATAAACCTAGAGCTTCGCCCCACACAGGTAAGCTTCGTCCAGTACTTCCCATGCGTCGAAATCTTTCCTGGAGACTGCCCCTACGGCGACGGTGCACCAATTACCCCCACCATCATAGTCGACGGCTGGTGGACATACCAGGGCCTGTTCTTTGTCTCCAGCGTCGACCTTAGACATAAGGCCAAAAGCGCGATTGACAAAGACGGATTCATGTTTGACACCGGCGCCCAGGTCACCGTGATAAACGATGCTATTCGCAGCCGGCTGGCCCTCAATGCCTACGACCCCTGCTTTGTCGTCTCGATTATTGATGTTACCGGTGAGGTCGTTGATGCCAACGGCTATTACATTGACTCTCTTGAAATTGTCGCCTCTCCGGAATGGCTGACCTTCACCAATGTACCGGTAATCGTGCTCGATGTGGCGTCACCGGAAGGCGGCTTCCTCGATGGCGTCATTGGCACAAACCTATTTAACGATTTGAACTTCCTCATCCGAGGGGGAGGTCTGTTCGGAATGGGCGCGCCCTACATCAGATTCGACCCCATCTGCCGAATTGCCGGCGATATCGCCCCCGCATGTGGCGACTGCAGCGTCGATTTTCTCGACCTCGACGAACTCGCCGACCACTGGCTGGAAATCTCGTCTGAGCCCACCTGGAATCCGCGGGCCGATTTGGCGCCACTATCTGCACCCGATGGGTTAATTGATTTCCGCGATTTTGCCGTGCTGGCCGAACACTGGCTCCAGCCTGCGCCCTAACAACCTGCCTTACCCCGGCAATTGTTTGACATAACCACAGCCGGCAAATATGATTATGCAACCGTTTTCCGGAGAGACCGCAGATGAGATTCATATTTGACTTGGCGTATTTGCTGGCCGCTGTCGCCCTGACCCCGATGGTTGTATACCGAATGGTCAGGTACAAACGCTACCGGGCAGGCTGGGCCCACAGATTCGGCAGAATCAGCCGCAAAGATCCCGAAAAAAGATGTATCTGGCTCCACGCCGTAAGCGTCGGCGAAGTCAACGCGACCAGCACCCTCGTCGGAGAGCTTCAAGACAGGCTGCCGGATTTCGAAATCGTAATCAGCACCACCACCGACACCGGCTTTGCCCGGGCCGCCGCCCTTTACGGCCGCGACCTGCAAGTATTCTACTTCCCCCTCGATTTTTCCTGGGTTATGCGCCGCGCCTTCCGACAAATGCGGCCAGCCATCTGCCTGCTGATGGAACTTGAAGTCTGGCCCAACTTCGTCCAAATCGCCTACCAGCTAAATGTCCCCGTTGTCGTGGTAAACGGCAGAATAACGCAAAGAAGCTTTTCCCGATACAGCAAAATAAAGCCGATTGCCAAAAGTATATTCCAAAAGGTAAGCCTTACTCTCGCCCAGACCGGCCAATACGCCGAGCGCTTCAAGGCAATCGGCTGCGCCCCCGATAAAGTAATTGTCACCAACTCGCTGAAATACGACACCGCCCAAGTCGCCGACGAAGTCGAAGGCGCAGACGCCCTCGCGTCCAAACTCAAAATCGAAAAGAGCGACAAATTGTGGGTAGCCGGCGGCACCGGCAACAACGAAGAAAAGATTTTGCTCGAAGTCTACAAGAAGCTCAGACAACAAGACCGGTTCGCAGACCTGCGCCTAGCCATTATCCCGCGCAAGCCTGAAAGATTTGACGAAGTCGCCCAGCTCATCACCGACGTCGGCTTTGATTTTGTCCGCTACGGTTCTCTCAAGAACACCGACGCCCGCGCCCCCATCAAAGCCCCGATTATCCTCGGCGACACCATGGGCGACCTGCGAAAATTCTACTCACTGGCGTCGGTCATCTTCGCCGGCCGCTCCCTCGTGCCCATGGGTGGCTCCGATATGATTGAGGCGGCCGCCCTCGGAAAATGCACCATATTCGGCCCGCACACCTTCAACTTCCGGCAAACCGTCGAAGACCTTCTGGAAGGCCGGGGCGCTATCCTCGTCAAAGACCCGCAGGAACTGCTCGAAATTATGCAGAAATGCCTCAGCGACCCCGACTTCACTCAGAAGACCGCCCAAAACGGGCGAGCAGTAATCAAAAAAAATCAGGGCGCCACCAAAAAAACTGTTGACCAAATCGCAAAGCTATTGAGTGCCGCCCAATAAGTACCCCGCTAAACCAAAACCAAAAACCGCGGTCGCTTTGGGTGGCTAACAGTGGCCTCCCAACGGAGCACACTCGGTGATGAAAATTGGAACGCAATCTGCGATATCTCAGAGCCGCCTGACGGCATTATCGACCAACGCGACCTCGCCATCTTCGCCGCAAATTACCTCTTAGGCGCGCAATAACAAATCGCCGACCCTAACCACCCTCAACAGAATGCCCCCAAGACTGAATTCCAAGGATTCAAGTCGCGCTTCAGACGGTCAAAACGCAATCACCCTAAAGTATTCTCAGCAAATCGTCCGATAATTCACTAGTAGTCCGTAACGCCTAAATTACAGGGTATAATTTTTTGAGTTTTGCTCGAGCATCCGCAGTGGTGAATTGCCAATCCACGCTTACCTCTGCGTCGTTACGTTCGGCCTGCCATGTTGACACCTCAGCTATCATCTTTTCCTTGCTCTCAATATATTTCGACAAACACTGTCGGCTCAAAACCCCTATTTCAATCTCCGCCATGTTCAGCCAACTACCATGTTTGGGCGTATGATGTATTTCCAGTTTCTCAATAAGCCTCCGAGCC
>DATKVV010000012.1:0-26099 GCA_035529895.1 Sedimentisphaerales bacterium
TCCCTTCAAAGGTTATAAGGTAAGGGCCGTACCGGTATTTGTTGTGACCCACCCAGAAAATAGGGTCGCCGTAGACACGACCCTCGGGACCGACGACCAAAGCCACGCGCTCTATCACTTTCTGCAAATCGGCTCTGTGCAGACACCAAAGCATCAGCGAAATGGCCGTAATGCAGATTGATACATAAACCACCGCCACGCCTGTGCCCACGGCAAGGCGCAATCTGGGCCGGTGACCCCAAATTCTAACCTCGCCTGCTCGAATTCGCCATATTAGACGAACCATCAGAGCATTGAAGAAGGGAATGGTTGTGGCAAGATACCTTGGAGTACGATTGACGCTCGCAAAGGGCAAGATCAATACAAACAGGGCGATGATAGTAGCGACTGTTTTGTCAGCCGCTGATGACCGACGCCATGCCGCAATCCAGGAGACAACCATAATCACCCCAAGTGGAAGGCCCTTGGGCCACTGTAAGAAGCTCTTCCAACGAACTATTTCACCGCTTACAAGAAAACTGTGCAACATACCGGCTTGCATTTGCTCAACGAAGCTGACCTGTGGGTCTCGTATCGCCCAAAAAACGTAGATAACATACGGCAGAATAACTATCACGAATCCCACACTCCCCCATGCAATCAGGCGGCCTATTGCTCTGGTCCTGAGCCAGACAACTGCCCCGCAGCTTATCGAAAAAACCAGAATCAACCCATTGGGATGCGTAAGAGCACATAAACCCGCCGCCACTCCTGCAAGAAAGCCTGTCACCCTTGACCCCGTATCGAAGAAAACCACCATTAACCACAAAAATACCAGCCCCAGCGCTATATAGTAAATTTCAGGCCGGGCACGCCGGCTGACTTCGAAAAACCAGGGGTGGATAATCGTCGCCAATCCAATTAGAAAGGCTTGCTTTTCGTCAAACCAGCGACGCATCAGTGAATAAAGGATGACGATGGCCATCACGCCGAAGATTACCGAGCCGATCCGACTGGCCCCGATGCTATATCGGCAACACTGAAAATGCAGGCGCAAACTAAAGGCAGGACAACCCTATTAGGCAGGTAATGGCTATCCATCCCCCCCAAGCCCTCGACAAACGGGTGTTTGAGCGTCCCGGTGCGGGCCAGGCTATAGCCCAGGCCTGAATCCCATACTTCGTCGACATAGACCCGAGGAACACGGCTCAGGTACATCAAGCCCAGCGCCAATTGCAAAACAACAAGAACGACTATATCTCCCTTCCGCCCGAACATTCTTTCTCCCTGCCAAACTTTTTTCCCGGGCAACACCTCGCTTGCAGTCACGCTCCGTAGTAACTACAGTAAGTTTTATCGGTTTCCCACACTGTTACGCAGTGCAGCGACGCTTCGCCGAATTTGCCGGCAAGCCTCTGCCATGCCAGAAATGTAATGTTTTCGACGGTGGGATTGCTCTTGCCAAGCTCAGCCACGTCAACATTAAGGTTTTTATGGTCAACGAGCTTTATGAATTCATCATCCACGATTTTTTCAAAACCGCCCGCTCTAAAATCACTGCCGCCCTGCCGCGCCCTTACAGTCACTTCGACCACATAGTTGTGGCCGTGACCGGCCGGATTAGCGCATTTGCCGAAAACCTCCACGTTGCGCTCCGCCGAAAAATCCTCGTTCCAGAGCTTATGCATCGCCGCAAATTCGAATTTCTCGCTATAGTATATCATCTTACAATCCTCACCGTCAATCGCAATCTTGGAAAAAGGATTAAGCGCCAGACTCAGCCTGCTCAGCCCGGCCGTCCCGAACTTGTCCGCCAGTTGTCCCCATCCTGACTTCAGCAGCTCCACAACTCCGGGAAACCCGATGTGCCTGCGTTCCCGAAAGTCTGCCCTTATTCGCCTGCCGAAAAGCGGCACGACGAACTGCCGAACGGCCTGGTCGATATCGAGCACGTTAACGACAAATCCGGTGGCCGGCTCAACCTCGCCCACAAGCTCCACGCATAATTCCAAAAACAACGACAGCCCCTCGCCGGGCGGCCTCGACGCGTACGAATTGAAACCCGTACCCTCCTCCGGCAAAAAAGGATTAATGGAAAACCGCACATGCCTGGCCAATCTATGCATCGACAACAACCTTTTTTAACCGGCGGTTCGCACACGACCTCGAGCCCGCCGCCGCCTCCTTCTCTATCGGCCCCGCCGTCAGCCTGTCAGTCCTACTTGTGCATCAGGCTCATAATCTCACTGCGGCTCTTCGGGTCCCTCTTGAATATTCCGCGCAGCGACGATGTCACCATCACCGAGCCGGGCTTCTTAATCCCCCGGATGGTCATACAGCTATGGGCGGCCTCCAGCACGACCGCCACCCCCCTCGGCTTCAGACTCTCCATCAAAAAGTCCGCTATCTGGTCCGTAAGACGTTCCTGAACCTGCAGCCGACGCGCAAAACAATCAACCACCCTCGCCAGCTTGCTCACGCCCAGCACCGCCCCCGCAGGCAGATACGCCACGTGCGCCGTGCCGATAAACGGCATAAGATGGTGCTCGCATATACTGTAAAAAGGTATGTCACGCAAAAGAACTATCTCGTCATAGTTCTCCGTAAAAACCCTCCGAGTATGCTGTTTGGGGTCCTCCCCCATCCCGCCCAGAAGTTCGGCGTACATCCTCGCCACCCGCGCAGGCGTGTCCCTGATTCCTTCTCGCTCAATGTCCTCGCCTACCGCCAGAAGTATCTCTCTAACCGCTTTGGCGATTCTTTCCGTATCGACTTGTGCGTTTTCTGAACCCATATTCACCTTTTATCCTGCCGAATTCATAAGGTAAGTGGCTAACAGCCGCACGCCGAAACCGCTCGACCCTTCCGCCGTATACTCCGTCGCTTTCTCAAAAATCTCCACACCTGCTATATCCAGATGCGCCCACTTTTTACCCTCCACAAACTGCCTCAAAAAAGCCGCCGCCGTGCACGCGCCGCCCCATTGGCCGCCGATATTCTTCAAATCCGCTATCTTGCTTTTCATTTCTTCCGCGTACTCGTCGCCGCTGGGCATGCGCCAGACCTTTTCCCCGCTCTCCTCCGACGCCCTCTCAAGCTGCTTTATCAGCTTTTCGTCGTTGCCCATCAGCCCCGCCATATATTTGCCCAGCGCCACCCTGCACGCCCCGGTCAGTGTCGCAATATCGATTATAATATCACAGTTCTGCTTGACCGCATAGCTCAGCCCGTCGCAAAGTATCATCCTGCCTTCGGCGTCGGTGTTCTGCACCTCCACCGTCTTGCCGCTGAAAGTCGTCACAATGTCACCGGGACGATAGCTCGACCCGCTCGGCAGGTTCTCCGCCGACGGTATTATCCCGTAAACGTTTATGGGCAGCCTCAGCTCCGCCGCCGCCTTCATCGCCCCTAATACCGCAATCCCTCCGGTTTTATCCAGTTTCATCTCCTCCATCTTTGCTGCGGGCTTTATACTTATCCCGCCCGAATCGAACGTTATCGCCTTGCCCACCAGGCCGATGGTCGGCCTGCCCTTTGTCCCTTTGCCGCCGGGGCTGTACTTAAGAACAATAAACCTCGGCTTATTCTGCGAGCCTGACCCGACCGCAAGTACCCCCCCCATACCCTTCGCCGCTAACTGCTTCTCGTCAAAAACCGTGCAGCTCAGATTCTTCGAACGACGGGCCAGCTCCTTTGCCGCGGCCGCCAGCGCCGCCGGATTTACCACGTTGCCGGGCCGGTTCGCAAGCGTCCTCGCGTAACTTTGTGCCTTCCCGATGATTATCCCGCTGCCAAGCCCCCTGTCCAGCCTCCTTATTTTCGCCGCATCCGAATCAATCAGCTCAACCTGCAGCGAGTCCAGCCGCCCGTTTTCGCCCTCCGTGACAAACTCGTCATAGCGATAGCTGCCCAGATACGTCCCCTCTGCCGTCACCCGGCCAACCGCGCCCAAATCGAATCGCCCCCCGAACGCGCGGTGTAATGCCAGACTAAGCCTCTGGGCCCGGATTTCCACCGCTTTTTTCGCGGCATTGGCCGCCGCCTTGCGAACTGTATCAAGCGCAGCCTTTTTCTTCTCGCCCAGCCCCACCAGCAAAACCCGTCTGGCGCCTATCTTCTCGTTGCCGTAAACAATGGCGCTTGTTCCCTCTTTTGCCTTGAAATCACCCAGCTTGCTCAACCGTTCGATGGCCCCGTCGAGCTTGCTGTCAAGCTCACCGACGGTCTTATCCAGACCCTTCACATCAGAAAAAACCCCCACCGCCAGCAGCTCGGTCCTGCACCTGCTGACATCGACCTTCCGTGTCCTTACTTTCACATCGATAATCTCTTTCATTTTTTCCCTGACCCTTGTCCTTTCTCCTTATTCACGCCCTTCGCACGGCGCCGCAGATAGCTTTCGATGAATCCATCGAGCTTTCCGTCCAGCACCGCGCTCACGTCGCCCGTCTGAAAATCCGTTCGATGGTCCTTCACCATCTGATAAGGCTGCAGCACATAGCTGCGTATCTGATTCCCCCAGGCGATTTCGCCCTTGTCGCTGTAAAGCTTTGCCAGCTCCGCATCCCTTTTTTGCTGCTCGAGAATGTATAATTTGGCCTTGAGCATCTTCATCGCATGCGCCCTGTTTTTGTGCTGGCTTCTTTCATTCTGGCACTGCACCACAATACCCGTCGGCACATGCAGAATCCGCACCGCCGAGCTTACCTTGTTCACGTTTTGCCCCCCCGGACCGCTGGCACGGTAAAAATCAACCTTCAAGTCCCCCTCGTTTATCTTAATATCGATGTCCTCGTCAAATTCGGGAACGCAGTCCACCGCCGCAAAACTCGTGTGCCGCCGCTTGGCCGCATCGAACGGACTTATTCGCACAAGCCGGTGTACCCCCACCTCGCAAGAAAGCTTCCCGAAAGCAAAAGGCCCGCTGACCCGCAGCGTGATAGACCGCAGCCCCGCCTCTTCGCCCGGCGTCATATCCAGCTCCTCGTATTTGTATCTCTTCGCCTCGAAGTACCGCACATACATCCGCAGAAGCATACTCACCCAGTCGCAGCTTTCCGTCCCCCCGGCGCCCGCGTGAATGCTGAAAAAACACTTCTTCGCATCGTTCGGCCCGCTTAACAGCCCCGCCAGTTCTATCTGCTCGCACCTCTTTGTAAGACTGCCCAGATCCTCCCGCAACTGCGCCAGTTCGTCCGCATCGGATTCCACCGCCAAATCGAACAGCTCCGCCAGGTCTTTGACCTCCTGCAAAACCTCCTCCACCGGCTCAACCACCGATTTCAGCGCGCTCAATTGACCGACAACCGACTGAGCCGCCTCCGGATTGTCCCAGAATCCCGCTTTCGACATCTTGCGTTCGAGTGCGGTAAGTTGCGCCTTCTTGCCGGACAAGTCAAAGCCAGTCCCGGATTCGTTCTATCCGGGCCGACAAATCTGATATCGCTGACTTTAGTTCCGCAACTTCCATCGCCTTACTCTCATATATTTGCAGGAAAACTGCCCTTGCTTGCGTACGCCTGTTCTTCGACCGCCCTTAATCTTCACGGTATATTCAGCGGATCTATGTCCCCGATTCTTTCAGAATAAACCTTATGAGGGTATTTGGTCAGAAGCTCCTGCCGGTACTCATCCAGCCTTGCCTCTCGTTCTATCCGCCGCATTCGCTCCTCAACCTCACGCTCAACGCTCGAGTATTCCCGTGCCGAGCCGGGCCTCTTCTCCAGTACCTTCACAACGCGCCACTTGACCGCCCACATCGTCTGCCGGCTCTCGCCTTCGCCGTAAAAACCCTTGACAGGCCCGATTATCTCGTTGGGCTCGCCCGCCCATAATTCCTTAAAAAATACCCCTTCTCTCGCCGCCGTAGTATCAACCGCTTTCTCTTCTTTCCTCAGCGAATATTCCTGCTTGACCGCCTCGAAATCCTTCCCCCCCCTCAGCTCCCGCCTCACTTTTCGCGCCGTCTTGAGGTCCGCGCACCAGATTTGGTCCACCTTGACCACGTCGGCGCTCTTGAATTCCTCCTTGTGGCTGTTGAAGTACTCCGCCGCCTCTTCTTTGGTCGGTCGCTTAAGGCCGCTTAAAGCGTTCCTCATCACCCTGCTGAACAGAATCCTGTCCTCATACGCTCTCAGCTCTCTTACGAAGTTCTCCTCCTTATCCAGCCCTTGACGCCTCGCCTCCGCAAGAAAAACCGGCGTCCTCATCGCCCTGTCTAATAACTGCTCCACCCCCTGCACCGTGCCCGCGTCCTTCGGCCGCGACGGCGGTGACATCTCATTCAGCGTCTCAAACCAGTTCAGCAGCGTTATCTTCCCGTCGTCAAACGTCGCCAGCACAATCTCCTTCTCTTCCGGCGTCAGCTCCTCTTGTATCTGCCAGTTTGCTATCCACCCCCCTCTCCGCTCTTTTTGAGGACTATAAAGCAGCCGGTTGTGTATCTCCGCCGCTTTCCCGAAATTCTCACTTAGCTTCCGAACGTGAGCTTTTCTGGTCAGCTCGTTATAAAACTGCTCCACAAGCTCCCTCGCTCTTTCATTCTGTACCATCGCCGTCGCCCGGGCCCGGTCCAGCTTGGGGTCCGACTTCAGTTTCGCCTCTATGTCCGCATCCGTAACTCTCAACTTGTCCTGCAGGTTTGTGCGCAGCAGTAACGATACCAGCCTTCCTTCGTAAAACCGCCTGATTGACGAATCCCCCTGCTGCAGATTCTGCGCCCGCCCTTCAAGTGACATCGCCTTATCCGCCATCAGTTTCATCAGCACCGTCTTTGCGTCCGGCGCCTCGGCTGCCGGCCCCGGCTCCTCCTCGTACCCGCGAAGCTCATTTATCAGCCTGTACTCAACCTCCTGTTTCGTGACAACATAATCCCCTATTTCGCCGACCACGTTCGGGTCGTCCGCGTGCTTCGCCACAAAAGGCTGCTCCGCCGGCCTTGTCTCAGCCGGCTTGGCCTCCACCACTGGAGGCTTTACCTCAACAGGCTTGGCCTCCACCGGCTGTATTCTCGCTTGTTCCCGCTCAACCGCCGTCGGCGTTTCGCCAACCTGCGCTGCCCGCTCCGTTTGGCTGCACGAGCAGCAAACCACCATTAATCCCACTGTCAAAACCGTTACCGGCCTGCCAAAAAACCGTTTCATAGCACATATCCTTCCAAATATACTAAAAACCACGCGCTTCCGGGCCTTTTCTAACTGCCTGTCATACAATCCATCCCGGCCACCCTCTCTACCCTAAAACCGCTAAAATAACCAAAACCGCCGTTTTTGTCAAAACAAAAATCCCCCTTGCCCCGTTAGAAACAACCCGCCGTATCAATTGCATGGCTAGCCCGCAAGCCTGCCTTGCGCGCCATCACTCCCGCCCCATGCAAAAGTAGCATGGGCGTCAGCCAAACAATCCAGCTAGCGCCTATGCGCGGGGGGACACCTTTAATTCTCCTGCGAGGATTTCTTACATATAAAAGCTATATCTGGCTGCAATTCTTGATTCGGGGGCATTGATCGGTATGTATTTCAATATATACCCCACACGGCGTGCTGCGTGAAGAGTGATTGGCTCACTCATGTCAAACTGCGTATTGTTCCAGTTCATCTTTGTTAAAGCAAGAATCTCACGGCAAAGTGTTTCACGGGACTGTTGAACGGTATCGAACTCTATTTGCAATGCACGAGGCATATAAAGCCCGGGGTAAGTTTGAAAAAAGGGCACACTTCCCCGCGTATAAAGCAAGTGTTTATTACCATCGAGTTCTATATGGGTGCCACGTAGAACTGGATAGGCTCCCACTCGGAAAAGGCGGACAGAGCTTTTACGTATGCTCAACATGTCAGCCATTGATATATGTTCTTGTTTGAGACCCGTTGAAAATCCTTCTACCTCATCTTCTGTAAAATAGGAGCTTTTATGAAGAACAACCCGTGCAGGCATATTTTTGTGCTCATCTCGGTATCGCTGTAGCGCTTGAATCAATATCTTAGCTGAATCTTCATTGTTCAGATGGGGTGTCCGATCTCTCTTGGACTGTTGGGCTTGGCCTCCTCGCACAACAACACCTTCGCCACGTTCATTGAAGATTTGAGCGATGCTCGTAAACACTGCCGTCTCATCCAAGGTCTTGTAGAAGCTGATACCAATATAGCAGGTATCATAATCGCTTGATTGACGAGACAATCTCCAAGGCACACATCCAGCCTTGTAATACATTGCTGTGAACAGATTCCATGCACGAGTCGCGGGGTCCTGTAGTTGACGTGCTTTCTTACGTCGTCGTTTCTTTTTTGTGGATCTTCCACGAGTTCCGACACCAAAAGTTGACGGTAGAACCAATTGTATTGGGATTCGATAGTTCATAGCTTCTGATTTTAGGTAGTGATGGAAATCATGGCGATACGTATTGACTACGTCATCCTCATCTTGTCCAGAACGTGACACAGCCTTTACCATTTCAGCGGCCCGGTCCAACTGTTGCCCCAGTAGCTCTGGTATTATGCAAAAGATAATATCTGGCTTGTTTTCATTGGCCAAATAGTCAATTTCAGACGTATATAAACCAACTGCATTCTTGATAATTTCTCCCGCACTATGCACCTTCTGCAATCCGGTAATCCCTGCGCTAGATAGGTTTCTTACGGCACGCTCATCACATGCCCATTCGGCATTAAAAGGGGAGCTTGCTCCGAATCCGGGGAAACGGGGAAACAAATTTGGCTTTGATGTTTCTTTCGATTCAATCCCTGAATCACATAGTTCCAACCATTCAAGGAACTTGTCATTTAGATCAGGTAAGCCTATTATGGCAATATTAATGCGTCGCACATCAGAGCGTTCATCTCTGTCCAGAGTGCCATAATTGAGAAGGCCAAATCTTATATCTATGTGGCGATTGCCGCCCCCAAATTCCAGTTCGATGTCAACTTCATCAATGAACTTTGTCTCAGTCACTGGAATAGCCCCCACCCATCCGACTCTTCCTCAATCAGAATGTCGTCCCTAAGCCAGCTTTCGTCGTCCAGTCCTTGCCCACTCTTAAGCTTTAACAAGTGCCCAAAGACAATAAGCGGTTTCTCATTTGAATGATCACCAAAGAATGTGCTATACGGAGTAAATGTCAGTTTATGTTTCCACATTATTGTTTGTCCAAAGACAGCATTTTGTCTTTCAATCCGTTTGATCCCGGATAACAAATCCTCAGCGTATGGGTATATAGTCTTGCCATCGATAGTATAAACGTAATGAGGGATTATGGCTAAATACCACTTATTATTGATTCGCAAGAAATCGGCCCTCATTGCATTATGTCGATAATACGCTACTCTTGCTGTTTCCGGATTTCTGTGGCATGATACAACTTCACGTGATGTCCATGTACGCAGTGATTCGTAATGGTACTTCCATGATTTAGGCTCGCCTGAGTCGGACCATCTTGCCGGAAAGAAAAAACACTGTTCTTCCTTCGAGTACCACAAATGCCTGATATGCATGTCAGCCCTTAATGTCTGATTCATGAGCCTAACGAATTCTCTCTGAATATCGGGATCGTCCGAGTCCGACCATTCGTCAGTGCCAAATTCTTCGACAGAACCTCTGTCGCAAATTTGCGTCCATGGTTCTTCACGTAAGTCATAAACGCTTCTAACCATCTTTTCCGTGAGCAGCCAACCCGAGGGCAAGTTGACCCTGCCCTTCTTTGACCAATCAAAAATTTCTTCTGGGCTACGATAATCAGTCGCAGCACTATAAATTGAGCGCGGAAAAGTTTCTACCTCAAGCAAATTGGAATACAGCGTCTCTTCATGTTCTGTGGCTGGCAAGTATGGCCCGATATCCTTGTGAACGGCCACTTTCATCAAGTCTAATGCTGCTGATGCGCTAAACCGTCTTGTTGCTTTGTCAAATACTACCTTCTTCTCGTTCCTTTTAGTTGAATCCGAAAACACCTCCTTGACGTTTGTCCAGTAAGCTTCCCTTCTATTCGGGCTAACTGCAATAAGGATAACTGGCGTATTGCTTCTCATCCAATAGTCGATGTCTCTTGCCTTGCATCTATATACGAAGCTCTCTGGGGTGTCACTAATCCATTCCTCTTCGGTCGCCTTCACTTGAACTTGTATGATGTTGTTGGTAGTTTCGCCCGTTGCAGGATCCCGAATTTCTATAATACCATCGATGCCAGACTCAAGACTCGCGTTCGTTGGATGCCAAACGAATCCCATCTCCAGCACAATTTGTTCTACTAAGTTTACACCTCGTTGTCCCGTAATCTGCTTAGGCGTAATCTGTTTGTATCTGCGCTTTTCTCTCATTAGATATAGCTCTTTGGACTAGGCTTGCGGCCGCTTAAAGGTGTGCCCACCTTCTTCTTTCAAAGTATGCATAGTCACCTATTAAATCCGCGCAACGCCCGGTCTCAATTATTTGCTGCGTCTCCCTGATATATGCCTTCCCAATGGCCGCAATTTAGTCGTCTTTGGGCCTGTTGTCAACTGAAAAAACAGGGCTCAGCGTTCGTGCGTCGTATTTCGTGAAGCGTGAAGCGCATCTGCCAGTAGAAGGCGTTCTTCGC
Source organism: Sedimentisphaerales bacterium (assembly GCA_035529895.1). Lineage (GTDB taxonomy): Bacteria > Planctomycetota > Phycisphaerae > Sedimentisphaerales > Anaerobacaceae > JAUWKC01. The sequence goes on from DATKVV010000012.1 coordinate 10,547, forward strand.
AATTTTTCCCCAAATCTCTCTTTTCCGCTACAATAATCAACAATCCTTAATCAATTATCACTTGATACCTTACCGCCCATTCCCCAAACCGTCAACCCTTTTTCCCCCAAAAACCACCCATTTTGATTTTTGCGTTGCATTTTTGCATTTTGATTTTTGAGATTTGCTTTCCCCTGACCCCTCTGCGCGTTCCGCAGTTTTGCACTTTGAGCTTTAGTTTTATACTTTGCACTTTTATCCGCCCGCGGCGGACTTGTCCGCCTCCGGCGGATTAACTTTTCACATTTCCCCTTCGTCCCCGCAATTCTCAGGCGGGGATCCAGTTCCACCCCTCCCCCTCGCCCCCTCGGAGCAAAGCGCAGATCCGCCGAAGCCTCGCGCGAAGGCGGACACCCCCCTCACCCCCCACTCATCTACTATCCATCTACTCATTTACCCTCTTCGTCCCGCCAACTTTTTCCTTTACTTCCAACCCCAAATCCTGTATAATACGCCCCCGTTGCCCGCCGTAGGCGGGCCGAGGGCTTGCCCCTTCCCTTTGGGGGGCGCCCATTATAGCGGACTTGCCCGCCGGCGAAGATAAATACTTGTCCGCCTGTGGCGGAGACATTTTATGTTGCATGGTGGCACGTTTTGAGGCAAGCCAGCCCAAGTCAAGAATAATCGTTAGGAAATCATCGATGCTGAACAACTATGAACAACTGGCAACTGTCAACGGTCAACTGCCTTCTCTCCTCTACACTTGTCGAGAACCCTCTACAAATTCGCCCTTTTTTGCAAAACAAACCCAATTTCCAAAAGGCTGTGATGAACCCAAAGTCTTATTCGACAAAGGCTTACAAAAAATGAAACCGCCTTCGACCCTGACCAAAACAAACCCAAACAAACCCAATTTGCTGGATACTCGAATGAACCTAAGTTCTGTTAAAAGAAAGTATTATGAAAATGAAGAATCTTGCAGACGCGGGCAAAACAAACCCAATTTATGCCATAGGTATCAAACCCAATCTCAAACCCCGCACATACTCATTGAAACCCTTACGCTCAAAAACCCTCCAAACCCCCAACCCCTTGTACAAACCCAACTTTAGCGCAGACTGCTAATGTGGCTTTTGCCTCGGCTTAAAATCAATGCAACTCCCGTCCGCCCACCGGAAAACACCTTTTTTCTCACCTGTTTCATCGACAAAAGCCACTTCCGGGTTCATGCAGTCTCCCCACGCGTACCTGCCCTGGTTTGTGCTGACTTGCACGAAATACTCGCAGTTTTGACAGATATTTTCCATCGCCTACAGGTCTCCGTTACCGCATCGTTCTTTCAGGTGATCTCTATCCGCATACGGGAATCTTACCGGCCGCCAAACCACTCTGTCAAGAAAAATTCCTCAGAAAAAGCAAAATATCGTTTTTTTCTTCTTTGCTGCTTCACCCTTCATCCCACCAGAGACAACTCAAGAATCTCTGCCGCGCCCGATTCGATAACTCCCGCTTTACCCGATGCCAAATTTTGACATTTTTGCGTAACCCCCCACAACCAAAAATCCAAAAAAATGAAGATTTGTTTACTCCTTCTTTCGCCTCAACTTACGGCCGAACCATCCCCCCAAACTTACCCATTTTCGAAACAAATACGGAAGTCCGTCCGATTATGGAGGGCGATTCCCCTTTGCGGCTGGACAACGACCTACAAACCACGGGCCGCGAGCCACGCCGGCAGGCAGTACCATGGTCAGTTCGCAGCATTGAACTTCTGACATTGAACCACTTCCCAACTGCCTCACTTGCCGAGATACGAGATGCGAACCACGAATACTCCAAAGGCGGTTTGCCGCCCCGAAATTTACAGACCAAACCCGCGGTCATCTCTGCAAACACGTCTTTACTCAATCGAAAAACGCCAATCCCAAATCACTCCTTGACTTTTGCCTCAAAATACGTCAAAGTAATGGCAAATTCGGCACGGCGCCGCTATATATAAGCAAGAATGAGCCGAAGGGAATTAAACGAACCTCATCGAGGAGGTCCGAAGCTAAATGAAATTCAATCGCCGTCAAATCTGCCAGCTCCTCGCTGCCGGCCCCGCCGCCCTCGCTCTACTGAAAGACCCGCTATCCGCCAAGGAGACCAAAACTATGCCAAAAGTACTTTTACCCATCGGAGACGGCTCCGAAGTCCTCGACACCCTGTACGCGTACTACCGCATCGCCGAGGACGACTTCGAAGTGGTCGTCACAGGTCCCGAAACCCGTTATTACCATCTCGTCGTACACGAAATCCCGCCCAACTCCGACGTGCCGTGGGACATCACCCGCGAGCTCCCCGGCTACCATCTAAAAGCCGAAATCGCCTTCAAAGATGTCAACCCGCGCGACTACGCCGGCCTCTACGTCTCCGGCGGACGAGCGCCCGAATACCTCCGCTACGACAAGGACCTTCTGCGCATCACCCGCCACTTCTTCGAGGCCAACAAGCCCGTCGCAGCCCTCTGTCACGGCGTCGAAATTCTCAGCGCCTCCGGCGTCATGACCGGCCGAAAAGCCACCACCATCCCCAAGTGCGCGCTCGACGTCGAGCAGGGCGGCGCCAAATACATCGCCACCCCTTGCATCGTTGACGGCAACCTCGTTACCGCCCGCGGGAAAAAAGACCTCTCACTGCTGCTGAAAAACTTCATGAAAATGCTGAACGCCGCAAAAAAATAACCGGCGTTTGACCCTATGACAGCCTCGTACGGAGGCGAAGGCGCGGCTATCACAAATTCAACTTATGGTTGTTTTCCCGTCCGGTCTTGCTTCTTGAGGCGAGAGTTGGTATACTCATATAGCACACCCGAGAGGCTCAAAACGGCGTTAGGACAAGATTACCAAGGCTATTATTCTTGTGTAACTGTGTTCGCCTGATTCACTTATGAATTTCATAAGTGTGAGGTAGCAGTGTGATGTCCAGGAAAGTAGTGTGGTTCGTGTGTCTTCTTGCGGGGGGTTTGGTTAATGCTGCTTCCGCAGCTACCTGGACCAACGCAGAGCCGAGCGATGACTCCTGGTGCACGCCCGGCAACTGGGAACCTCCCGGCCCGCCCGGCCCGGCAGACACGGCGGTCATCAGTACGCCCGCGCGCGGCCCGGTCGTCGATTGCTACGCAGACGTCAATAACATAAACGGGCCTATGTGGGGCGTAAGCACCAGCCAGGTCATGGATATTGTCGGCGGAATGGTTGGTGTCCGACGCGAGTGGAATTGGAGCACCGGCACCGGAACAGCCACAATTAACATAAATGGAATTTCTGATATCATCGTCAACAGGGGCTGGTGGCGCGCACCCAACAGAGGAACAGGCGTCATTAACATAACCGGCGACCCCGCTATCTATATCAACGGCGAGTGGAGGGGCGCCGACGGAAGCGGGTCATGGTTTGAAGTGAACATCGGCAGCGGCTACGTCTGGACCCAGAGTCTCAAATTCGGCGACGACGGGAACGGCCGGCTTAATATGACCGGCGGCATCATCGATATTACCGGCGACTTAAAAGCGACCTGCCGGCCGCTGGATTCAAACGTCGCAATCAACATATCTGCCGGCAGCATATACGCCAACAACCTCCTGCTGCCCTGGGCAGAAGTCGGCAGTACCGCCCAGGGAACGGCTTCTCTCAAAATGTTGGGCGGCTTCCTGTCGGTCGCCAACGAATTCAAGGCGCCGGGGCAGATTACAGGAAAATCGAACATATACCTGCATGGGGGCCTGATTGAGTGCGGTTCATTCACCCACGCCGGTGCAGCTTACAGCATGGATATAACCGAGGGTATATTGACAATCAGCGGAGATGTCACCGCCGAAATTAACAATGATATTGCCGCAGGCCATATTACCGCCTACGGCGGCGAAGGCACGGTGAACGTCGAGCTGAGCGCCGGCAATACGGTGGTAACCGCTTCGGCGCCCGACCCGAACATCGCTTCTAATCCAAGCCCCCCCGACGGCGGAACCGTCTACGGCCTGCAGGCGACGTTTGCCTGGTCGGCGGGTATTAATGCTCTCAAACATGACGTATACCTCGGCGCCGATTTTGACGATGTCAACAATGCGCACGACCCTAATATCCTGCCAGGCAGGGGCCGCTGTGACGCCAACAGTTACCAGGCAGCCGGCCTCGAACCGGACAAGACTTACTACTGGAGAATTGATGAGGTCAACGCGCCAAGAATATGGAAAGGCAAAATCTGGAGTTTCACTACTGTCCAGACATACACAAACTCCCTCGGAATGCTCTTTGTCCGAATCCCGCCGGGCACCTTCACAATGGGACAGGGCGACGGGCACCGAATTCAGGACAGCGGAACACTGGATTACGATGAGCAGCCGGAACATACCGTCAAAATCAGCAAGCCATTCTACATCCTGGCGACCAGGGTCGCCGACGAGCATTACCAGCAGTCCGGACTGCCGGGTTCGGCTTCGGATGTAAGCTGGGACGACGCGAACAACTTTGCCGCGTGGCTGGGCGGCCTCGAAGGCAAAACATACCGCCTGCCAACCGAGGCCGAATGGGAATACGTCTGCAACAACCACAGCATGGTACAGGACATGAACAGCAGGCAATGGGTTCAGGACTGGCATGGTCTGTACGGCCACAACGCGCTTCTGGACCCCGCCGGTCCGGCCAACGGCATTGTCAAAGTGATTCGTGCCGACGGTCAGAACCGCCGGTCCCTGCCCACGAATGCAAGGTACGAGCCCTGGCAGCTTCCTGAGGCAGGTCCATGCGGTTTCCGGCTGGTCCTCGAGGATGAGCCGCCTCAAAAGCGCGATGTCCCGGCCGGGCCGTTCTGCCAGGCGGCCGTCAAGCAAAACACCGCCGTCGCCCTGCAGGGCCCGGACGCAAATATTCCGTACTTCACCGTGCGCTTCGCGCTGCCGATTCCACCGGACAATACCACGGACGGCATCGCGTCCCTGTTGGGCTGCGACCCCACAGTGACACATCATAATCATTCTCCCGGATTCGAGGTCATGCCCAATGGCGACGCTTTAGCCGTCTGGTTCACCGGCGGCAGCGAGGTCGGCCCGGAAGTCAGATTCGTTCAGGCCCGTCTTCGTTACGGCAGCGACCAGTGGGACATGCCGGAACTGTTCTACGACATGAAGAATATGAGCACCACAAGCGGCCTGCTCTGGACCGAAAGTGACGGGGCCGTTCGCTTCTTCGGCGGCGGCCGCATCGACGGCAAGGAGCGCCGACCATTCGTTATGGCCGTATCGGACGACAGCGGGGCCGCCTGGACGCTCAAACGTCCGTATTTTCCGATACCGGCAGTGGATTTCGAGGCGCAGCCTGTGGTGAATGCCTGGCGGCAGGACAGCAATACGCTCTACACCGTCACCGACGGCGGCGGCGCAGACAGCGTTGTCTGGCGAAGCGCCGACAACGGTGTCACCTGGTACGATATGGGCGGGCGAACCAACGGCCGGCACTCGACAATCCTTCCCATCGGCGATTCCGGTACACTGCTTTCCTATGGCGGCAAGAGCAGCAATATCGACGGCTGGATGCCGTACTGCAAATCCTACGACTGGGGCGCAACCTGGCCCGAAAGCGGCCCGGCGCCTTTTGCGGTTCTGGGCGGCAATCAAAGGCCCTGCATGACCCGACTGGCCAACGGAAAGCTGGTCTTTATATGCGACTGCCAGAGAAAGGGCGACAATTACCAGCCGCCCGGCTGGACCCACGGTTACGGATGTTTGATAGCAATTTCCGCGAACGACGGAGTGACATGGTACTTCAAGAAATTCCCCGTTACTCTGCCGCACGAGTCCGACAGGCAATACGGGACCCTGGGTTACTCGACCGTTCGCCAGGCCCCCAACGGCGTAATCCACGTGCTGACAACTATGACACATCCGTGTCTGCACTATGAGCTGAACGAAGCCTGGATTTACTCCGAACAGGGTGACATCCCGCCCGAGACAACCGGCGGGACGGTCAATCAGTACAACGAGTATTATCCCGGCGGCGCGCTCAAGACGACATGGAGCGCCAGAACCTGCCCCAACGGGCGCTACCTGCTGCACGGCACAGAAACTTCCTATTACCCAGACGGGAAAAAAGAGCATCAGGTTACCTACGCCAACGGCCGCAAAACCGGCGATGAAACCTTCTGGCAGCCCGACGGCATCAAGATGTGGTCCTGGCGCCACGACGACGTCAATAATATCAGTGTATGGAGGCATTACTGGTCAAACGGGTTCATTCGGATTGAATCGAGGTGGAACTCTTATCCTGCCGCGAGAGACCTGCCGTCACGCCATTTCAGCGGGTTTGTCGCCGACGGTCCGGCCTATCACTGGTTCAGCTCCGGCCGGCCCGCGAAAGCCTACAACTTCAGCAACGGCAGCTACCTCGGCGAAATCCCGCTGTGCGCACAGGCAAGACCCGGGATAGACCTCGAAACTTTCGTTCACCACTGGCTGTGGGTCGGCCTGGCAGGCGGCGACGGCTATAACCAAGCCGACCTGAACAAGGACGGCATCGTCAACTTTGTGGATTTCGCCGCCTTCGCAGCACAGTCCGGCGGTAAAGGCCGCGTCATCGAATTCGGCTGGGACATGCCGACCATCCCCTGGCTCCACGACAATGTCACTGCCGCCGAAGCCACTCCCTTCCACGGCATAGTAGTCGACCTTGCGCGACGAGAAGGCCAGCCCAGCGTATGCAGTCGCGTATGGATCCCTTATACCATACCTTCGGAGGTCCAGCAAAGCGCACAGGAAGATATCACGCTGCTGAATGACACCGATTTCACTCGTCTGCGCGAAAACAGCTTTTTCCGCATTAACTCCTCCGGTTACTGGCCCCCGCCCGACTGGTTTGACTCCGACTTTAACACGGTCGTCTCCAACACCGCCTTCGCGGCAGCCGCCGTCAATCAAACCGCATTTGCCGGCATTGTCTTCGACCCCGAAGACTACCACTTCAATCCCTGGTACTACCCCGGCCTGAAATACTACCCGACAAAAACCTTTGAGCAGTACCAGGCCCAGGTCCGCCAGCGCGGCCGCGAAACAGCCTCGGTCATTAGAGCCGCCTGTCCGACGCGTGATTTCACACTGCTGTTTCTGTTCGCCAATTCCCTGCCCTATCTGGCGATGCAGTATTATGGTCAGCAGTTGTCTGAAACCACCTACGGCCTGCTGCCCGCATTCATCGACGGTCTGCTCGACGAGGCCGGCGACCAAATCAGACTCATAGACGGCATGGAAAGCGCCTATCCAAATAAGACCCTGGGCGATTTCTATAGCAGCATCAGCAATTATCAGGGCGGCGCCTCACTGAGCGCCGACCCCTACCGCTATCTGGCAAACGTCGGTATCGGCTTCGGCACGTGGATGGACTATAATTCTACTAACCTCGGCTGGTATACCGACCCCAATCAATTCGGCCTTAATTTCTTTACCCCCCAGGCGTTTCATCAGGCCATGGATATTTCCGCCGACCTCGGCGAGTTCTCGTGGGTCTACACCCAGGTTCCGAATTGGTATCTCGCGACCGTCCCGCAGGATTACTTTGACGCCCTGGCCTCCGTCACCGGACTGCCCGCACCCTATTAGCAAGTGGCCAGTTCCGAAATGCGGATTTGACGCCATCCGTTAGTCATTCGTCAGCCGTCCTTAACCATTTGCACGGTGCGATGTACGAAAGCGACCAATTTTGTGGGTACAGGTATCAGGTCTGGTTTTTCTTCATTCCGGAAGGCAGGTAGATTCCGCTGCGGCCTTCCGACTCTTTGAAATCGACGATTACCTTGACGGCGGCCTCAGGCTCATCCACGATTGTAAACACATCCGTATCTTTTTGCCTGATATAATGATGCTCGGTGAGCATCTTCGCTTTCATCCAGTCAATCAGCCCCTGCCAGTAGTCGCTGCCCATCAAAATTACGGGGAACGACGCCTGTTTCAACGTCTGAATCAACACCAGCGATTCGGCGAACTCGTCCAGGGTTCCGTAACCGCCGGGGAAGACTACAAAGCCGTGGGCATACTTCAGGAACATCACCTTTCGGCAGAAGAAGTACCTGAAGTGCAGCGAGAGATTCTGGTAGTCGTTCGGAATCTGTTCCATCGGCAGCTCGATATTAAGGCCGATGCTCCTGCCGCCTGCTTCGGCGGCCCCTTTGTTGGCGGCCTCCATAATGCCGCCGCCCCCGCCGGTTATGACGGCGAATCCGGCCTTTACCATTTCCGCGGCGGTCTTCTCCGCCAGCTTGTAATATCTGTCACCGGGCCCGGCCCGGGACGAGCCGAAAATCGAAACCGCAGGACCGATAGACGCAAGCTCGTCGAATCCCTCGACGAACTCGGCCATTATTCTGAATATCCGCCACAGGTCCTTTACCGGCGTTTCGATAGGGTCCATCATCTAAGAAAGTCTCCTTAAAACTTACAAATCTACTCCATAATTCCCAAAATGCCGAATCTACCACAAAGCCGGATTGTTCGCGGCCGGACAATACTCTGCAATCGGGCAATTCCCGCAGCTCGGCTTGCGCGCGATGCATACGTTTCGCCCGTGAAAAATCAACAGATTGCTGAACAGCGTCCAGTTTGCCTTAGGTACTATTTCGGCCAAATCAAATTCCAACTTCACTGCGTCAGTATTATCGGACAGGCCCAGGCGTCGCGAGAGGCGGATTACGTGGGTGTCACAGGCTATGGCCGGCTTGCCGAAGGCCCCACCGAGCACGACGTTTGCCGTTTTCCTGCCCACCCCCGGAAGGGCGGTAAGCTCTTCGATGGTATCCGGCACCTTGCCGGCGAACTTCTCGAGTATGTGCGTGCACGCGCCCCTGATGCTGAGCGCCTTATTGTGGTAAAAGCCCGTGCTCTTAATATCCGACTCTATCTGTTCTATGTCGGCCTTTGCCCAGTCTTTGGCGGATTTGTATTTCCTGAACAAGTCTTTCGTGACCATATTGACCCGCACATCGGTGCACTGGGCCGATAAAATCGTTGCAATAAGCAGCTCCAGAGGGTCGGCGAAGTTAAGTGCGACCTTCGCATCAGGGTAGGTTTTCTTGAGTATCGGCCAGATTTTCCTGACCCTCTCTGCGGCCTCGGCCTTGTCAACCCTTATTCTTTTGCTCTTAGTTCTTTTAGCCATCGGTCTCACTTATTAGAAGGCAGTTTTTCCAAAGCCTCTTGCAGGCTGTCGGCAAAAGCCAGGCCGCGCCACCTGAGGGGCTTTTTGCCGCCGGGCAGTAATAATATACTAACCGGAACCCCCGGCTCTTTATATATGTTTTTCAAAGCGAGCGTTGCGGGATAATCGTTCACCGTGGTATCGGCTTTGACCGCCAGAACGTTTCTGCTCTTGATTAGCCCCGCGATGTCCTTGCGCGAGTAAACCGTTTTTTCCACCACCTGGCAACTGAAGCACCAGCCAGCCGTAAACTTAATCAGTACGGGTTTTCCCTCCGTCAGATGTTTTTCTATCAAAGCGCCGTCATACCCGTGCCAGTCAACAAGCTCGGCCGGCGGCGCAGGCAGAAACACCCAGCCGGCCCCGACCGCCAACATCACGGCGATGGTTCGTACGAGCCACTTGCGGAAAGCGCGACTGCCGTAACTTACCCAGGCGCCCCACATCCAGACGCAAAAGCCAAGCACCACGGCAAAATACATTACGCCGGTCCTTCGCGCTTCGGGCAGCGAGGCAATGAGCTTTACCGCGATAACCAGCAGGACAAATCCTATGGTCTGCTTGAACAGCTCCATCCAGCGTCCGGCTCTCGGCATTCGGCTTAACAGGCCCGGCATCGAAGTCAGTATCGCATAGGGGACAGCCATCCCTACCCCGATAACCATTATCGCCAGTGTCCCCAGCGCAAGACGCTGGCCCTGCGCCCAGGCGAAAGCGGCCGCCAGAATTCCGAAGCTGCACGGTGTGCTCAGGACAGCAGCCAGAAAGCCCATGCCAATCGCCCCGGTGTATCCTTTGCCGGAACCGGATTTGCCTGCGATTGAGGACGGAACGGTGATTGTAAAAAGGCCGAACATAAATAGGGCCAGGACTATGAGCAGCAGGGCCATAAACGCAACGAAAACGGGATTGCGGAACTGGTCCCCCCACTGCAGGACGGTCCCATAGAAGACCTGCAGAACAATATTGACCCCCGCAAGGCACGCAAAAAACAAGAGTATTCCGACACAAAATGCAAGCCCCATTACAACGGATTTACCTTTGCTGTGTCTGGCCTGCTCAACGATTCGCATCACGATTATGGGCAATACCGGCCAGACGCAGGGCATAATATTCAGCGCCAACCCCGCCACGAACGCCAAACCGAGGGCAAACCAGAGCGAATAACTCGGCCCTTTGACCACCGGGGGCGCGCCGGCGGCGGTTGTCAAACTAATCGCCTGCCAGGAATCACGCTGACTCCAGTCAATCGTTGCCCGCAGGATTTTCTCGAACGGAGCAAGACAAATCTGGCTTGTGCATGCTATGCCGGCAATCTTGACCTCAACGTCGGCCTTGTCAACTACAGCAACTCCGGCGGGGGCTTTAACGGCTTTAATGGGTACAAAAACAACGAATCGACCGACATACACCTCCACGTTCGCGCCCAGCGGGTCCTTGAAAATGCTCCAATTCGGAAACACCGCCTGACCAAATTCGAAATCGTCCGATGTGACCTCGACCTGAAGTTTATATCCTGCCGGCGCGGTTTCCTTCTTTGCGTAATAGTGAAGGTCCTCGGTTCCCTCGAAAACAACGGCAATCCCGCTGCGTCCATCCATTCGAGCCGGCGCAATTCGGGCGCAGGAAGACTCCTTTTCATAACGTGCTATCTCAACGCCGGCAGATGCAGGCGACCCGACTGTGTCTTGAGCCCATCCGGTGGAACAAAAAACGAGTATGAGAAATATCCACAATTTCACAGCCGCCTTTTTGAGCATAAGACACCGCGGAGCTGCCGCCGCAGATTAGCTGGACGGTTTGTCTTTTTCGGCTTCGGCCTTCTGCTGGTCGTCCCTGGCCTGCTCGGCGGCCAACAAGTCGGTAACCGTAGGCTTGTCCATCTCCCGGCCTTCGAGAATCAACTTCACGTCCTCAGCATCGAGGGTTTCGTACTTAAGCAATGCCTTTGCAATGTTCTCGAGTTTATCTTTGTTTGCTTCTATCAGCTCCTTCGCCAGTTTGTACGCCTCGTCGGTAACCTTTCTTATCTCGTCGTCGATCGCTTCGGCCGTTCTCTCTGAATAGTCTTTCTCGCCCGGCATTATATATACCTGGTCCTTAGCCGCGTAATCAGGCCCGTAGCTGATCATCCCAAGCTGGTCACTCATGCCCCAGGTCAGAACCATTTGCCTGGCGATGACGGTGGCCTGCTGAATATCCGACTGTGCGCCGCTGGATATGTCATCACAGAACATCTGTTCGGCAATTCGCCCACCGAAACAGACCTTCAGCAGCGCCATACAATATCTTTTCGTAAATATCGTTCTGTCTTTCTCGGGCAAAGCAAAAGTCGCGCCGCCCATCGGTCCGCGAGGAATAATGCTCACCTTGTGCAGCGGGTCGGCATCTTTCAGGAGCGACTGGACAAGCGTGTGCCCGGCCTCATGATAAGCGGTAATCTCCTTTTCTTTCTGGTCGATCACCCTGCTCTTTTTGGCCCTGCCCCAGCGCACCTTGTCCCTGGCCTCTTCCAAATCGGCCATCTCAACACAGTCTTTATTGGCCATAGTGGCTGCCAAGGCGGCCTCGTTAATAATGGCGGCCAGGTCGGCGCCGCTGAACATGGGCGTTCCCCGCGCCAGTCTCTCGAGGTTCGCATCGTGTCCCAGTTTTACTTTCTTGGCGTGCACCTTCAGAATGTCAACTCTGCCTTTGAGGTCTGGCAGCGGGATATAAATCTGTCTGTCGAATCTGCCCGGCCGGGTCAGCGCGTGGTCAAGAATGTCCGCGCGGTTCGTAGCGGCAATCACAATCACCTGGTCGTTCGTATCAAAGCCGTCCATCTCCACCAGTATCGCATTGAGCGTCTGTTCTCGCTCATCATGCCCCCCGCCGACGAAAGCGGCGCTTCGCTTGCGTCCGATTGCATCGACCTCATCCAGGAATATGATGCAGGGCGAATTCTCTTTCGCCTCCCTGAACAGGTCCCGCACGCGGGACGCCCCGACGCCGACGAACATCTCGACGAAATCGCTGCCGGATATGGTTAAGAACGGGACCTCGGCCTGGCCGGCTATGGCTTTTGCCAGCAGTGTCTTTCCGCACCCCGGCGGACCCACAAGCAGGACTCCACGCGGGATACGACCGCCCAGACGCTGGAACCTCTTTGGGTTTTTCAGGAACTCGATTATCTCGGCGACTTCTTCCTTTGCTTCGTCGACACCGGCGACGTCCTTGAATGTTACCTTGACCCGGTCTTTGTTCTGTACGCGATGGCGGCTGCGCCCAAAAGACATCAGCATGCCGCCGGCCCCGCTGCGCAGGTTGCGGGCAAACATAATGTAGATAAATCCGACCAGCAAAAGCAGCGGCAAAACCCACTGCATCAGCATAATAAGCCAGATACGCTGCCTCGAAAACTTGACCACTTCGGGCTTGCTCTTGCTTTCATCCAATAACTGGAACAGCCGGTCGCCCACCACTTCGGGCTTGTAATCCACCGAGAACGATTCCGGCGCTTTTGGGTCCCTGTCGGGGACGCCGGGCTTAAACTTTCCTGTAATCTCGGTCTCGCCGATTTCGATGCTTTCAATTTGGCCGTCCTTGAGATACCTTTCGAATGCGCTCCACTTTATCTTATCGATACTCTGCCACTGCTGGAGCATCATCATCGCGGTAAATATTACAATTGCGATTATCAACCAGGTAAATGGTCCGCGTTTGTAGCCTGGCAGAGGGGGCTTGCCGCCTTCTTTGTTCCGCTGGCCGCGTCGCGGCCGCAGAGGCTTTCTCTCTTTGCCTTCGTTCATCCTTCGTATCTCGTACCTAACTTCGCCATCAAGGCTCCACCACGCACAGCTTCTACCACGCTTTCTCCATCAATTCTACGATTCTTTGCGCAAGATTGTTTGCTGCAATGCGCGAGGAGTAGCCAAAGCCTTGTTTTTGCAGCTCCGAGTAGCTCGCTGAGGCCATGACCGGTTTGCTGTCTATCAGCAGATTTCCCGTTCTGAGGTCTTTCCAATTAACCACCGCCTGCAGCTCCAGCTCTTTTTCCAGCGCCACCCCTGTCTCTCGCTCGAAGCTGAGCAGTGACTGACCAACGGACGATATTTGTCCGCTTATCACGCTGTCGGCACGGTCCCGGCTGGAAACTATCTTATAAGGCGTATCGGCCTCGATGCGTTTTGCCAGCGCGTCGGTCAGCTCGTACTCCACGCCTCGCCAGAAGCTCTGGTTCTCGAACATTTCCACATAGACCCCCCGCACCTCGGTCGGAAAGAGCGGGTCGTTCGAATAGCCGCCCGTTTCGCCGCACCCGCAAATGCCAAAACACAACAAAGCCCCCACCAGTCCAAAGGCCCCAGGACAAAAAAGACCTGTGCGCCTGCGACCTCCACTTGCCGCTCGGTTTTCTTTCTTCATTTCTCTGTCTCTTTGCTGCTCAGATTTTTGCTGAGCGTTTCGTTCGCCATTTCCGCCGCCTTTGTGCCGGGCCACTGCCGCACCACCATTTGGTAATACAGGTTGGCCGCCTGCCGGCTGCCGGTCTTTTCATAATACTGACCCGTACTGAAATCCTTCCAGGCCAGTTGCTCGTTTAGCTGCTTGAGTTTTCCATCGGCGTCAAACTTTTCGGACTCCTCGGGATACAATAGTCTCAGTCCCTCGTAACAGCTCTTTGCACTATCGTATTGTTTCCGCACCCCAAACGTGCGCCCCATCAGGCTTGACGCGTCATACTCCGGGCCTCTATAGGCGGCGTGCAGGCATCGAGCCATGCCCAGCAGCGAGTCCTTGCCCAGCTCGCCCGTAGGCGTCGAGGACGCCACCCGCAGACGCCTGTCGTAACTGTCGAAGATGTCCGACCATTTAAGGTAGGCCAGCTCATAGTACTCTTCGTCGGATTCTCCTCTTTGCTCATAGCTCTGGGCGACCTCAAGGGCCGCCTCCGTCCCGATTATCGCGCCGCCGGCCCGGTCGCTAATCCTGTCCATAATCTTTTCGCCCTCGGCGTATCCGCTTATTCTGAAAACGCCGAGCACCGTCTTTTTCCGCCCGGCCAGAAACTCCCTGCCTATCTGAAACTGCCTTTGCAAAGCCTCCTGATAGAGTTCGCTGTTGGGGTCGCACCCGGCCAGAAACTTATCGTAGCTCCTGGCCGCCTTGACGAGCTTGCCTTCGCTAAACAGCGTATTTGCCTGCACATAGGCTTCCTTGCTTTCGGCCGGCACCTCTTTCCAATCCTGGTCCCCGCCCAAATACCACGTTTTAGCCGAGAGGCTCGAGACCGTCCAAAGCACCGATATTCCCGCTGCCGTTATAAGTAGCATCCTGCACTTTTTCATAATCCGGCTTCACCCTTATTCTAACTAAATCCTTGTACTGCCCCTGCCGCGCAACATTATACCTGTTCTTCGAACCATTGCAAACCAGCACCTCAAAATATAGTATCGTCCCATTCCGGCCGCAAAAGCACCGGCTTGGGCACTATGGTTGGCATTTATAATACCCGCCGCGCTCGCAATCCGGCAAGCGATAAACAAAGGCCGATTTCAACAGTTCTTGATTTCGGCGCTCGGGCGAATTTGCTCGCTGGCCGCGTATCTGGTCAAGCATATCTCACGAGAGAAATTTTGACGCGGAACGGATTTAATCGAGCAGATCTGCGCTGTCAGGCTGCGACGTTCATCCAGACCCGGGGGCGAAAGTACGGTCTTGGGTTTATGCGAATCAGGTCACCCGTGTTCAAACCGTCCTCTGCCATCAAGGCCCTTTAGAGTTCTTTTCGCCCACGAGGTAGGCGTCCTGATAACCGGCCGGCCAGCCGTCGCCATTGCCGGCAGGGGGTGTGCCCACCGGATGACCCTGTCCGGTCGAATATTTGCCGTGCGTATAGATGTTGTCCTTCCCAATCCCGCACGTGGGCTTTTTCTCAAATTTTACAGCGAGACTCTTGTACAGCACATTTTGTCCCTTGCCCCCGTGGCAGACGGAATTGAAATTCTCATAGTCGGGCGGGTCCGTGGGGCGCTGGACCACATTCTTGTCGAGCCAGGGATTGCGGTCGGCGCAAACAGGCGCGGCGGGGTGAGACATATCTGAAATCGCAAAACTGATTTTTCTCAAATCCTTGTCCAAATAGGGCATGTGGTAGGCATAGCTGACAAAGTTCCCCGGCCAGGGCAAGGGCCCCCAGCCGCCGGGCCTCAAATCCTGGTCTCATGCCGCGATCCAGGCCCTGCAAAAAATCCAGTTGTCCGCCCAGTTGCGTTTTTGTCTCGATACCCTGCTGGCGGAGCTTGACTTCCTCACAAGTCAGATCAAAACTACTGAGCAAAAGCAAACCGAAATCTTGAATCACCCACGTCACG
>DATKVV010000013.1:0-48698 GCA_035529895.1 Sedimentisphaerales bacterium
TGTCGATTAGCTCCATCAATCGCCAAGCCAATCGGCACACCAGAACTTTCAGTAAGCAAACTGCGTTTAACGCCTTTTTTGGCGCGATCCGTAGGATTTGGACCTGTTTTTTCCCCCACCGAGGGGGGCCTTGGCCATGGCGCCGTCCATCGATTGCCATGACCAGTCAATCCCTTTCAACTCGTCATAATCTTCCAGGGACATTGCCCAGAGCTTCTGAAAAACTCCAGCCTTGGTCCAGTCCTGAAATCGTGAGTGGGCTGTGCTACTTGAGCAAATTCCTGTCTGGTTTAAGGCGTTCCATTGGCATCCGGTGCGTAACACAAAGAAAATACCATCCATTGCTTTGCGGTCCGGCACCCTCGGTCTACCGCCACCAAAACGATGAGTATTCGCATGCTTGGGTATCAATGGCTCGATCTTTTCCCATAATTCGTCTGAAATCCTGTATCTATTCTTTGCTTTCCGTTTTTTCATCCCTGAATCCTTTCAAAGGCATCATCGCCTTTGATTATATCGGCCATTCAAGGGTTATTAGGATAGGCTCTTAACCTGCCAGACAGTGTCTTCCGTTTGTACGTTTTTGTTCAGTGTTTTCTGCTTTACTAAACGCATCGAATCCAAGAATGGTTGCATTGGCGTTTTTGCGAAACAATATTTTCCACTATAAAAGCGTTCTTGGCTGTACTCTGTCATCCAAGTATCAAGATCCACCTGTAATTTGTCAAGTGTATTGTAAATCTTCTTACGAAAGGCAATACGCCAAAAACTCATCCAGTATCGTCTTGTGGAAACGCCCACAGATGCCGTTGGTCTGTGGGCTTTTAGTCTTGGTTCTGCTATGGTTAATGTCCTCAACAGCAAGGTGTAATTCGTACTCATGGTGTTCATGTTTGCCGCAGAATTCAGTGCCCCGGTCGGTCAGGATGCGAAGCAGCGGCCGACATTGCCGAGGCGCCGACAACAAGAAGGCCCGTTGTTGCCTGGAACTTCATATAGTCTATGCCTCGTATCTTGGTCCAAGATTATCCCGCCACGAGGCTAAGGTTGACGGGGCCCGCTCAGGTCATAGGCGACATAATCAACCAAAGCTTCCAAGCCGGCGCCGGCGCCAAAGTAGATATATGGGTAGCGCGGCGTTCGGTACTCATAACCCTTTGCGCCCAGCAGTTTGCCGTCGCGATAGACCTGGGCGACACGGTCTTCACGGACGGCGATGCGATAGGTGTGCATAGCGCCGGTGTTGTCCAGGTCTTCGGCAAGCGGTACGTACTGTTTGAACGGCAGCAGGGCCGAGCTCATAACGGTGCCTTGGTACCAGTACACGGCCGTGTCGGTGATGGTGATGGCATAGCGGCTGCCGGCACCGTCATAAAGCTCGAAGTCCACGCCGCGCTGGTCGGGGGAGCGTCTGAGAACCTGCGTTTTGATTTCGGCGGTGAAACCTTTTTTGGGGTCGACGGCGCCGAATATTTGTTTCTTTTCGGTCCTTAGCCAAAACTGCTGGCTGTCGTTTGCGTTTATCTTCAAAAAGCCGTCGGGCAAAACACCTAATACATCCGGTTCGTTGAAGGTGCGGGCGCTGAACTCCCATCCCCATTTATCCTTGGTAGGCAGTCCCTCGGGTTTGTATACATCTGGCAGAGTATGTTTGACTGGTAGCCGACATGCGGTTGGCGGCGGTGGCGGCGGAGGTGCCGTTGGAGGCGGGGTCATCAGCCACTTGAGGTTAAAGGCATAGTGCTGTCTGCTGCTGACTAGGTTGATTATTCCGTCGGCGCTCTGACAGGCAGCCAGGTAACCGACC
The DNA here is from genome assembly GCA_035529895.1 of Sedimentisphaerales bacterium. Taxonomy (GTDB): domain Bacteria; phylum Planctomycetota; class Phycisphaerae; order Sedimentisphaerales; family Anaerobacaceae; genus JAUWKC01. Next base: position 1,808 of record DATKVV010000013.1, read on the forward strand.
GGTTCGGAATTGCGGGCGTTCATGGTGATAGGGTCGCCGTCCATTGTTCCGACCTCGCGGCCCGGCCCGTCATCGCTGACAAGACGGCGGCAGGGCCATGTCTTGCCCTCGTCGGTTGAAACGGCGGCGAAGAGCCCCGTGATGGGGCGCTGGCTGCCGAAGATGTCCGTAACCATCATCTGATGGCAGAAAGCGGCGATGAATAGCGTACCCTCTTTGAGCCGCATCACGGCGAGACGTCGGCCGGTATGAATGGACTGGAAAGGACTGGGATGATAAGTCCAGGTCTTGCCCATATCCGAGGAGAGACTCATGGGCATTTTTCCCTGGATGGCGCCGTGACGGCCAAAAGCCATCAGGCGCCCATCCGCCAACTGGAGGACTCCTCCGTGGGTCCCACGTATGCTGCCCCCTGGGTCGAACCAGGTTTGGCCCTCGTCACGACTGATAGCGAGGACCGAACCGCCCGGCCCATCGAAAGGCACGATGATTTCTCCGTGCTGAGCGCGAAAGACGGACTCATGTACCTTATTTGGGCGGGTTTCGTCATGGGCAAGAATAATGCGGCTCTTGGACCAGGTGGCGCCATTGTCGCTGGACTTTCTTAGCAATAAAGCCAGGCGTCTGTACTTTATGGCGAGGCCGTTGAAATGAAAGATGTTGCCTTTGCCGTCGTACCAGAGGGTGTGAGTGTGGTCGTTGCGGTCGGGGGCGTCCCAGAAAGGCGAGGCGGGCTCCCACTGCTCTTGGCCGCGGCGCAGCCGGCTGACAGCGACGCCGAGCTCCCGGCCCATTTCCTCCTCACAGGTGAACCAGGCCGCGAGTAGGTCGCCGTTGGGACATTCGGCGACGGCGCCAAAGTGGTTGTGCTCACTGAACAAGGGGCCCTGCGAACCTTCAGGGATTCTTACGAACTCGCGGGGGCCTTTGAAGTATGGCTTTTCGGGGTCGGGGCCTTCGGTGACATCGGGGGGGATTTCCTGACGAACATTTCGCTGATAAGGCTGTGGTGCTACTGTCGGCAGAGGTTTGGTGGTTGGCATTTGGCCGAGGACGACGCGGAATCCTATCATGTAGTGCTTGTCATCGGGGTGGCAGCCGAGCCGGTTGGAGCAGCGCAGGTAGTATGGCTCAGTGGAGTGGCTGCCGCCTCGTGTGACTTTGAAGTCGCCATCGGCCCGGCCAACGGGATCCGCCTGAGTCATCGGTTCATACGGTCCATACCAGTCGGAGCACCACTCCTCGACGTTGCCATGCATGTCATAGAGTCCCCAGGGATTCGGCATGGTTTTGCCGACAGTCAGTGGTACTTCGCCTTCCCTGGAAAACTCTTCCGGCAGCGTGTCACCGGTATGAAACGCGGTGGTTGTTCCGGCCCGGCAGGTGTATTCCCATTCGGCTTCCGTGGGCAGCCGATAAGGCAGCCCTTCTTTGTCTGAAAGCCACTGACAGAAGCGAACGGCATCGTGCCAGTTGACAAATACGACCGCCTCATCATCGGCCTTTGAGTAACCGCTGCGGCCTCGCCATTGCTTGTGGTCGGGGTCAAACCGCTCATACTGAGCGTTGGCGACTTCGCACATTCCCATATAGAAAGGGCGTGTAATTCTGACGGTGTGAGTCGGCTGTTCGTCGAAATCGCCGGTGGAGAAATGGCTTTTCTTGGTTACGAGCTGCTTCGGCAACGACTTGTCGCCAAAACCCATTTTGAAATCACCCCGTTCTATGCGCACCAATTTCATTCCAATCGAATTGGCATAAATCCTCTCGTTGGGCATTGGGGCGGCAAACGCGGCTGATGCCAGCAGCCATAAAACGGCGACATTGACTTTCCGGCGGATCATATTCTACCTCTTAACATTCGGCTTATCATAATTTTTGGGGTTCCCATCTTGCAGCACTTCACAAAATGGGAGCCCTTTTCGACCCCGCCCTGCGAGTGTACGGGGTGACCTTTAAGTGTTAGTCAGACTTTTCGCCGTTGACAAACTTTGTCCGACTTATCATTTTTCCCGACGGGTCCCAGCGTGTTACCGTGCCGTCGCATTTGAGATTGCGCCATGTGCCTTCGGATTTCTTCTGTCCGTTTGACCACCATTGTGTCCAGACGCTGCTTCCGTCGTCACGATGGTTCCATTGCCATTTCTTGGTGCCATCGGGGGCCCAGTGAGTCTCAACGCCGACCTTCTCTCCGAGTCTGTGGGTGACCTCCCATTGTTTGTGGCCATTTTGATAATACCATGTTTCGGTGCCGTGGAGCAGGTACCGACCGTCATCGCCGACGCCGGCTCTCCAGGTGGCTTTGAGCTTGCCGTTAGGATACTTCTCAGTGTATTCTTTCACCTTCGAGACAGCCTTCGCAGAGGGTTTCATTAGTTCCTCGTCAGGTTTCTCTCCCGTACCCTCGTCAAGAATCCAGGCCTCGTTGAAGGCGAAATGCAAACAGGGACGGTTCATTGTTGTAATGAGGTGGATGGTGCCGTCAGGGGCCTGGCGGGCGGCGGAATAGCCGAGGGTGTCGGCGCCGTTGTGTCGGCGGGGGTTCTCATGCTGCTGGGTCCCCACGAGCTTCTTGATGTGCCATGCCTGGCCCTCATCTTGTGATAACGCCACGTATGAGCCTCTTTCAGTGATACCTTCGGGTTGACGGCCGTCGATGCGCTGGAAGTCGCCGTCGAATAACAGCCGGCCGCTGGCCAGACGCTGGACACATGGCCGCTGGTTGGAGCCTTGGGCGGCGAACGGTGTCTTGGTAACTTCCCACGTTCGGCCCCCGTCCCGCGAAATGGATTTGGGCATAAACCCATCAATGTCTGTGTTCTTGCCCCCCATGCCTAAAATACTGCCGTCATTGAGTAAGGCGTAGGCTGTGTGCCGTCCGCCGCTTCGGCCTTCAGTGTCATACCAGGTCCTGCCGTTATCCTTGCTGGCCCAGAGGACCGACCGGCCGCCGCAGCCGTCGCTGGCAACGTACATAGTTCCTTGGAGGTCACGCAAGGCGGTGTTAATCGGCTGTTTGGAGTGGCAACCAACTTCGTTTGTGAAACGTGGGAATTTGACCTCGCTCCACGTCGCGCCGTTGTCTGTCGATGATGTCCATTGGAAAGGAAACGCGCTTCCTGTCCCAAAGCGGGGATTGCCCCAGAAAAGGTGTATGACCCCCTTATCATTCCACAGCAGCGGAGCGTGGTCATTGAGGTCGACAAAATCAAACATTGGCGTGGGCATGTCCCACTGGTCGGCGCCGAAGCGCAGACGCGTAGCCATCAAAGATACCCCCGGCTCGTACTCGCTGTAGGATGTGTAGATAATCATCAGGACGTCGCCATTCGGACATACTTCAATCGCGGGGCTGTGGTTGTGCCGTCTGAAGGAAGGATGCAGACCGGCCGCATCTATTGCCTCCCTGCTGACGTTTTCAGGCGGCGTCGGCAGAAGGTAGCGCTTTCTGAAATATGGTACATTGGGCTTTGGCTGGCTTTTGGCTTGCTGGGTGGTGCTCTGCCTTACACATTGTCGAACGAACGGCGGCTCATAGACGAGGGGTCTGGTCAGGGGCATGGGCGCCTGGACCACGCGGAAGCCAACCGGGTGGTAGCCGGCTTCTGCGGGGGAGTCGGGGTAGGGCGCAAAGGACGGTGCGATTGAGGCGCGGTTTGCGGAGCGGGCAAAAATGGCATCATCGCTATCCATGCCGCCGCCGCGGATAACCCTGGTTATCCCGTGCTCGGGGCCGACGGGGTCCGCTTGGTCGGCCAGAGGATATTCACCATACCAATCCAGGCACCATTCCCGGACGCCCGTGTGCATATTCTTCAAGCCCCAGGCGTTGGGCGTGTCGGGTCCGGGGCGGTCGCCACCCGAAGAAAAGGGGGTCTGCGTTCCGGCCCGGCAGGCATATTCCCACTCCGCTTCCGTGGGCAGACGGTACGGCCTGTCTTCTTTATCGGAAAGCCATTTGCAGAAGGCAACCGCATCGTACCAACTGACCCCCGCGGCGTACGGTCCGTATTTTTCGTCGCTTGCGAAATCGGGGCGGAATTGCCGGAATTGCTCGACTGTCACTTCAGTCTCGGTCATATAGAACGGCTTGCTGATAGTGACCTTGTGAACGGGCTGTTCGTCCCAGTCGCACTGCTTTTCATCTCCTTCCTGTCCCATCAAAAAAGTGCCCGGTTCGATGTGAACCAGTTTCATGCCGATGGAATTGGTGTAGGAATCGGCGGCATTCAGCGGACCTGCACAGGGCGCAAACATACAGGCCAACAGTAGCAATAGAGCTGACATTCGATAGTGCATTTCTGTCTCCTTCCTTTAGATACCACTACGTTGATTTGACTATTCGACACTTTCCACGTTTCTTGTAAAGCCGGGTAAGACCTAAAAGATACAAACCCCAAGCCAAAAAGAAAATAATATGTTATGTAAAATTACCGGTCGTGTCAACCGGCCGGCCGAAGGCAGAAAACGGTAATCGTTGCAAGCAATAATCAGGCGGGGCCTGAGCGGGCGGATTTTTTGGACTTGCACAGCTTTAAAGTAGGATGTTAGATTGTTTGACTACTTGCAGGATTGTGCAACGAAGGAAAAACAATAATAGAGTCAGTTACGAGGTAACCTCAGACCTTTATGAATACCAATATGGTTCTAATTCTCGGTGTTACGGGCACCGGGAAAGGACAACTGGCCTTTGAACTGGCCAAGAGTACTGGCGCTGAAATAATAAGCATCGACTCGATGAAGGTCTACCGGCGGATGGATATCGGCACAGCCAAGCCGCCCAAAGAAGCCCGCCAGCGCATTAAGTATCACCTGGTTGATGTGGTTGAGCCGAGTGAATCGTTCAGCGTGGGCGTCTTTCTGGAAGCTGCCTTGCCTGCTATAGAACTGATAAAAAGCCGCAATAAACGGGTAATCGCGGTCGGCGGAACGGCGCTGTATATAAAGGCCCTGCTGTACGGTCTTTTTGAGGGGCCGGGGGGCGATGAGCGGATACGCGGTGAACTGCAGGAGCGAGCGCAAAAGGAGGGATTGGAGCACCTGTATCGCGAACTGGAAAAGGCAGATTCGTTGGCAGCCGAGCATATTCACCCCAGCGACGCCAGGCGGATAATCCGCGCTCTGGAAGTGTATAAAATCACGGGCAAGCCTATATCGGGCTTCCAGCAGCAGTGGCAGAGCGATATCACAGGTGACTGGACCATAATAGGACTGCGAAGGGAAAAAACCGATGTTAACAGCCGCATAAACAAGCGGGCAAAAGAAATGATAGCCGCCGGTCTTGTTGATGAAGTCAAGTCTCTGTTAGCCGAAGACAGACCTTTGAGCAAACAGGCGCGCTGCGCAATCGGGTATGCCGAAATAATCGACTACTTAAACGGAAAGACAAGTCTTGAAGATGCGGCGGAACTGATAAAGAAGAACACTCGCCGGTTGGCCAAGAACCAGCGAACGTGGTTCAGGACGTTCAAGAACGTCAACTGGCTGGAGGTGGGGGCCGAAGAGACTGGCGAGCGGATTTTCAAACGTGCTGAAGATCTGTTGGGCCGCATTGCGTAGCACCTTTTTTTTTCGCCATTATGCGGCGGTTTTCCCGATGCTGTCGCTGCCGGCGCTGTTGTGTTAAACGGCCATCACGCCTCACGTAGTTTTCATGCCTTCGGCCATACCCGTAAATATCGACACGGCCCCGCGTTTGAGGTTCTGGAGATTGTAACCACCTTCCTGCACGACAAGAGTGGGAAGCCTCAGTTCCAACAGACGCCGCCCAATTCTGTTGAGGGTGGCAACGGACAGTACAAACGTGCCCGTTGGGTCGCCTTTGAGTATATCCATTCCAAGACTTACCACTAAGAAGGTGGGACGGAAACGCTTTACACACTGGATGGCTTTTTCGAGAGTCCTCAGGTAAGCCGGCTCTGCTGTATCCGGCGGCAGGGGAAAATTGTGGTTGAAACCTGCTCCGGGTCCCTCGCCTGTTTCATGCGCAAAGCCGCTAAAATAAGGATAGGAATAATCCGGATGGCCGTGTATGGAGACCGTAAGGACATCTTGTCTTGAGTAGAATATATCTTGAATTCCGTTACCGTGATGAAAATCAATGTCGAGCACGGCAGTCTTGCCCTGCCTGGACAGCTCGTTGGCGGCGATTGCGGCATTGTTGAAGTAGCAGAATCCCCCATATACCCGGCGTTCGGCGTGGTGCCCGGGCGGGCGGCAGAGCGCATATGCAACAGGACATCCGGCGAGCACCTCCTCTGCTGCCGTCATGGCCACGTCCACCGACGACCGTGCGGCGTCATAAGCGTTACGGTCCAGCGGCGTGCACGAGTCAATGCAGTAGTATCCCGCCTGAACAGGCAGTTCTTTAGGTCGGCGGTCGGGCCGCCGAATTGGAAAAGTGTCCGGGTAAACCGGCGTCGTCGCCTGCAGTTTTGTGCACACCGTCTTAAGGTAGCTCACGAAGTGCCAGTCGTGCACGGCAAGGATTACTTTCTCGCTGAAACGCCGGGGCGGTACGATGCTAAACAGATTCAGCGGCAACACCGCTTCCAGTATGGCTCCGACCCGCGCCGGCCTTTCCAGATACCCGCGGCTTCTGACGTGATGTATTGCGTGCTTTTGGCCGCTGACCAGTACAAAAGCCTTCTCAAGTTTGCCCATGGCGACCGGTCTTGGCTCGTCTGCCGTTCGCATGTAACGTGGGGGACGGAACCGTACCGGGTCGTCAACAAAAGACTCAACCACCCGCTCGATATAATCGCGCCTGGCTACGTGGCCGAACCGCCGCTGAAGAATCAGCCGGACCGCCGCTCGTGCCTCTGCACGGCTGAGCGGCTCACTTCTGTTGAGTCCGTCGAACAGAAGGTAAGCAGTCGTGGGTGGATCGCCGACGGGTGTATCATAGGATGTCCCGATAATTGGCCGGACGCCATAGGATTCGTAAAATCGCAGCCTTTTCCGACTTTGCGCCAGTTGCTCGGGATCCTTGTTCAGCGCAGGGTCATCCGGCTGCACCTCCATGTACAGGCCGCTGGAATAAATGCCCTGGCAGTACTCACGGGTCGCTTCGTACAATGCACCGCCGAGACCGCCGCCGTGGATTTCTCTGCGAACCGCGATAAAATCCAGAAATGAACTGTTCACCTCCGGAATGTGCAGCAGCATCGAAAAGCCCGTGACCCTGCTGAGACTTGTTTCCGAGACAAGCACGGTTGTTCGATAACCGTGTTCGAACGGACGCATCAGTCTATGCGGTATCTGTTCGGCATACGCCGCAAGACGCGGGAAATTCTGCCTGAAGATCTCCTTGACTTGTTCAATCCTGTTTTGGCTGCTTGGTAGAGCAAGACTATGAATACACCTGATTCGTATCATTTTATTATAAGCCCCGGCACCGTCGTGCTGCCAGGCGTCCACCGCGCACACAACTCCACGAACCAGCAGGCCTGTCCCGCATTTGAGCCGCAAGCGGGTGCTGCTACAAAAGCATTTTGCTTGGCTATCCCCTTTCGCGGATGAGAGAGCCTCATTGTGAGTTTCAGACAGTTTGCAGCTGTCTTTCGGCTCTCAGTACGGCAGCGGTATCGCCCAGCACAAGCTGCTTTACCAGGCTGGCCGGAACCAATGTAATTCCAATGTTGAATATTCTTTCTTCCACCATTGAGGCAATGGCTCGGGCCGCCTGCCGGCCGACATTGTATTTTGCCACGAGGTCCTTGGCTATTATGGACTTGTCCCACCGGCATCTCTGGGCGGACCCCTGCGAGGCGGCGAGCAGCTCCGCGTCTGAAAGCTTCTGAATATCCACACAAAGGACTTCAATTCTCGAGCGTCTGAGCCTGCGCTCCAAATGATGCTCACTTAGAGCCACAGCGGCGTCTTCGTATCCGGTTGCTGTCAGGACGGCTTTGATTATCGACAATACCTCGCTGCTGGTTGCGACCGTGGGCCTTTGCTTATGATATAGAAAGTATGTAACCACTTCGGCGAGCTGTTCCGCAGTTTGTATGTCGGCCTGGTCGATGCCGGCCAGAGCGTTGCTGATTGTACCGATGACTTTTGTGTGCAAGTATTCTTCGGTGCTCCCATCGGCTTTCATCACTCTAAGCTGCATTTGCGTACCCTCCGTTTAACGTCCTTGTTTTAACTTAACAAATGCGTCGATTTCCCAGTCCTATGGTGCGCCGCCACCTTTCGTTTCTCACTCCTGAAAGAGCTTTGGCTGGTCGGCGTACTCTGTTTCCCTGATAACTTGGCTTACTTCCTCAATCAGTTCCCCCGCATCTTCGAACTGCCGATATACGCTGGCGAAACGAATATATGCCACCTTGTCGACCGCCCGAAGATGCTTCATAACCCTTTCGCCGATAAAAGCGGACGAAACTTCCTTGTCGAAACTGCGGAATACATCCTCTTCGACCTTGTCGGCTATTTGCTGAATCCGCTCGGCCGAGACCGGTCTTTTATAACAAGCCTTTTGCAATCCGGCAAGAATTTTGTCCCTGTCGTAAGGAACCCGAGAGCTATCTTTTTTTACGACGTAAAGTTTAAAGCTTTCGCCTATCTTTTCATAGGTTGTAAAACGTCTTTTGCACGCCAGGCACTGACGTCGGCGTCTGATTGCTCTGCCGGCATCGCTTGAGCGCGAGTCAATGACTCTGTCGCGGTCTTCCTTGCAAAAAGGACATCTCACGAGCGAGCCTCACCTCAAAAGACCTACCCAAAACCACGCGAGTTCAGATAAACAATACTACATATTGCAAGACTTGCGTATTGTAAACCCCTTATGTAGTATGTCAAACAAAATCTTGCAGAAACCTGCGAGACGTTGCAGATGAGCAATTGTTAGGTCTTGTTCAGGCTGCACACAATTTGCGGCTGGAAAAGCACTAAGAGAAATTGTTCCAAGAAACTCTCAACTGTTTTTGCGGGTTGTTTTTTTGCAAAAAAAGACCCCTGCGGCGAACGCCGCAGAGGCCCAACTCGGAAAGAAACTTACATGGCCCCCCTAAGGTTCGTTGGAAACCTTCGCATCCTGCAAAGGCAGTATTTCCCGAGAATGTCTGAGCTGCTGCCGCAAAGTTGTCCCCTCATAAAAGGCGTGAGCGTAAGTCGAACCGGTCTTTTTATCTGCCCACCGCCGGCCAGGCTAAAATGGGTCAGCCAACCCGTATATTTGCCTGGCCTTTATTAAAGTATAGTAGAAAAATCCCAAGAGGCCAAATCGAGCTGAGTTTTTATTTCCTTGTGATGGGCCGATAAGATTTGGCAGCGAACACTACGGCCGATGCAAAATGGGGCCGCGACCTCGGTGCTTTAGGGCAAGAGCTGGAGTCCAAACTTATGGTGTATTAAGATATACTATGTATGGTTACACCAACTCTTAGATTTCTTCGATTTTGGCGCTGCTTCTCAAGCGGTCTATAAACTCATCGATTACACTGCTGCGCATCTGTTCCTTAAGCTCGCTGACTATCCGGTCTTTTACTTGTTTAAGGGGCGGTATGGCCGCAGGCCTTCTGTCGTACAGCTTGGCTATATGAAAGCCGAAGCGTGTGCGAAACACGTCGCTTGTCTGGCCGACGGCCAGATTGAAAACCACGTCCTCGAATTCTTCCACCATTTGTCCTCTTGCGATATAACCCAGGTCGCCGCCGTTATCGGGACAGTCCGAATATTTTGCGACCAGCATTTCGAAGACAGCGCCGTTTTCCAATTCATTCCGGGCCTCTATCATCGTGTCATAGGCTGTAGTCTCATCCGTGCGCCAGTTTATGTGTTTTACTATGTGGGCCGCCCTGACTTGTTCTGGGGCCCTGAATTGCTCTTTGTTTTCCTCGTAAAATTGCAGAACCGCCTCTTTCGACGGCTCAGGCAGGTCCTTGCAGACATCATCCAAAATCCGCTCAACTCTCATGTGCATTTCTATGTGTTCTCTCACCTCCTGCTCGTTGTCGGTACCGAATTCCCTGCGGAACTGCTCGTTACCTCCACATTGTTTCTTGATAGCTTCGAAGGCTCGCTCGACTTCGGGTTTTGGTATCTGCTGGCCGTATTTCTTGGCGTGTTGACTGAGCAGGGTTCTTTCGATTACATTCTCTCGTGACCAGTCGAGCAATTGTGCCTCTCGCTCTTGGGGGTCTTTGTCCCTGAACGCCTGCTCGTAGTGTGGTCTGAGGCGTTCAACTTCCTGCTGAATTACAGACTCTTCGATTCTTTCGCCGCTGACAATTAAAGCCATGGTCCTACCATTTCAGATTTGTAATTTGAGTTCAGCCTTTGGCCTTTGCGTACCAATCCGGGTCTTGCGCGAGTTTTTCTTTGGCCTCCTGTGTCATCATTTCGAAAGCCGGGTGGGTGCTTTCCCATGCCCGCTCGCGGAACGGGCTTTTTCTCATTTTTTCCACTTCTATGGAGACCTCGTCAAAGTAACTGCCGTATATGTGTAATGAGTCGCTTATGTCGACGTATCTGCCTGCGGTTACGGTCCGCCCGATTTTCTGCGAGATTCTTTCGGCAATTATCCTTTGAAGGTCGGTAAGGGCGTAGACGTTCATAAACCAGGCTTTGTACAGGTCTCTGCTGCGCCAGTGTGCGTTCATGTTTAGTGACGGTTCGCCCGCTTCGTTGGGTGCCAGCCGGCACCATATTCTCTGAAGACAGGGCGGGTGTTCTGTTTTTGAGTCGGCAGCCGGCATCCAGGTTGTCGCCTGCGCCCTTCGGCTGTGACCGGCCCGCGACAGGCAATCGATGATGTATTGAATCTGGTCAACCTTGTTGGGCGACTCAGCGTGCCCCCTGTCTTCCGCAGGACAGTATGCAAACAGTCGCTGGTGATAGGTATAGGTCCACTTGCCGGCGGCAGGGTCAATCCAATGGTCGTGAATCCCGTTGATTACCTCCTGACGGTATGCTTCGAGTTCCGTCGGTCCGCCGGGGAAATTCTTGTGAATTCTCGGCTCGGCGAAGGGGTCGGTGATGGTCACGATAACCGTTGCGTCCTTGCTGGGTGGGTCTTCGGATTTATCATACTGCGTTTTGACCTCGATGCCCATGTCCCATACCGCCAGCACAGCCTTCTCCCACGCTTCGGGCAGACAGTCAGCGGTTACAGAAATTACAGGTATCAGGCCGGTGGACATTGCACCATTCATTCAATTGGTTTTCTCGACTTCGAAAGGTTTTGTTCCTGGTCTTGGCTTGGCAAATCTGCTTAGGTCCGTTTCTTCTTCTGTGACATTATACCGCCCGCGAAAACGTTCCGGCATATCCGCCAGCATCTGTTTGGCCCTGTAAGCGTACCAACTGTCCGGCCACCTTTGGATTATCTGTCGACAGCTCTGTACCATAAGATTGAAACCCGTCGCCGGCAGCCGCCCCATGCTGCGCCCCGGCACAGCCACGTTCAAAAGTCTCTCCGCGTCTATCTGGTCTATCTCGGACAGCTCGCTGAAATACACCGTAACTGTTTCAGGGGGCTTCGGCGCTTGCTGAGCGGTGCCGGTCGACTCACTGGTTCTTGCTTCGGGAGGCTGAGGCTCGACGGTCGGCGGTTTTTCTTCCGTCGAATTCGCCGGTTTTGGCTCACTCAGGAATCTTTCTCTGTCCTGGTCGGCCACATCATAGAAGGTTTTTGGTTTAGGCTCCGGCTCAGGTTTTGGCCCAGACTTTGACGGCAAAAAAACGTTTATCAGGATAACCACGACCACAACCATCACCGCGACCCCCGCTACTTTCAGCCAGAAGGTATTCATGATTATCACCGGCCCTTATTAATTCGTTATTGATAAAGGAAAGCCAAATGTTAAAATACATTCTAAGTAATCCATAATCAATTATCAATGGTTTATTTACAGAGCATTTTATGTTTACAGGGCTTATAGAAGCGGTTTGTCCGGTTGCGTCGGTCCGCCGAAGGGGGGGCGGGATGGAATTGACGGTGGATTTGGGCAGACTCGCCGAGGATGCCGCAATCGGCGACAGCATAGCTATAAACGGGGTATGTCTTACGATAAGCAGGCTCAAAGGCAGCCTGGCAAGCTTTGACCTAAGCGGCGAAACCCTCGCAAAATCGACGCTGGGCAAGCTGCAAGTCTCAGCAATGGTAAACGTCGAACTTGCCCTGAAAGCCACTGACCGACTCGGCGGACATATAGTCCAGGGTCATATTGACGGTATAGCCACAATCAAGAGGATTGATAAGCAGGGCCAATTTGCCGATATAACATTTGCGGTCGGACCGGAATTGCTCGACGTAATGGTGGTTAAAGACTCGGTTGCTGTTAACGGGATAAGTTTGACGATAACAGACGTAGGCAAGGACTGCTTCAGCGCTGCTCTAATACCGGAAACATTGAACAAGACTACGCTTGGAAAGGCAAGAATGGGCGACCTGGTTAATATCGAAGTGGATATAATCGCCAAACTGATAAAGAAGCAGCTTGAAAAAGTCTTGGCACAGGAGGGAGAGCTGACGGAGGAAAGACTGAGAGAATTGGGCTTTTGAGTTGCAGGCCCAAACGGGCGCCGGATTTGCGGTAGACTGCGCGAGAATATGAACAAAGTAAACGGCAATAATTCGATAACCAATCAGTTGGTTATAGGCGTAACGATGGGCGACCCCGCCGGTATCGGGCCGGAGGTCGTTGTAAAGGCGCTGGCCGACCCGGTTGTGCGCCGAGCGGCCAAGTATATTGTTTTCGGTATGGACGAGCAGCTCCGCTATGCGGCCGACAGAGCCGAGATTGAGCCTTTCTGGGGCCGGCACCAACACGAGAAAATCAGCAGGGATTATCCCTGGAAGGTTGTGGTGGCAGACTACGACGAATATTCTTTCCCCCCTTGGGTCAAGAGGCCGAGTATCGCGGCGGGAGAGTCATCAATGAGGTTTTGCCTCGATGCCATTGACGCGGCGCGGGCCGGAATAATCGATGCGGTCGTGACCGCACCAATCAACAAGACAAGCTGGAAGCTGGCGGGGGCAGGCTGGCCCGGCCATACCGAGATGCTTGCCGCGCGATGCAAATCAAAGCGAAAGGCAATGATGTTCGTCGCTGGGCCGTTCAAGCTGGCGCTGGCAACGATTCACGAAGCGCTGTTTGAGATTCGGCACAAATTCACGATTGGCTGCGTCTTCGAGCCGATAGATTTATTAAATGATGCGCTGCGGGAGTACTTCAATTTCGAAAACCCCAAGATTGGTGTGGCTGCTCTTAACCCGCACGCCGGCGAAGACGGCCAGTTCGGCGATGAAGAGCAGCGAATAATATCGCCGGCGATCCTTTTGGCGCAGGAACAAGGGATAAACTGCTGCGGTCCGTTCCCTGCCGACACGCTCTTTCTGCGGGCCGCCCAGGGAGAGTTCGACGGCGTGGTGGCTATGTATCACGACCAGGGCATGATTCCTGTAAAACTGCTTGCTTTCGAGGATGCCGTAAATGTTACCATCGGTATTCCAATAATCAGAACATCGCCTGCTCACGGAACAGCTTTCGATATTGCCGGCCGGAACCTGGCCAATCCCGCGGGCATGAAATCAGCCGTAAAGATCGCAATTCGAATGGCCGCAACGAAAAAAGCCTGCGCGAATGTGAACGCAGTGAGAACCCCAATCACCTGATACTTATGCAGACCAAGCAGCAAATCCAGCAGTTACTTTCATCAGCGGGTGTTTCTCCGAACAAACGGTTCGGACAACATTTTCTTATTGACTTGAATCTGATGCGGCTGCTGATAGATGCAGCGGACATACACGGCAGTGATATAGTTTTTGAGGTAGGCTGCGGCACGGGCTCGCTGACAGAAGATCTGGCGGAAAAGGCCGGCAAAGTAATCATTGCAGAACTCGACGAGAACCTTGCAAGAATCGCAAGCCGACAACTGGCTGAAAAAGAAAACGTCCAAATCATAAACACGGATGTTCTGGAAAACAAAAATGCCATTCATAATACGGTGGCCGACGCGCTCGGACTGGCCCGCCGGGAATTTTCAGGCAGACTGATGCTGGTGGCGAATCTGCCTTACGGCGCGGCCTCGCCCGTGATGCTGAATCTTGTCACGGGTCCGGTCATTGCAGACAGTATGTATGTTACGGTCCAAAAGGAGGTGGCCGAGAGGATGACCGCCTCACCGGGCGGCAAACACTACGGCACGTTGAGCATATTCCTGGGCGCAACCGGCGAGACAAAAACGATAAGGATTTTGAAGCCCTCCGTGTTTTGGCCCCCCCCGGAGGTCGAATCGGCAATGGTAAGCTTTGTCCGCAGCAAGGAAAAAGCAAAGCAAATTCGCAACATGGGCGTCTTCGGGGAAGTTGTAAACCTTTTCATGCAGCATCGACGCAAGATGCTGAAGGCCTGTTCAAAGTTTGCTGCCGACGAACTGGCGGGAATTCATGATTGGTCCCTGATTTTCGAGGCTTGTGCGATAGACCCTCACAAACGGCCGGAGCAGTTGTTGCCGCAAGATTACATCGCCATTGCAAACCTCTGTAGCCAACAGTTAAACCAAAGTTGAGGATTAGAAACGAAACGCGTACGTAAAGAATTGTTTCTCTTTTTGTCCGGGGCGGTCCTGGCTGGTTTTGTACGCGGCCCTTCGTGCGAGGGCAACGACGCATCTGCGTGGCCGGCTGAGGTCAATGAAATCAAGTACATCAGCTCTGCAGATTCGAGCTTGCAGCCTGCCCTTTTTTATGCGCCGAAGACGAAACAAGAAGCTGTGCCTTTGCTGGTTGCTCTGCATACCTGGTCCGGCGACTACAAGCAAAGCACGTCGGTTCCGTATGCCAAATGGTGCATCGAGAAGGGTTGGGTGTTTATACATCCGAATTTCAGAGGGCCTAACAAGAACAAGGAAGCAACCGGCTCCGAACCGGTGGTTGCCGATATTGTCAGCGCGGTCGACTATGCCAAAGCACACGCAAAAGTGGATTCGAGTCGCATCTATCTGGTCGGCGCTTCGGGGGGAGGCTATACCTCACTATTGATGGCCGGGCGGGCGCCGCATATATGGGCGGCAGTATCGGCCTGGGTGCCCATTGTCGACCTTAACGCCTGGTATTATGAGTGCCGGCAGGCGGGCAGGCGTTATGCGGGCGATATCGTCAAATCCTGCGGCGGCGCCCCCGGTACGAGCGGTGCAGTTGACCTCGAGTACGCGAAAAGGTCGCCGATTACCTATCTGGAGAAGGCGAAGGGTCTGCCGCTCGATATAAATGCCGGGATAAAGGACGGGCATACGGGGAGCGTCCCTGTCAGCCATTCGTTCACAGCGTTCAATCTTGTTGCCTTGGAAAAAGACCGTATCTGCGAAGAAGATATTAAATATTTCGTGGAAAAAGCTGAGGTTCCGCCAAACCTTAAACAAGATGTGACCGACCCGGCTTACGGACAAAAGCTTCCACTGTTCAGGAGATGCTCGGGCAGGGCAAGGTTGACGATTTTCGACGGCGGCCACGAAATAATACATACAGCGGCCCTGGACTGGCTTTCGAAGCAAAAAAAAACAGCCGTGTGCCGACATTAAGTAGGCGTTGACTTTTGTGTGGGGCCGCAGTATTGAGTACACCGCTGCTCGTGGAGCAGCCGGACGGGTCTCGGATTCTCGCTAAATCTGGGGTGTGGCGGAGAATTTTTTCAAATCCTATGCAATAAACAGCGGTCGAGGAACGTCTGAACGCTTTGTAATGGCGATCTATTCCAAGGCAAAAGGCGATTTCGGGCAGAATTCAGGGGTAAGGATGAGTCCTCTGTGGGAGAAGCTGATTTTGAAAATCGCTTGATTTTATGCGCACAAATCCGCTGAGCGCAGATTCGGAAAAAAGCCGCGAGCAGAAAGGATTCACGCTGGTGGAGCTGCTCGTTGTTATTAGCATTATCGCAATGCTTATGGGGATAGTTTTGCCCGCGTTCAACAAGGCCAGAGCATCGGCGTACCGGACGGTCTGTAAGTCGAACCTTCACCAGCTCGGCCTGGCCTTCAGGATGTATCTGGACGATAACCGAAACATAATGCCGCCTGCGGCCGGGTTCCCTTCCCTCGAGGACCCCAACGACCCTGCCCGCAAGCCGCCCATTACCGAATTTATCCTGCCTTACGCTCCCGAGGGAAAAGTCTTCAAATGCCCCTCGGACAACGTAAAAAAGTATTTTCTTTCCGAAGGCACCAGCTACCAATACAACCAACGTCTTGGCGGAAAGCCTATCAGTAAGTCACATCAGGTTGTAAGCCACGGTGAAAGTGAAAGAAATATTGAGATACTGAATGACTATGAGCCTTTCCACGGCAGGCCGGGCGAACCCGGCGCCACGAATTATCTCTATGCCGACAGCCACGTCGCGGACTTTACGAGGCAGTAAGAAATGAGCATGAGCAGAAAAACGGTTGTTACAGTGTCGATCGGAGTCCTCGCCGTTGTTGCCGCTTTGGTAGTGTGGTTCGTAAGCGGCCGCGGGCCTCGAGTTCCGGATTTTAGCGAGAAAAAGCCTGAGCAGATTCGCCAGTACCTCGCATCGGACCAGTTCAGGAATCTGGACCGAGAGACCCGCCGCACCATCGCCCGTGAGGCTATGGAGCAGATGATGACAAGCAGAGCTAAAGAATATTGCGAATTACCGGCCGAGCAGCGCGTTGCGTACCTCGACAAGGTCATCGACGAGATGCAGTCCCGCCGCAGGGAGTTTGAGTCCAGGCGCGGGGAATTCACGGGCCGACGTGAGGGGCCCCGAGACAGAGGCAGGGAAGGCGGCAGACAAGGTGAGCAGGCTCGAGTCCGCCCCACCCGCTCCGCCGCCCAGAGCGGCCAGCCGCGACCTCGCAGGGGACCTGGCCGGCTTGGCCGACGCCGGAGCTCCGAGGGAAGGCGGCGCAGAAGGGAATTCACTGACCCCAGAACCCGCGCTATAAGGGCCAAGTTTCGCGAGGCTCTTCAACAACGAATGCGTGAGCGGGGGCTGGATTTCGGACCGCCGCGAAGATAACCGATTCTACCACGTCGCCCGCATGAAAAACCAAACCAGCGCAGAGAAGTTGCAGCTTTCGGTGTTCGGCTACAGGGGGGGCGCTATGATTTCTTTTTACGCGTCTGTCGCCGGTCGCATAACGAAATCACAAACCTCGTTCAAGGCATATTTCTCGACGCGTTTCAGCCGTAGTTCGGGATCAAACTTTTCGTCCTTTTTCAACAATCTTGGCTGCGGCCAGAGAAAAGAGGTCTCGATGAACATCTTGCCTAACTCGGGGAAGAAGGATTCTATTTTGAGTTCGATCTGAACGGGCTCAACGTCCTCCTTGAGGGGCGGCATGACCAGACGCAGGCCGCCACCCAGGACAGGCCTCTTGCCCAAATAACTGAAATCCTGCGGCTGCTGCCCGAGCCTCTGCTCCCATAAATACTTGAACGCATGTTCGTGACAGCTATATAAATGCTGAATCCGCGCATTGCATTGAAGGATTTGGCACTGCTGCTTTAACCAGGTTTGGTGGTATGCGTCACACACGGCCTCGGCCTCCTTATTAAACAGGTTGAGGCTATGAACAGGCCTTTTTGAGCTTATCGAGATACTTGAGACTCGCGGTCCCAACAAGGCTGCTTTAACCTGCAAAGCAGACGGTTCTAACCGAACGAGTATAAAGTTGTTGGGGCCGACGTTGGTTTGGGGGAAATCCAGTTGCCTCTCGGCGAGCGATTTTTGGAAATCCAGCCGCTGCATTGTATCGCAAGACCATTCACTTGCGATTACGTAGCTCACCTCGAAGTAAATGCTCTGCCTGCTTTCACGATTGAAACCTTCCATCTTATAATCCTCACCAGAAGAAATTGGTCGCAATTTGACTCGGTATCACATGCTAATTGTGGCGTGCAAATCGGAGATTTACAAGTAAAAATATGTGCCGCTTGGATTCTGGGTAAATTGCCCGCGTGTTTTTGCAAAGGGGGCCTGTTTTGCCCAACCATTTAGATTATAGCAGTCTTGTGGCGGTGGGAGTGGCACTCGATATTCACGGCCACCGGCAGGGACGCAATGTGGCAGGGGGCCGTTTCCACCAGCACCGCTAAAGCGGTAGTATCGCCGCCGAGACCCTGGGGGCCGAGACCGAGGGCGTTGATTCTGGAGAAGACATCCGCTTCGAGTTCGGCGTAGAAGGCGTTTGTGTTTCTTTGGTCCAGGTTTCTTAACAGTGCCTTTTTGCTGCGTAAGCAGCTCAGTTCAAAGTTGCCGCCGATTCCTATGCCGATGACAAATGGCGGGCAGGCATCGGCACCGGCGGTCTTGGCAACATCCACCACCCAGTCGATTATTTCGCTTCTGTCTGCGGTGGGTCTGAACATCCTGAACCGGCTCTTGTTTTCGCAGCCCCCGCCCTTGGCCATAACGGACAGTTTCAGCCTGTCACCCGGCACGATTGTATGATGAATTATGGTGGGCGTGTTTGTGCCTGTGTTTTGGCGCTTGTTGAGAGGTTCGGCAACAACGCTTTTTCGCAGATAACCTTTTTCATAACCGGCTGCCACACCGGCGTTGATTGCGTCAAATAACGTTCGCTTGCCGTCTGACTTGACAGCTACTTCGCCGCCCGACTCGACAAAGACCACCGCCAGGCCGGTGTCCTGACAGAGCGGTATTTTTTCTTCTTTGGCTATTCGGGCATTTTCAATTAGCTGATTCAGTATCTTCGCGGCGCCGGGACAGGACTCTTTTTGGGCCGCTTTTTCAAGGGCAGCCAAAACATCGGGGGCAAGCTCGTAGCAGGCCGCTATACAGAGCGATTCGACAGTATCGGCTATTTTTTCAAATTCAATATATCGCACAGTCAAATCTTGGAAGCCACAATTCTTAACTGTCGGGGATATCGACCTCGAACGTTTTATATGTGATATTGCCCGCGTGGTCTCTGACCCTGACGGCTATCACGTGCTCACCGCCCTTGAGGTCCTCAATCACGATGGTGAAATTCTCATCCGTGGTATCATAGACCAAATCGTCCGGCATGGAGCCTATCCACTGCTCGTTGCTGTCAACGGTGTAATTCAGTCGGTCGATGACGCTGAGCTCATCGACCACTCGCAGTTTCAACACAACGGTCTTCCCCGCTTTTTCAATGCTGCGTTCCCGGATGTCAGGTCCGCTGTTATCAATTATTACCGGGTCAGTTATCCTGCTGCCGGTCAGTTTAGTTGCGTTCGTGTTGCTTCTCTCATCGCTGGCGGTGACCCTGACCTCGTATCTGCCGTCCTCGACGGTCTTTCCATCCCATTCGAAATTGTCAGCTTCAAGTTCGTCCTTCAACTGAATCCAGTTTGTTCTTCCGAGCTTTCTGAAATCTATCGTGTAAATGAGTTTGTCGTTGTTTTCGTCTTTGGCCTTGTAGCTGATTTTGAACGTTCCTTCTTTACCGGCGGCCTCTATTCGCTCAATGCCCGCCGATTCAACCGTCGGAGCCAGATTCGGCACGGTGCTGGCAACGGCAATCTCCCTTATAAGCGGACTTTTTGTTCCGTCCGTACTTTGTAAAACAAGCTTGTACTGACAGAATCTGCCCAGTGGGCAGCGCAACTGGGTGGGCCCTGTGATTTCGACCGGCTCGGTCCAGTCGGAAAAAGTCGGGTCGTTTACATCTTTTACGTTCCCGCTGCGGGCCGCCGCCATAACCTTACAGCCTTGGGGAACGTCGGCCTCAATCTGCAGCTTGCCCCAATTGGCCGGCTGACCGGCATCGATGAGGTCGGAGGTGTACGTGCCCTCGGAGGCAAATGTCTTGCTCAGCTTTACTAACTTGGGCGGATTGGCCGTCCCGAGATACACATCCGGGCCGAATACGGTTACCGCTGTTATCTGCGATGCCTGCTCGTCCTCGTAGACGACCGCCTCCTGCTCCGTCGCCGGGTCGACGACAAAAAGCTGGGCGCTGTTGCCTGTGCCGACAAGCAGATTTCCTTCTTGTCCGGCCAAAGCAAAAAGAACAACAGTCTCGCTGAATACTTCGGTGACATAACCGTCTTTGGTTATTTTGTATAGGTAACTGGCTTTGCCCGGCTTTGGGGGCTTGCGGCCGGTTACTTTTCCCGGGGCCGTTTTATCATCGGGTCCTTTCTTTATGTTTGCGATTTTTAGGTTGCGTCCCCTTTCGCTTTCTGCGGCACTTTGCTCCTGCTCCTCCGCTTTGACCTCGGGGCGACCGGCCAGAGGCAATGGTGCGGCAAATTTCGTCTCCGCCCCCGCAATCTCCGCGGACGTTGCTGCCGCGTATAGTCCGTCCGATTCAGTAAGCAGCAGCGCCGTAATCTCAGGCTGGTCACTGTCGTATAAGACCGTAGCCGTTTTAGTGCGTGGGTCTATCTTATATACCAATCCTCGGGTGTCACTGCCGGCGTAAACAAAGCCGTCCTGCCCGACGGCCAGGGAAAGTATGTTTTTGTCGGGGCTGTCATATAATAGCCCTGTGGAGGCGGCAACAAAGGGGTCTATGCGATAAATCTTGCCCTCAGGGCCGGTACCTAAATAAATATTGCCCTTATCGTCGGCGGCTATGGCGAAGATATACCTGGCGTCGTTTGGCTCAAAAATCGTTTCTACCTTGTCCGTGTCGAATCGCAAGAGTCTGCATTTGTCGCCGCTTATACCGGCTAAAAGCCTGCCGGCCATATCGGTTGCCATAGCGAAAATATGCTCATTCGTCAAATACTGCTCCGCCTCGACGGCACTTGCATCGTTTGACTCATCGTCGGGCATCTTGCTATCCGGTTTCGTATTTTCTCTTATTGATTCAGTAGGATAGATTTTCGTCAGTTTGCCAAGGCTGTACTTATAAATCCCCCCGTTGGGGCTCGTGCCGATTAGAATCGCCCCCCCACTTACCACAATACTGTTTATCGACCAAACATCCTCAAACTGCTCGACCGGCGTTTGCCATGCGCGGCCGAGCTGTAGAGTTCCCTGAGAGCCAATCACGACGTCTTTCGCCTGGCCCTTCGATAAGTCCGCACTATTGTTGTGGCGTGTAATTTTGCTGGTGACGGCCAATCCCGAATCTGTGAAACTGAAAACCAGACAAATCAAAGCCGCCAGTACCAATCCGAAATTCGGGCGTGCTCGGTATCCATAAGATTCATCTCTCATAACAACTCCCTGGGCATATATCACGGCAGGCCTTGAAAAACAGCCGGTCGAACAAACTGCTCCTAAGGCTTTTCCACCACTATATTCATGACCTTGCGGTCCACGATAACGGTACCGGTCTGAAAGCTTTTCTCGATCCACCGCTGATAGGGCTGGCTCATAAGGGTCCTTTTCGCATCCTGTAAAACCAGCGCCTTTGTGGGCGGCAAATCGGGAAGCTCTGCTTTTTCGAGCGTGACGCCCCCGGCCGGCAAAAGCAAAAGACAATACAGTCTATCTCGCTTGATGTGCAGAATGTCATTAATCGCTTCAATCAAGCTCGGCAGATTCTGCGGAATGAATCTGTGCGGCGCAGCTTTCATAAGAAACTGCTGGTAACCATATCCGCCGCAGACGACCAAATCATATTTTCCGGGTGCCAGCTCGCCGGGAATCTTCAGGCTGCCTCGGTACTTTTTCTTTTCCGCAAGGAAAGATTCCACAACTACGGCAATTTCAACTTCCTGTCCGGCCTTTATTCTCGAATCAGATATACCGACCGACCATATATGTGAAGCGACATTTTTCGGGACTATGCGAACATGCATCTCAACCGATTCTATGCCGACACCTCTATAAGGATTATTCATAAGTATTGCGACAGGAACGGTGCTTTCCATCATTATCTCATCCAATCCCTGGCTCGTGGATACATTTTCGAACGTGATCGGTTCGCTGCCCTCAATGCCGATGGTTACGCTGTACTCAATCATATGGTCCGGAGGCAGGCCGCCGAGCATAAGTACTGCTCCGGCCACAGCGAAGCGAAGAAGGATCGGAGTGAACAATCGATTGTTGGCAAGCCGGCAGTTATACACCCGTGTTTCGGTGTCATTGTAGCGGTCCACCGTTATTGCCAGCGGTATCATTTTGGCCTCTGCGCCGATTCGTCCGTGGACTGCGGTGGATTCATCTGTTGTCAGGGCGCCGACTATTTCGCCCGCAGTCGCTAACTTCCAGGAACTGAGCGTACGCGAGACGACGGTATGCACTCTTCCTGAGGCCATGGGCAGATCTATCGGACCGTACCCGAGGAAACTGTGCCCGAAACCGTAAACCTCATCGCCCACAACCTCGGTCACGGTCCCAACGGCGTCTATGGTCATATCGCCGGTCACCAGTGGCACCGCAAGGCAAGCTCCCGGAACCAGTTCTATACGTTCGTTTCTGCCGGGACTTGTGCCCCCACCTGCGCCGGTAACAACCATAAGGCCGAAAGGCTTAATGGAGGCATCCAACTGTTCAACGACTTCGGCAGGCAAACCGGACGTAATGACCGGGCAAGGCATTTGTTCGAAGCGGGATGCCCCTCGCCTGATGCCCCCCTGGGAATCGAGTTTCCGATGTTGGGAATCGGTTAATTGCCTGTCAAACTCGGTAAAATCAATGGGTCTGGAGAAATCGAACACCAAACCGGCACCCCCGGAGTCCTGTCTGGTATTTGGGGGCTCCTGGCCTACCCTGAGCATCTCTTCAATAGGCGTAACGCCGTAAAGCGGGTCCTTGCTGAAAGGCCACCCGGGAGCGTAGGCCAAAGCCCCGGCCAGTCGGCCGTCGATATAAACCGGTGAACCGCTGCACCCGCCCACCGGCCCGGTGTAAATGAACCGCTCATCCTTGCCCTGAACCAGGATCCAATTCTTTCCGGGCATCACATTACGGACCACGTCCAGGACCTCCAGGTCAAACCTTTCTATGGCGGTGCCCTTATAGACCGTCAGGCAATACGCCTCCATGCCGGGGCGAATTTCATCAATGGATATATATTTGTTCGGGTTGGGCTTCTGGCTCGCCCAGCCAACAGAACATGCCAAAACCACCACACAAAGTGAAAAGAATCTCTCTGATTTTGTTGTGAAAGCTTTCAACATCAACAACCTCATCTAAGACAAACGGATTATTGCCTGAAATTTTAGTCGATTGACAGATTCATTGCAAGACAAAAGAGATTCTGGTAAAATAGCACATCGGGTCTGGATTTGAGCGTTATTGAGACCCAGTTTGTGACTTACAGACAGATAGTTTGGTGATTTGTTTTCGAGGGATTCGAGAGGCTGAACGGTTTACCAGTTTGCACAAAGGGCTGCAAAATGGGGCGTGGACCCTTGAACAAGAAACGGAGAAAGAAATGAAGGCTGAACATCGCCACGAACTGAAAACGAACGAATTGGCCGAGTGGCTGGCCGAGCTGCCGGAATGGGCGAAGGAAAATGCGAAAGCGATTATCATTGTAGCTGTAGTAGCTGTTCTGGCCGTGGGCTCATACTTTTATTTCGGCTATCAAAAGAAACTGGCGTCGGATCGAGAACAGCTCAGGCTGACGGAGCTGCTCGGCCGGCTGGTGCAGACCAGGGCCGATATTCTCAATGCTCGAGCGATGAGAGGAGTGGATTATTCATATTTCCTCCTCCAGCTTGCCGATGAACTCAAGACATTTGCCCAAAACGCAAAGAGCGACGAGCGGGCTGCCATCGCACTCATTGAACGGGCGAAAGCCCTGCGGGCAGAATTGCATTACCGTCCCAGCGCTGTGGGTATGCAGGATGTGACAGCCCAGATAAAGCTGGCAAAGGACAGTTATAATGAAGCGCTCGCGAAACGGTCGGTCAGTCCGTCGTTGGCGGCTTTGGCCAAACTGGGTTTGGGACTGTGCGAAGAGGAATTGGGCAACTTCGAGGGGGCAAAGCAAATATACAGCGACATCGTTGCGAATCCGCAGTTCGAAAGCACCACAGCCGCCGTTGAGGCAAAACAGCGTCTCGAAGCAATGGACGATTACCAGAAAAGAGTGGTTTTTGCGCCGCCGAAACCTGCTCCCGCCGCACCGCTGAATCCGCCTGTGCCGCCGACATCCCCGGATGTCGGTCCTGTCCTTGCCAACGTCGCGGATGCTAATGAGGCTGTAGGTGTTGATATTAAGCTTCCCGCCGTTAGTCCCCTCGATGTGAACGTGGCCGCACCGTAATTGCATTGGTGGTTATGGACCAAAACGCAAGTCAATCCCGGCCGGAGCCAGAAGCAGGGAAGCAGCAGCATTCTGATTCTGTCCAGAACAGCGACGGACCTCTTGACGATGCAGCCCCCAAACAGATGACCCTTCGAGTGGGAAGCTCTATAAAGGAGCGTCGGGTCGATAAGTACCTGCACGGCCGATTCAGCAACTTCAGCAGGGCCATGATACAGGAAATAATCAGGGCCGGAGCAGTCATGGTCAACGGCAAGGTCGTAAGACAAAGCTTCAAGCTAAGTCCGGGCGACCAAATAGATTTGACCCTGCCCCAACTGCCCGGCAAAGAGATTCTACCCGAAGAGATTCCCCTCGACATCATTTACGAAGACGATGACCTGATTGTGCTCAACAAGCAGGCCGACATGATTGTCCACCCCGCCCGGGGCAATACCCATGGTACTTTGGTGAATGCCCTTGCTTTTTATTCCGATGAGCTGTCCAGCGGGCTTGGTGAGTTTCGGCCCGGCATTGTCCACAGGCTCGACCGGGATACGACCGGCGTTATGGTCGTCACGAAAAACAACATCGCCCAATGGAAAATCGCCAAGCAGTTTGAGCACCGCACTATCAAGAAGACCTATCTGGCCATAGTGCACGGCACGCCGGACCTGACCGCCGACCGGATAAATGTACCGCTTGGCGTCCATCCGATAATAAGGGAAAAGTACGCAATCCGGCCGGAAATCGGCAAAGAAGCGATTACTTTCTATCAGGTTGTTGAGAGTTTTCGCGGATTCTCTTTACTGCGGGTGAACCCCAAGACGGGCCGAACACACCAGATACGGGTCCACCTGTCGTACATAAAGCATCCTATTGTGGGCGACGATATGTACGGGGGCAAACTTGTCTATCCATGGCAGTTGGCCGACGCCGAGCCCGCCGCGCAGGACCCGGTTATGGACCGCTGCGCGCTGCACGCCTCAACGCTCGAATTCAAACACCCTACGACCGAAGAAATGATCAAATTCGAAGCCCCCTTTCCCCAAGATATGCAAAAACTGCTCGATATGCTCAGGAAATATCGAAGAGAATGAGAAGAATCAGGAAAACTGAAATTGTCTTATTCGGATTAGTTGCTCTTTCCTGGGCCATCGGCTTATCTTTTTACCCGTACCTTCCAGTTAAAATACCTTATGCTGCAACTTTTACTGTGGGCGGTCGGCCTGCAAATAAGCTTCTTTGTTGTCTTTGCAGCAGGAATAGGCGTTCTTTGTTTCTATTTTGGGGTCATGTTTCAGAAGGCCCGAAGAAACTGGTTCATAGCACTGCAGACCCGCTGGACTTTGAGTAATCAGCAAGTCTGGAATAGAACCCACAAAGTTGGTGGCACTCTCTTCAAAATAGCTGGCATTACAGCGATTGCCGGCGCACTCGTGCCACCTATCTACGGTGGCTTTCTTGTGGGGGGCCCAATATCGTTTGTCACGGTAGGGTTGATTGCTTACGCTTGCGTTTTTGGCGGCGTTAGATATCGTAAGCGGATGAAAGCTTAATGAAGTTTCACTCCTGCGGCAGTTTGGCCAAGTCGGCGTCGGAGCCGGCGACCATCAGGATATCATCCTGATAAATGACGGTGTTGGGCATAGGAACGTTGATAATGCCGCCTTTTTCGCTTCGCTTGGCCTTGCTGTGCTCGTCCCTTTTTATTGCGACGAGGTTCACGTTGTACTTCTGGCGCAGCTGCAGATCCATAACCGTTTTGCCGTCGAAACTGGGCGGTGCCTTGACACGGGCGAGGCTGTAGCCCGGCGCAAAATCGATCTTTTCGCCTATTTGAGGCGCGATAAGTCTATACGCCCATCTTTGAGCGGACTCGATTTCAGGATAGATTACCTCGGTAGCGCCCACCTTTGAAAAGACCTCGCCTGCAATCAAATCTTCCGCTCTGGCGTAAATCTGCTTTACGCCCATCTGGCGCAGGTTTACAACGGTCAGAATCGCCGATTCAAAACCGCGTCCCGTTCCCTGCCCTATGCCGACGATGGCAACATCCACCTTGTCGACCCCCTGGGCCTTCAGCGCCTCTTCGTCGGTGCCGTCAAGCCTCACAGCGTGACTTACCTGGTCGCGAATCAGCTCGATTTCATTTCTGTCCCGGTCAATCGCGATAACCTCGGCCCCGCTCATGGCCAGGGCGATGGCCAGCTTCTTCCCGAACCGTCCCAATCCTATTACAGCAAACCGCTTCATGTTAATGGCTCCTATATATCTCGCATCCTGAGCGAGACGGGCTTTACGATTCACACGATACCAACTCAGCCGACTATTATCGCCTCCTCAGGATAGTTGTATCGCACAGGTCTCAGATTAAACGTCAGCGCCGCCAGCAGGGTCAAGGGGCCGAGTCTTCCGATAAGCATCACCGCGATAATAATCAATTTGCCGGCGGTTGTCAAAGAAGGCGTTATTCCGGTCGTCAAACCGACGGTTCCGAGAGCAGAGCCCGCCTCGAAAATCATCTGCGACATAGTGAACGCATTTGCGTTTTCAGTAATGCTCAGGGCCAGAGTGGCGCCGAACAAAACCGCGACGAAAAGCAACGTAACGGTTATCGCCCTTCCTACGACGGCTATGCGAACCGAACGCCTGAATAGCTCAACTTCCTCACGTTTTCGCAGGGCGGCCACGGCGGTCATTATGACCACGACTAATGTTACGGTCTTGATTCCGCCTGCGGTCGAGCCGGGCGAGCCTCCGACGAACATAAGTAACATCAGAACAAATCTGCTCGAAGCTGACAGCTTTGAGATGTTGACGGTATTAAACCCGGCGGTCCGGGCTGTAATCGATTGAAATAGCGCGCCCAATATGCCCGGATTATGACCTCCCCCAGGGCCGCCCTGGCGTGCATAGTGTTCAAACAGAAAGATAGCCAGCGTCCCTAAAACTATCAGGCAGGCGCTTGCGGACAGGACAATCCTGGTCTGCAACTGCATTCTTTTCGGGGCGGGCACTTCTATCGACAGTCTGTAGTGCTTGTCCAAGCGGCTTCTGAAGAAGCCCTTTACCCTGTCGGCGGCAATATTGGCCACGTCGTAAAGCACACCGAAGCCCAGACCGCCCAGAATTATCAGGGGGCAAATCACCAGATAAACACGCCAGCATTTATTGTAGCTGATAAGACTGTCGCTGAACAAACTGAAACCCGCGTTACAGAAGGCGCTGATGGAATGGAAAATGCTGCAGAACCACTGCTGCTGAACAGTGGCAATACGGCCGGGTAACTTCTCCCACACGCCGAATATGCTCACCGCGCCGATAGCTTCTATCGATATTGTCCCCCCGAAAATGAACACTATCATATTGCCTATCCGCCCAAGCGTTCGTGCACTGAGCAGGTCCTGCATGGCGACCGATTCTCGCAGACTTAGCGCTTGTCCTAACAGCAGGGCGAACACAGCACCGAAAACCACGATTCCCAGGCCGCCGAGCTGAATAAGCGACAGGATTATTATTTGCCCCATCAAGCTGAAGTCTTTGCCGGTATCCTTTACGATAAGGCCGGTAACGCAAGTCGCACTGGTAGCGGTAAACAAGGCATCGACAAAAGCGAGGTTTTCGCAGGTAGAGGCCCTCGGGAGCATCAGCAAACCCGCGCCCGAGATTATCAGAACCAAAAAGCTTATGATAAGGGTCTGAGTAGGATTCTTGCCCGAGGCGGCCATATTCACGCTGGTCATGCAAATCTTGGTGACGACCTCCATGATTAGATAGATACCAACAGAAAAATGCCTGACCGTTCCCGGCTCAAACCTGCCGAACCAGCGACCCGCTCCGAATACGGCTATTCCGAGTGCAGCTAAAAGAGGTATTTCGAACCAGTTGGCAACGACGTACTCTTTTATCGACTGGGCGTTAAGTAGCCGGACCACCTTGCCCGCAAGAAAAATAAACAGCATGCCGAGCTGAACGGCGTACAAAATCCGCGCTGGCAGCAGCGGCTCGTGGAAGCCGAAGAGTATGACAAAGGAAGCCACCACCATTGCTGACGTCAGGGCCTTAACGGCTATCAAGGTATGCTCCAACCGTTGGTTTTTGTAGTGTATCTGCATAAATTGATTATCGACGACCGGTTTTCGATTGTCAATCACCAACTATGCCACGTCGGCCAATCCGAGGGACTCGCCGAATCTGGCCAATAGCGCGTCGCGGATGTTTCGGTGCTCAGCCTTTGTTAACATAGGGTCTTGCGGGACCAGCTCGAACGCGTTTTTTCTTGCCATAACCAAAAGCTCATAGTCCTCAACGATGTTTGCGATTTTCAAATCCGGCAGACCGTGTTGTCGCGCGCTGAAAAGTTCCCCCGGCCCCCGCAGGCGCAAATCATGTTCGGCTATCTCAAAACCATCGTTGCTTCGGGTCATTATCTCGAGCCGGTTCCTGGCCGCCTCGCTTTCGGTCTCCGCAAACAGCAGGCAATAAGATTTGGCCTCTCCCCTGCCGATGCGTCCTCTTAATTGGTGCAACTGCGCCAGTCCGAATCTGTCGGCTCCCTCGATAACCATTATGGTTGCGTTCGGGACATCCATACCCACTTCTATCACCACCGTTGAGACCAAAACATTGATTTTGCCTTTGCGAAATTCCGACATAATCCGCTGTTTTTCTGCCGACGGCATTTGGCCGTGCAGAAGCCCGACGGCAAACTCCGGAAAGACTTGTTCGGAGAGAACCAGCCATTCATCGGTAGCGGCCTTAACATCGTCGTTCTCTTCGACTGCGGTAATCCGCGGATAGACGAAGTACGCCTGTTTCTTTGCCATAAGGCGCTCTCGGATAAACTCGTATGCCTTCGGCTGGCTGCGCGGCTCGACCCAGCGGGTGACGACAGCGCCCCTTCCGGGCGGGCAGTGCCTGATAACAGACACGTCCAAATCGCCAAAGGCGGTCATCGCCAGAGTCCGGGGTATGGGGGTAGCGGTCATAACAAGGCAGTGCGGAGTGGTCTGCTTGCGAAGTTGGGCGCGCTGATGAACTCCGAACTTGTGCTGTTCATCTATCACCACCAGGCCGAGCTTTTGAAACTCTATATCCTTTTCCAGCAGCGCCACCGTACCTACGACGATATCCATTTGGCCGGCGCTGATTTGCCCCAGGAGCTCCTTCCTTTTTTTGCCGGTCAGTCCGCCGGTTATCAGGACCCTTCTTACTTTGCTGCTCTTGAGGTATCTTTCCATACTCAGGAAATGCTGTGCCGCCAGAATTTCCGTAGGCGCCATAATAGCCGCTTGAGTCTTGTTGGCGACCGCCAGCAAAGCCGCGTAAAGCGCTACTACGGTCTTGCCGG
The DNA here is from genome assembly GCA_035529895.1 of Sedimentisphaerales bacterium. Classification (GTDB taxonomy): domain Bacteria; phylum Planctomycetota; class Phycisphaerae; order Sedimentisphaerales; family Anaerobacaceae; genus JAUWKC01. The sequence goes on from DATKVV010000013.1 coordinate 31,266, forward strand.
AGCCGACGTCGCCCTGGAGGAGCCGATTCATCGGCTCTTTTTTGCCCATATCGGCCATAATGTCCCTGACTGCAACGTTCTGGTCCTCGGTCAGCAAGAATGGGAAACGCCTCCGGATTCTCCTGTCTATTTCGTCACTGTGCGTCATTGGCGCCGCCGATAAGATGTGTCTACATCTGTATCGCCGAAGCGCTAATCCGAGCTGCATTAGAAAAAGCTCGTCGTATTTGAGCCGTCTCTTGGCGCGAGCGAGCCTGTCTTCGTCCGGGGGCAAATGTATCCAGCTAATCGCATTCTTTCTGCAGATAAGATTATTTTTCCTCAGGAAGCTCTCGTCGTAGTACTCAGCGACAAGCTCATCGAGGTCGTCGAGGACGGGGCGGATAATTCGCTTAATCCGCATACTGGTGAGCCCCGCAGTGGCGGCGTAAACGCCACCGCCGAACCACTCGTCCGGCTGGGGTGTTTTTTCGTCGAGTATCAAGAACTTGGGATTGGTCATCTGCATCTGGTGCTTATATACGCTGGCTTTACCGGAAGCGATTATTACATGGCCGGGTCTTAGCTGGCCGCGAAGATACCCTCCGTGAAACCATACAATCCGGCATACGCCCGTTTCGTCGGAAAGCATCACTTCGAAAACCGGCTGCCGTCGGAAGCTTTGGTAATCTGTTGACTCGACCAGACCTACAATGGTGGCGCTCCGGTCGGGCCGCATTTGATTTATCTTTATGGCATCAGGCGCAAATACCCAGTCCCGCGGGAAGTATTCCAGCAAATCCCCCACCGTGTGCACTCCTAACTGCGCAAAGGTTCCGGCTCTGGCCGGCCCCACACCTTTAAGATATTGAACCGGCATCGATAAATCGAGCTTCCTGTGTGCTTTGGAGCTTTCAGTTACCATTCCTGCTTTTCTTATTTCATCCCCGCAAAAGCAGCGGCGACGCTGTGCTATTGCTCAAATCCATACCTGCCCAGCAGCCTGACAAAACGGCAGTCGCAAACCGTTCTTTCAGTGAGTTTGTCCGTTCTTTTTTCACAGACCACGAGCTCCTGGAATCCTCCGCAGCCGACGGGACCGACCATCAGACCGCCCTCTTTGAGCTGCCCCACCAGGGGCTCCGGCATTTTCGGAACCGCCGCGGTTATCATGATTCGGTCAAAAGTTCTTTTCTCCGGCCAGCCGCAACTGCCGTCGCCGATATAAAATTCAACATTGCAAATGCCTAAACCGGCCAGAATGGCTTGGGCTGTCTCGGCGAGCTCAGCGAATCTTTCGATAGTATAGACCTTTCTTGCCAGCTTGCTTAGAATAGCGGTCTGGTATCCGCTTCCCGTTCCAATCTCCAAAACCTCGCAGTCCGGATTAAGTCGTAATTCCTGCGTCATCAGGGCAACAATATATGGCTGAGAAATGGTTTGCCCCAGGCCGATGGGCAGCGGGCCATCGTTATAGGCCTGCGACTTGTGCGTTTCCGGCACAAATTCTTCTCGCCGAATCTCGCCCATCACCTTTAGCACATCCGCATTGGTTATGTCCCGACCCATCAGGTCCCATTGGAGCATGTGCTCCCGGACCCCGGCAAATCTGTCTTCTGTCTCTCCGTCATCCATAGCGGTAATAATCACGTTTTGACCGGGGTTTTGCAAACCAATTTTGCCGTGCCTTTTCCGGATGTACTCTACCAAAACAAGAGCTTGACACAACCATTACCGGCCCGGCGGTGTTGGCCGGACTTAATTCGTTGCTATTGGATTACCCCGTGATACAATGCTATGTTAAGGTAATAAAAAAACCATTTTGAGAGAAGGTTTAGGGAGACGAAAGATGAGAACGAAGAAATTTCTATTTTACCTGCTAGCTGGGATTTTGGGCGGCTGCGTGCCGGTTATGTCGCTGCATCCGCTCTATACGGAGCAAGATGTGGTGTTCGAGGAAAAACTGCTGGGTGTGTGGGTAGATGATTCAAATAGGCCGGACACCACGTGGGAATTCAGACGGCCCGACACGTCGAAAAAGGAATATGAGCTGATTTTTTCCGACAAGGAGGGCAACAAAGGTGTATTTGTCGCACGCTTGGTCAAGCTAAAGGACAGGCTGTTCCTGGATGTTCACCCGGACCAATTCCCGTCCGGTGAAAAAGAGGCGGAGAAGATGAAGCTGCCCTATAACGCATTCTTTTTCGTGTCGATTCATACGTTCATAAAGATTGACTGTATCGAGTTTTTGCCAGCCGCCCAAAATTGCCTTCCTGAAGATGAAAAGACCGATAAAGATTTGTTGAAGAATCTGTCGCTGAACTATGACTATGTGTTGAAGCTGCGGCTGACGGACGACGACGCGTTTAAGAAATTGCTTGAGCGGGACGCCAATGCGGTAAAGCACGAAATGGTGGAGAATAATGGCGTTGTTTTAACCGCATCAACCAAGGAGCTGCAGGCATTTGTGCTTAAGTACGCAGACGACGAGAGTCTGTTCACCGACGCAAAAGTCCTGCTTCGAAGAAAGACCACTTCCAGTCAAAGACCCGCGAAGGAGGATCCCAACAAGGCCGAAGTGAAACAGGACCCAGCGGCATCGCAGAAGAAGTGACGCTACGGAATCGGTTTGGACGAAATGTCGAACAGCATTGACTGCTGAGAGGCTTTTTTCGTACATATTTCCACATGAATGAACCGACGAAAAAACTCATAGGGCTGGATAAGAAGTATCTCTGGCATCCGTTCACACAAATGGCGGACTGGCTCAAATCCGAGCCGGTTATAATCGATTCGGCCGAAGGTTTCCACCTGATAGACACCGAAGGCAAGCGCTATATCGACGGCGTCAGCTCGCTTTGGTGCAACGTCCACGGCCACAGGGTGAAAAAAATCGACGATGCCATAAAGGCTCAAATGGACAAGGTCTCACATAGCACGCTCTTGGGTCTGGGCCAGACCAGGTCCATCGAGTTGTCCGAAAGACTCATAGAGGTAGCCCCACCAGGCTTGAAAAAGGTGTTTTATTCCGACAGCGGGGCCACAGCGGTCGAAATCGCTCTGAAAATGGCCTATCAATATTTTCAAAATCGAGGCGACAAAAAGCGAACGAAGTTTATCGCCCTGAAAAGCTCATACCACGGCGACACCATCGGCTCAGTGAGTTTGGGCGGAATTGACACGTTTCACTCGATATTTAAGCCGCTGCTGTTCGAAACCTTCTTTGCACCCGCACCGCATCCATACTGCTTCGACGGCAGCGTGAAGCAGTGCGCCTTATACAGCCTGGACAGAATTGAAGACATACTGGAAAACCGTTCCGAGCAGTTAGTTGCGGTGATAGTCGAGCCGCTCGTGCAAGGCGCAGGCGGAATAATCGTACACCCCGAGGGATTCCTCAAAGGCGTTCGCGAACTGACGCAGAAGTATGGCGTGCTGTTGATTGCTGACGAAGTTGCCACAGGCTTCGGCAAGACGGGCAAGATGTTCGGGTGTGAGAATGAGCAGGTTAGTCCGGATATTATGTGCCTTGGAAAAGGACTTTCGGGTGGCTACCTGCCACTGGCGGCAACCCTGACCACCGAGGAAATCTTCGATGCCTTTCTGGGTGATATAGCCGAGCACAAAACCTTTTATCACGGCCATACCTACACGGGCAACGCGCTGGCTTGTGCGGCGGCTTTGGCCTCTTTGGAACTGTTCGAGGAAAACAAAGTAATCGAATCGCTGCCGGCCAAAATCGCGTTGATGAAACATTACTTTGCCAAGATTGCGGGACTCCTTTTTGTCGGGGATGCACGCCAGTGCGGCCTGATGGGCGGGATTGAAATTGTTGAGGATAAATCCAGCAAGCAGGCTCTTGCCCCGCAGCGGAAAGTCGGCGCCAGACTTTGCCTGTCAATGCGGGCCGCTGGCGTTATGCTTCGGCCGTTGGGTGACTGCGTCGTAGTGATGCCGCCGGTCGCTATCGATTTGGGATTGCTTGAAAAACTGCTCGAAATCATATACCGTTCCATCAAAGACCAGTTGCCGGGGATAATAGGAAGCTGCGATGCCGATTAACCTGAGCTTACCCAGAAAGTCCGGTCTTTTCGTAACCGGCACCGATACGGGCGTAGGCAAGACGGTGATAGCCGGCGCTATTGCCCGAATCCTGACCGACCGCGGCCTGAAAGTCGGCGTATTCAAACCGATTGCCACCGGCTGCAACCGCCACTGGGAAGGCCGGGTCAGCTATGATGCGGAGTTTCTGGCCAATTGCGCAAACAGCAACCTGTCGCTTTCGACAATAACCCCCGTTGGCTACCTGACGCCGGCGGCGCCGATTGTCAGCGCCGCTCATGAGGGCCGGCCCATGGATTTCGAGAGCATAGCGAACGCTTACAGACAGATATGTGAAAGCAGCGATATAGTTATTGTAGAAGGCATCGGCGGCGTGCGTGTGCCTTTAACCGCGGAATTTGACCTGCTGGACCTGGCGGCAGAATTCGATTTGCCCGTAGTGATAGTGGCCCGCGCGACTCTGGGAACGATAAACCACACGCTGATGACGATTGATTGTCTTCGGTCGGCTCGTTTGAAAATTGCAGGGGTAGTAATCAATGGCTACGATGCCACCGAGGCCGGAGTTGCCGAAGAAACCGCCGAGCAGGTGATAGCTCAGTGCGGCCGCGTGAATGTCCTCGCAGTGGCGCCTTACGACGAGACCATTAACATCGAGCAGCCGCATCTGGGTGAGACTATTACCAGCGTTTTGATGGAATGTGACTGGGCAAAACTGGCCCGGATTTAATTCGGCGGTTGGCCGGTTGCCAGCCGGCTCGCACTGGCATCTCATTGAGCCAATTTGGGGTCAGCTTTCTCAATTCGCTGATGCTCCGAGCTCTCAATTGCCCCCATGACCCCCGTTAGGAAGGGAGATATAATGAAGAGCCACGAGATTATGACAACGACTGCAACACTGCTCTGGAAGGTTCGAAAGTGCTGTAAGAACTGCAGTCCGTCGTCACCGCCAAGCAAACTGACACGGTCAACGGCCCAGGGTACCCACAATCCGACGGCCAGCCCGCCGCCGGCCACCATCCCAATGGCAATTCGTCCCAGCACCGCCAGACCCAAGGCAGCCCCCATCGGCGCCAGTGAAATACCTCCGCACGAAATCAGCGCGGCTACGGCCAACCATCCGAAAGCGATGGCGCCAATGGCAAATCCACCGAAGGCGAACAGGCCAACTGCCACGCCGCCGAAGGCAATCACTCCGATCGCCCTTGGCCCTATGGCGACAAACCCGCGAGCGGTGCCCTCGGTACGGACGTCCAACAAGGCAAAGCCTTTCCTCAGACCGTAGCCAACGGTGCGTGCGGTACCGTGATCCTCGATGGCCTGAAATATTGCGTCCTCGCGCGGCAGGCCCTGGGCTTCGAGGTCGGCTATCTTTTGCATTAAGTGGTCCTCGAGTTCTGTGCGGATTTTTATCGCGTCCTCTTGCTTTCGATTGGCGTAGGCCATTACATGGTCAAGATATTTCTGTAATGCCCGACTCATATTGCAGCTCCTTTCAGTTCCACCTCTGGCGAGCGCTTTGCCGCAGGACCCAGAACCTCTTTCATCACTGAAGTAAGCAGCCGCCACTGTTGGCAATTCGCAGTCAGGGCCCTGCGTCCTTTGGCAGTCAGGCGGTAGTATTTGCGCTCCCTGCCGTTTTCTGCATTGCGCCAGCTTGCCGATATAAGCTTTTTTTCTTCCATCCGGTGCAGCACGGGATAAATTGTCCCCTCACCCAGTTGAAGTATTCCTTTTGCCCGTGTGTTCAGGTCCTTGACAATGGCGTAGCCGTAGCTGGGCCCGGCTTCCAGAATAGCCAAAAGCATCGTTTGGACATTGCCGTCGAGCATCTGTTTACGCAGCAACTTCATAATTCAACTCCCGGGAAACGGCCGGCAGCGAGTTCTCACTGACCGCTTTGTCACACCTTGCGATTCCATCTATAGTATACTATACAGCGCAAGGTATCGAGTTGTCAACGGAAAAATGTGCCAATTTTCAATTTTTTTCAGGCCGCTCTGCACCCGGCTTATTTAAGGTTTCTCCGGTTGGCCGGCGGCTGAGGCGGCATAAGGCAAGTTCATATTCTGAGGGAAGTTATAATAAGCTGGTTTTCAAAATGCCAAAAATCAGGTATTATACAGCTAATCGCACGACGAGGTACGAGATACGAAGTATCCGGTACAAGGTATAAACCGAGGACCAAAAACATGACCGGCCCGGCTGAGCTCAGGCGGTATTTGGTGAATATTGACGCCATTTCGGCACACCAGCTCTTTACCGATTGTCTGGTGATTGGAGCCGGCGTTGCGGGCCTCCGCGCCGCTATCGAAGGTGCGGAGCACTGCAATGTGATCGTGGTTTGCAAAGGTGCTCTGCAGGAGAGCAACACGTGGCTGGCCCAGGGCGGCATTGCTTCGGTCCTCGATAAAGCAGACACATTCGAATCGCACATAGCCGATACGCTAAGCACCGGCTGCGGCATTAATGACGACAAGATTGTTGACCTGGTCGTTCGCCAGGGGCCTGAGCTTATCAAGCAGCTGCTTCAGTGGGGCGCTGAGTTTGATATGGTCGATGGTCATATTGCCGGCACGCTCGAAGGCGGCCATACGCGTCCCCGTGTTGCTCACGCTCACGGCGATGAAACAGGACGTATAATCTCAGAGGCGCTTATTAAAAAGGTCGAACAAAGCCCCAATGTAAGAGTAATAGAAAACTTCTTCGCCATTGATTTGCTCACCAACGATGAAAACGAGTGCGTAGGGATAATCGGGCACGACCAGCGAGGCACGCAGATAATCTGGGCGGCAAATACGGTCCTGGCAACCGGCGGAGCAGGGCAGCTCTATCGAGAAACCACCAACCCGGGCATCGCGACTGGCGACGGGATTGCCATGGCCTACCGGGCCGGGGCGGTGCTCCAGGATTTGGAGTTTATGCAGTTTCATCCGACCACGCTTTACGTCGCCGGCGCCTCGCGGGCGCTGATTACCGAGGCGCTCCGCGGCGAAGGGGCCTTTTTGGTGGATAAGAATGGCCGCCGCTTTATGAAAGACTATCACGAATCCGCTGAGCTGGCGCCTCGCGACGTTGTCAGCCGGGCGATACTTTCACAAATGCTCAAAACCAAGTCGACGCATGTCTATCTGGATGTTCGGCATTTTGATAAAGAGCATTTTGCAGAGAGGTTCCCCCTGATTAACGAATTGTGTGAGAGTTTCGATATAGATGTCGGGCGCGACCTGATTCCTGTCCGGCCCAGCGCGCACTATATGATCGGCGGTGTAAAGGTTGACGCCTCCGCCGTAACCAGTATTAAGAATCTCTACGCCTGCGGCGAGGTCGCCGCTACGGGGCTGCACGGCGCCAATCGTCTCGGGAGCAACTCCCTGCTCGAAGGATTGGCATTCGGCAGGACAGCCGGGCAGTTTGCTTCTCAGCACGAAAAGACCGGCATGTCCCATATCAGACACCCCCATTTGAAATACCGAATCCCGCACTCGGACCGCACGCGTCTGGATACGGCCGACGTTAGAAACTCGCTTCGGGCTCTTATGTGGCGAAATGTCGGCATCACGCGAACCGCTCGACCGCTCATCGAGGCCCAGGAGATTATCAGGTTCTGGCAGCGTTATGTGATGGACAAAGTCTTTGATTCACCACAAGGCTGGGAATGTCAGAATATGCTGACGGTGTCGCTCCTGGTGGCCCACTCGGCCCAGATGCGACGCGAAAGCCGGGGCGTCCACTTCAGAAGCGATTTCCCCGATACGGACGACGCGCACTTCAAAGAACATATCGAAATCGCGAAGAAACCGTAACAAACGATGTCCGGCAAAACCGTATTAGTTACGGAAAGTATCTCCGAGCGGGCCGAGGAACCACAGGCTTTTGCGGAGCACCGAAGGCACCAATCGCTCATCGCCGGTTGCGATTTCCGGCCATTTTTGTTTCTAAGGTTTTATTCTTCGCTTTTCGATTAGCTGTCTAAATAATTTGTAGAATCCGTCACTTGTTACTTTCCAACTCCAAGATTGGACGGTCCTGAGCATGTTGCGGGAGAGAATGATTTGATGGTTAACAGCCTGCAAGATATGTAGCAGGAACGCCTCGACATCCCACTTCACGATATAGCCGTTCACTCCGTGCTGGATTAATTCAGGCATATTGCCGACAGGGGTTGAGACTATTGTGCAACCGCAGGATGCGGCTTCCAGAGCAGGATTTGGCGTGCCTTCAGCCAAACTTGCACATACGTAGATTGTGCCTGTGTTGTACCACTGAGCCATTTGTCTGCTGGAGTATCTCATTGACCCTGTTGAGCTAACCAATCTTAAGTCGAGATCTAAGTCGTAATCTTTCAGCTTTTCTTTTAGGGGCACAAGGATACTGTCATAGCCCTTTGTCTTTCTATGAAACTCAGAACCACACCACAGAGCCTTAGGCTTTCGGTTTTCAACAGGGACATCGCACCTAAAGGCGTCCGTATCAACGCCGTTGGGCAGATAATAAGTATTTTCCAATCGCCCCGATTTGTCCCACATACGGTAATTATTGATGACAACCGCATCGGCAGATGTCCGTGCTTTTTCCAGCCAATCATTCGCATATCCCCAGCCGACGTTGAAAGAAGTTAGTATGACCGGGTTTATTCCTGTCTGATTACAGTGTGCTCTCAGTCGATTAACGTGGCTGAAAGGCAGAAAAAAGATCAGTTCGAATGTTTCTTTTTGCAATAATTCTTGAAATGCAGAGGCAGCGGAAACAGTTACGGAAAAGTCCTGCGGCGCATATTTTTTTAAGGCCTCTGCCCTGAGGTGGTAAGCCCAGCCGGGAACGTCATAAATTATCAAAATATTGTATTTTCTCATTAACAGATTTTTGCTATAATAATCTGGGGTTAATGGTAGAATTATCGGTAATTGGTAATTGGTAGTCAATTGAAAAGAGTGGGTCGGGCGGTCGCCGGCTCTAAATAGAGCCGGAGGAAAGTCCGAGCAGGACAGGGCACGGTGGTGGCTAACGGCCACCCGGGGCAACCCGCGGGAAAGTGCCACAGAAAATACACAGCCGATGGCCGCCGCGCGCGGAACAGGCAATGGTGAAATGGTGCGGTAAGAGCGCACCGCGGCGCCGGTGACGGTGTCGGCAGGGTAAACCCCACCGCCTGCAAGATCAAGCATGCTGTTGCTCGGCCCGGGCGATAACAGCGGGTAGGTCGCTTCCTGAGCAATCAGGAGAGCCAGCCGGCAACGGCTGGCCAAGATAAATGGCCGCCGCCCGTCCTTCGACGGCGGGACACAGAACTCGGCTTACAGGCCCACTCTTTTCTGTTTTTAAGCCGATACAGTTTGTCACCTGCCTGGCAGGAAAGACTTAGCTGTATTATAGACTCTCGCCTTTATCTGTCGTGCGCCGCTCCGCAAAATGTTTTGCAGGCGCGCCCAATCCGAGTTTGACTTTGGTGATATCATCCTGGACGAGCATTTGAATCCTGCCCTTGTCAAGACTCATGTGGCTGAACTCGACGCCCGCCGGTTCGCTGAGCTTCGATGCCAGCGCAGGTGACGTATCAAGCTTAACCAAAACCGCCTCGAACGCCTGGTTGACCATCATCCCGCAAATATGGAGCATTTTGTTGTCTGAACCGACTTCGCGGAAGTCCTTGCGCACATTTTCCAGGACCTGCTTCAATATGGCGATTCTCCTTGCGTTCTCATTTGCGTAGGGTTTGTCGAGCGCCTCTGGTTCCAGAACCATTTCAGAGTCAAAGCTCAGACTCTTCTTGGGCTCTTCCAGGGGGTTCGGCATATCATCGACGATAAAAATATACTTTCTCTTTGCTGTGAGCCTGTCCTCGTCGAAGGCGACCATATTGAACCAGGTTTTGTGCCCCTTTTTCTTCTGCACCAACGAAGCGATAACGCTCTTGCTCTGGCTGAGCACTTCGTATTGCGGTTTTGGCATAGCGGTGAGTACATCGTAAGAGCTGCTTGTTTTCAGTTCCGTCCGGTTATAGCTTTCGTAGAGCTCCCGCTCGTGGGGCGGCCCTTCCGGCCAAGCATACTCAACGACGGAACAGCCGGACAAGAAGCATAAAACACAGAGCAGCAGGTAAAAAGTAAGGACCGGCAAGCTTTTACCTTTCTCATCTGTTATGACTCTCACGATACTTTCCTTTCACTTGCAGTTTGTGGTTTGGGTCACGAGCTGGGTCTTAGACTTCCTTCGCATCAATCCACTTCATCATCTTCCGCAATTTTCGCCCGACCTTTTCGAGTTTGCAGTTATAGTCCTTTTTGTACAGCGCCTTGAAGTTTTTCAGGCCGGTCTGGTATTCGTTGACCCATTCTTTTGCGAATCTGCCCGACGTAACTTCCTTCAGTATCTTTTTCATTTCCGCCCTGGTCTTGTTCGTGATAATCCTTGGTCCACGGGTTAGATCCCCGTATTCGGCGGTGTTGGATATGCTGTATCTCATATAGCTCAGCCCGCCTTGATACATCAGGTCAACAATCAGCTTCACCTCGTGCATGCATTCGAAGTATGCGATTTCAGGCTGATAACCCGCTTGAACTAATGTTTCGAAGCCGGCCTTAATAAGCGCGGTAAGACCGCCGCAGAGGATACATTGCTCGCCAAAAAGGTCCGTCTCTGTCTCTTCCTTGAATGTCGTCTGGATTATCCCGGCTCGGGCGCCGCCGATTCCGTTTCCCCAGGCAAGGGCGATTGCCTTCGCGTCGCCCGTCGCATTCCGTTTGATGGCCACCAGGTTCGGCACGCCGCCGCCCTTGACAAACTCACTGCGGACCAAATGTCCCGGCCCCTTGGGGGCTATCATAACCACGTTGACATTCTTGGGCGGTACAATGTATCCGAAATGAATATTGAAGCCGTGACAGAAGCCGAGCGTTTGCCCCGCAGCCAGATTGGGCGCGATTTGCCCATCATAAACTCTGGCCTGAATTTCATCCGGCACGGTAACGATAATCAGCGCAGCGCCATCCATAGCCGTTTTTATATCCGTCGGTCCGAATCCATGTTCACTTGCAAGCCTAAAGTTGTCTGTACCTTCCAGTTCGGCCACAGCCACTTGGATGCCGCTGTCACGCAGGTTCAGACTATGTGCGTGGCCCTGGCTGCCGTAACCAATGACCGCCACCTTCTTACCTTTTAACGGCTCCAACGGTGCATCATTTTCGTAATAAATCTTCAATGCCATAGTTATACTTCTCCTTATTAATGCCGGTTATTTATAGAGCAATGCTATCAATCGATTTCGGAACAATATCCTCGAAACGCATCGCCTCATTATATTGGAAGCCGCCTGTCAGGCAAGGAATTTATTGATGCGCCAACCCGGTAACTTGCTTTTATATTAGGTGTTCCCTCACCCGATAAGCTTCGGGGTTCTCACTCTGCGACGTACTGCAAAATGGGTCTTCTTGCGTCACTCCTCAGGTTTTTCCTGTCGCGGCAATGCAATTGTGCCGGTTCTTACCATGTTCTTGATGCCGTAAGGCCTGCACGCGTTGATAAACGCTTCGATCTTGGACTCGGGGCCGCTGACTTCAACCATAAGCTGCTTTGGCCCGATGTCCACCACTTTTCCCTTAAACATTTCCACCAGAGAGACCACTTCAGGCCGTTTTTCCGCCGGCACCGAAACAGATATGAGCATCAAATCGCGGGCCACCACCGGCTGACCTGCAAAATCCTGAACTTTGACAACGGGAACTATCTTGGCTAACTGCTTTCGAACCTGCTCGACGACCCTGTCGTCACCGACAACCACAATTGTCATCCGGCTAAGGTCCGGGTCCTCGGTCCGCCCGACAGCGAGCGAGTCAATGTTAAAAGCCCGCGCCGCAAACATCCCGGCGACATGGGCCAGAACGCCGGGCTTGTTCTCAACCAGTGCACTTATTATATGTTTCATAGCTTTTACCTTTTCATTTTCTTAAGCCATGCTTTCCAGAATATCCAGCCCGTCCATTTCATTGAGGCTCTTGCCGGCAGCAACCATAGGCCAAACGTTTTCTTCACGCTCAACTTTAAAATCGACAACGCAAGGCTGTTTCTCCTGCAGCATCTGTTTTATTGCTTTTGGAACGTCGGCTTTTTTCTCAACGGTAATCCCCGCCGCCCCAAGCGCACGTGCAACGGTGGCATAATCGGGGTTAGACAAATAGCTCTTGGAATAGCGCTTGCTGTAGAACAACTCCTGCCACTGGCGGACCATTCCCATATAGCCGTTATTGATGATGGAGACCTTAATCGGCAGTTGGTGCTCCACGGCGGTGCGGAGCTCGGTCATGGTCATATTAAAGCTGTGGTCGCCGTCAATATCGATAACCGTCTGGTCGGGCCTGGCAACCTGCGCGCCTATGGCCGCAGGCAGGCCGTATCCCATTGTGCCCAGCCCTCCCGAGCTTATAAGCTGCCTGGGCCTGCTGAATTTGTAAAACTGGGCGGTCCACATCTGATTCTGTCCCACGCCAGTGGTTACAATCGCCTTGCCCTCGGTCTGACGCCAAATTTCCTCGATGACGTACTGCGGCTTAATCGTGGACGTAGTATTGTCGTATCGGAAGGGAAACTTTTTCTTCCACTGCGCAATTTTTTCAAACCAGGGTTTTCGCTCTCGGTGCTGCACTTCCTTGGTCAGTTCAGCCAGGACGGTTTTTGCGTCGCCCACCACGGGAATGTCAACGTGGACATTCTTCGATATGCTCGCCGGGTCGATATCGACGTGGATTATCTTTGCATTTGGAGCGAAAGTCTTTATCTTTCCCGTAACTCTATCGTCAAACCGCGCGCCTATAGCAATCAACAGGTCGCATTCCTGCACTGCATAATTCGCGTAGGCGGACCCGTGCATCCCAAGCATGTCCAGTGAGTCAGGCTTGTTCTGGTCGTAACTGCCCAGCCCTAAGAGCGTCATTGTTACCGGCAGATGGGCTTTCTCAGCCAGGGCCCTCAGCTCTTCGCCTGCGTTTGCACTGATTATACCGCCGCCCACGTAAAGCACCGGCTGTTCGGATTCGTTAATTGCCTTGGCGACCATTGATATTTGTCTTTTGTGCCCTTTAGCCTGTATCCGATAGCCGGGCAGCTTCATCTTTACCACACAGTCCGTGGCGCACTTGGCGACCGAGACGTCAACCGGTATGTCAATCAGCACCGGCCCCTGGCGGCCCGTGGAGGCAATGTAAAATGCCTCGTGAATTATCCGTGCCAGGTCTTTAACGTCTTTGACGATGCAGTTATACTTGGTGACAGGACGCGTAATGCCGGTACTATCAGCCTCTTGAAACGCGTCGTTTCCGATAAGCTCCGTGCGTACCTGCCCCGTCAGGGCAACAACCGGCACCGAATCCATCATTGCCGTGGCAAGCCCCGTGGTCAAATTGCACGCGCCGGGACCGCTGGTGGTAATTACGACGCCGACTTTGCCGCTGGCCCGGGCATAACCGTCAGCCATGTGACAGCCCCCCTGTTCGTGCCGGGGAATTATGAACCTTATCGGCGCATCGTATAACCGGTCGAACAAGGGCAGGACCACGCCGCCGGGATAGCCGAAGATGGTGTCCGCACCCAGTTCGATAAGAGTGTCAACGATTATTTGTGCGCCTGCTTTGATAGAGGATTGACCGGCTGAACCAGCCAAAGAAGAGTCGGTACTCATTTGTCTCACCTTTCCTGATAAACACTCAATTGTTATTCCGGTCGATTATGGCGCCGCTGGGCCGCTCCGGCAAGCCGGTCGCAAATGAAATGCAGCCGGACCAACCGAAGTTTTATGACCCTGCCATAATCCCGTAACCATCCCCATTCACAGGGACGTCTCAGGGTCGCATTTGTATGTTTTCATACAAATACAATGGTATTATACAAACACCACTTACAGTCTGTCAATTATTTTCTATTTTCGGCAATCCGGGCCGGATACTTTTTTGCAAAAAGTCGCAAAATGTCCCATAACACAATATCCGCAGTCCTTCGGATTGTGCTCTTGACGGCAAGCCCTCGATTTTGATACAGGGTGAAGCTGTTTCGGCCGGTACGGTCTATGACCGTCGGTGCGCATAAAAAAATTAGCCTCGCCCACAGCGAATGGACAAGGCCAATATCATAGGTCCACCTCTAACCGGGCTTGGTGTGCCCTTGGTGGGACATTATTCATTATAGTATTCCCCGTCCAGTGCTGTCAAAGCTTTTCTGGAAAAAATTGGGATAGGAAGGAAAATTTTTTATCTTTTTCTGAGGACAGGACTTACGACCGGCGGTCGCTATGGAACGTTAAGAGAAACTCGGCGGGCCAAGATTTTGCCCCGGCCGCAGCCCTACACAGCCAAAACCCCTCAAGTCCTTATCATGGCCACCCTCCGAGCCCTGACGTCTTGTTATGTGCGCAAGAGCAATTGGCCCACAGGCAAATTGACAGTTGCACCGAATAGCGGTTCCTTAAGGCGTTTGGGAGTGCGTTTAAGCCCTGAAAAACGTAGTTTTTGGGGCTTAAGGAACCGCCATTCACAGTTGCACCGTTATTGCTGGCCAAATAAAGCTTGCCTTATGGGACACGGGGTGTTATAATATTGTCCGTGCAAAAGGGCCGCTAAGGCAGGATAATAATGTTCGGGAGAAAGGAACCGGTTCCGCACTCATTTTACCATTTCTAATCACTATACTTGACTTGCGTTCTCGGAAAGAGGAGTACTATGTTAAGAAAACCAGCGTTTTTGATGTGTCTTGTTGTTCAGATGGCATTTGTCGGCGGGGTATACGCCCAATGCTCTTGTACGCCTGGGCAAACCGTTACTATCACCGGCGCCGAAACATGCGCTGCACCAATGTCAATTGCGTGCCATTATATCATCCAGAGTACCGGCAGTGTGACCGGCGCGGACGGATCTACTTTGAACGGTTCGAATGCCACTATTGAGGTCAACGGCGGCAGTTTCCACTGTACGGGCAGATTTAATCTGGGCCAGGGCGGCGACGGCTACATCTATATGAACGGCGGTACATTTACCGTTGACGGCACGTGGAAGTTTCCCGATGACGACGGCGGCGTACATCGCATGTGGATCAATGGCGGGATAGTGCATTCCGGAGATATCGAGTTCAGGGGCGACCGCGACGGCATCATCTATGTGGGGGCCGGTATATTGCGCGTTACTACCGTAGGCACAGATTATTACGACCCGGCCAATTGGGTCGCCCAGGGATGGCTCCAGCCGGCGGAGGGCTACGACCAGATAATCATCGAGAACAAGGGCAGCTATACCGAAATAACCGCGGTTATCCTCTATTGCCGGGTGCAGTTTGCGGCAGAGGCCTCCAGCGCTCCCGAAAGCGTAAGCCCCGCGGCCTTGATGGTTACGTTAAGTAATGCTGAACCCGGCCAAACCTATACGGTGGATTACGCAGCAACAGGCGGGACAGCGACAGGGGGCGGGGTGGACTACACGCTGGCGCCGGGCACGTTGACTTTCCTGCCCGGTCAGACCAGCAGAACCATCAGCTTTGGCATTACCAATGACGGCTTGCCTGAAAATGACGAGACCGTAATTGTAGAATTGTCAAATCCCGGCGGGGCTGGATTGCTGCTGGGCCAGACGAAAATGCATACGTACATAATTCTTGATTCCCGGCCCGGTGTGGGTTTTGAGGCCGCTGCCAGCAGCGGCCTGGAAAATGTAACCACTGTCAATATCCCCGTTAGTTTGTCTGCCACTCTGGGCGCCACGGCAACGGTAAATTACGCGGTCACCGGCGGCACGGCCGCCAGCGGTGCGGATTATACGCTGCTGGGAAGCGGCACGCTCCAGTTTAGCCCCGGCGTCACAACACAGTACGTTCCACTGTCCATTGTGGACGATACGTTTAAAGAGATTCCTGATGAGACGATCGAGCTGACATTATCCAATCCCAGCGCTAATGTTAAGCTGACCGCGGCCGTTCAGCACACCTACACAATCATCAACGATGACCAGGGCGTCTGGTGGAACGGATTGACATGGTTCTATTCCAATTACTCCCGCGGCCCGTATGTCAACGAACAGGGCCAGTTAGAGTGGTTCCCCGAGAAGGGCGGGCAGTATGTTACGCGACTTCCCGATATGCCTCTCAGTCAGGTCGGCCAGAAGGTTCAGCTCACCTACTTCTATATGAGTGACGGTAAAGATGATTGTCCCCCGGACTCCTGCTACAACTGCATATACTGCGACGATGACATAACCTGTATCGCCGGGACCAGTGACTTTCGCTTCGGGTTGTTCCAGGCTGACGGGGAATATATCACCGCTGACGGATTTGACACGTCCAGCTCCATATTTGCCGGCTATAAAGGCTATAACTGGCGTTTTGGGCCGCACTTGCAGGCCTACCCCACCCGCTGGGTCGACTGCACCGGCGAAGTCCACAAGACCGGCAATTTCGCCAAGAAGCCCCAGAGCTCCAGCAATCTTATGACCATCAACGAAGGGCTTGAGGACTACATCCCCGGTTTTGAGCTGCCCCCGGGAGAGTGGTCGCTGCTCACTATTAGTCTTGAGCGGCTCTCTTCGAGCAGTGTCAAGATGCTCATTACCCTCAACGACACAACGTACACCTGGACCGACGCTTCCAGCAGCGAGCAGCCGACCAAGATAGATGTCTTTGGCGTCCACATGCGCAACGGCCGGCCGTATTATAGACTCGTCCTCGACACCCTCTGGCCGCAGCCTGCCTCCAACCCAAGCCCAATGGACGGCGCTGAGAATGTGGATCCGGGCGTGGTTCTTGACTGGCAAGCGGGTGGATACGTGGTCTCTCACGACGTGTACCTCGGCACCAATTTCGATGATGTGAACGACGCCGACACCTCTTCGAGCGTGTACAAGGGCAGACAAGACCTTGAAGTGACCACCTACGACCCGCCCGAACCGCTGGAAGGAGGCCGAACCTATTGCTGGCGGATTGATGAGATCAACCGTGACGACCGCGAGAAAGGTGCTGTCTGGAGTTTTACGGTGCAGGGTTTTATTGGTGTCGACGACATGGAGGACTACGACGAGTACACCCTGTATGACACGTGGGTAGATGGGGTGGAGAACGGGACCGGGTCGTGGATTATGCTTGTCAGTGCGCCGGCATGCCTGGTGCACGGCGGGGTGAAGTCAATATGGTTCGACTACAACAATAACTTCGAAGGGTACGCCAAGTATTCCGAGATTTACCGCAAATTCGCCGACCCGTGTGACTGGACGGCTCCGGGTACAAAGATATTGACGCTGTACTTCTATGGCGACCCGGGCAATGACGCCTCGCAGCAATTGTACGCGGGTCTTGAAGACGGCAGGGGGGCCGCCAGTTACGCAGGGGTAAAGTACGGTGACATGAACGATGTTACGGAGGCCGAGT